>JAJDAH010000039.1 GCA_029261965.1 Polyangiaceae bacterium
TCGGGTGCGGGTGCGGGTGCCGGAGGCTTCCGCACGATCGGCTTGCCAGCGACTGGTTTTGGGGCCGCGGGTTTCGGAGAGGTGGGTTTTCGCTCGCCGGAGGGCCCGTCTTTTCCGGAACGCACTGGACTCGTCGGGTCCGCAGCCGCGTCCGGCAGCGTGCCGGCGGCGGAGACCACCGGCGCCACTTCCTCGGCGGGCGCGTGCTCTCGGGGGTCTTGCGCCGGCGCGTCGAGCGTCTCAGCAGTGACGGCGGACGAAGAACCCACAGACTCCGTCACGTCCGACGAGCCGCCCCCGAACGCCACGAAAAGAATCGCGACGACCGCGACGCCGCCGACCCCGGCCACAGCCCACATCGTCGTCCGCGGCCTTTTTTTTCGGGAGAGCTCTCCCGGCGCCGTGCCGCCCCAGCTCGCGTTCGTGCTCGCGGAGGCGCTGGACTCGGGCTCCACGCGCGCGGACGGCGTGGCAAGCAACCCACCGCGTTCGAGCACTCGCTGGATCCGTTCGAGCGAAACCCGAGCGGCCGCAGGACCGAACGGAGCCAGCGCCTGGGCGAGCTCACTCACGTTCTGGTGCCGGTGCTCGCGATCTTTGTTGAGGGCGTCGTCCAAGACGTTCTCGAGCTCGACCGGGACATCGGGACGAGCTTCGCGAATCGGGGCCGGCTTTTTTTCGAGTACCGCGGCGACGAGCCCGCTCATCGAGTCCGCATTGAACGGAGGACTTGCGGTGAGCAGCTCGTGCAGGATGGCGCCGAGAGACCAAATGTCCGTCCGGTGGTCGACGTCCTTCGACGAACGCATTTGCTCTGGCGACATGTAGAGCGGAGAGCCCATCATGCCGCCGGTTTTCGTGAGCGCCGGCTCGGTGGCGCCGGTCGACTTCGAAATCCCGAAGTCCAACACCTTCACGGTCCGAGTGCCGTCCGCGCGCTCGGCTAGAAAGAGGTTCGCTGGCTTGAGGTCGCGGTGGACGATGCCCGCCACGTGGGCTTCGGCGATCGCTTCGCACGCCTCGAGCACGTACATGACCGCGTCCTCGATCGGCAACTGCCCTTTCGATCGAAGCTCTTGTGCCAGGTCGCCACCCTCGAGGTGCTCCATCACCATGTAGGGGGAGCCGTTTTCGAGTGTGCTCACGTCTATGACGCGCGCGACGTGCTCGCTCTGGATCTTCGCCGCCGCCCGCGCCTCGCGGGTGAAGCGTTGCGCCGCGATGGGTTGAGCCGCCCAATCCGGCAGCAGGAACTTGATGGCCACGAGCCGGTCGAGGGTCTGGTCGGTCGCTGCGACGACAACTCCCATCCCACCCGCACCCAGCACGCGCTCGATCCGATACTTGCCAGCGACGACCTCGCCGACCTCGAATGGCCCTTCTTTACCCACTCTCACCTAGCCTAGTGTCGCGTCTCGAAAGTCGCGAAGGGAATTCGCGCGGCACGCATTGTCGCACAGTTCGGGAATTCCGCGGGAGACGCGGGCAGGCAGTGGGGCGGGCGATCATCCGGCACAAGCGCGTCGCCACGACTGCTACGATGCCCCGCGAGGCCACGTGTCCCGAAATCGCAAACTCCGTCGCGCTCAGCAATCCAAACGAGCCAAAACGAGCCAAGCCCGCCCCCTCAAAGGGAAGGCAGAGCTTCGACAGCAATCCTCTGGACAGCGATTCACCAAACCCGGCGCCGAGCAGCTCTGGGCATCTTTACTCGGGTGGGACGAAACGCGACAGCAGCGGATCTGCTTGGCCGACGCGGTGCACGATGGCGCGCTGTGGAAGAAACACACCGCATCGGGAGCCGACGGCGACGCGCCTCCGTACGACCCGAAGGCGGTCATCGCGCAGTTCGCTCAGCGCTGCCCGAAGGTGGGTACCAAACTCGAAGTCGAGGATGCCGACCTCGCCGTCGATGCGTGGATCGCGTCGGGTGAGGAGTACGACGCGAGCACCCCGCCGACGAAGTGGGGTCACCTCGCCAATCTCTCGGAAAAACTCGGCCTCGGGGAGGTCCGCGCCCACGACTTTCAGGAAGACTGGGAAACTTGGGTCAGCCCTGCCCTCGCCGGCCGCCTGCGCACCGCGCTCATGGAGATGCTCGGGCAGACGGAGCAAGTCGCCTCCAGCCTCAACGAAGTGGTCAAGAGCGACAACATCACCGCGATGATGGGGGTGATGCGCGTAATGTGGTCGGCGCTGGCTTATGGCGACGAGACGACCTTCAAGCGTGTCCGTGGTTGGGCCGAGTCGTTGTCGCCGCCAACGGAGGGTTGACCGCCCGAAGCAGCCAGAGGCGCAGCCCAGATCTCGAAATCGTCGGGCAGATCGCCGGGAAGCGCCGGCTGTTTTGTCCTCTCGAAGACCTGAAACTCGTGACGGGCCGCTAGATTGAGCGGCAGGTTCTGTACCGGGCCACCCTGCGAGAACCAGGTTCGCACCGCTTCGGCGTTTTGCGCGACGACGAAGTGCTGCGGGTCCTCGCGAAGAGCTCGCTTGAGATTCTCTTGCAGCGCGTCGAGGTTTCGCCGATTCGCAGCGATGCAAGCGAGGTAGTTGTAGGCGAGCCCCGGCAGAGGGTAGCCGAGCTCGAGAGCCTTTTTTACGTGTTGCTCCGCCAGGTCCATCTGAGCCTCGCGGTAGTAGGCGCCCCCGAGATCCATGTGCGCGGCGTGATAGTCGCCAAGCCGCTCGACTATCGCCAGGCACTCGTCGACTCCTTCGCGATAGAAATCACGCATGCCGCAGTTCTTCTCGAACCACTCGTTCATCAACTTGGCATCGTCCTCGGAGGCGTCGAACGGGGTCTTGAGCTCCTGAAAATTTTCCGTGAAGAACATCTCGCGATTCACGCGACCTTGTTTCTCCGCCTCGTAGAAGTCTCGAGTACCGGGGTAGATCGAGAGACAGGAGAAAATGTACTGGTGCGGCTTCGCCGCTTTCAGAAACGCCAAGGTCTCCATGAAGCTCTCTTCGGTCTCACCGCGATTTCCGAGCATCATGTAGAAGCGGAGCTGGATGCCGTACTTCTTGGCGAGAGCCGAGCTTTCGAGAATCTTGTCTACGGTAATTTTTTTGTCGATGGCCTTCAGGATTTTCGCGGAGCCGGACTCCACACCGAGGCTCATGCGCTGACAGCCGGCTAGCCGCATCTCGTACAGCAACTCGTCGCTCAACACGTCCACCCGCGTGTCGCAACTCCAGAGGAAGTCGAGCTTGCGCTCTCGTATGCCTCGACAGAGCTCGATGACCCGCTTCTTGTTCGTGGTGAAGGTGTCGTCTTTGATCTGAATCATTCGAACGGGAATGCGTTCGAGCGCGGCTTCTAGCGCGTCCAGCACATACGCCACCGATTGGCCGCGAAAACCACGACCCCAGGTGGTCTCTGCGCCACAAAACGTGCAAGCCCACGGGCAGCCGCGACTCGTCATCACGATGTGCGTGGAGAAGTAGTCGTGCGGCGAAGCCAATGAATCGAGCTCGTGAATCGCCGCACGCTCCGGTCCGCGCGTCACGACGCCCAACTCGTCTCGATACACCGTTCCAGCGATTCCGCGGACGGAGGCGCCGGATTCCAGCCGCGAGATCAACTCCATGAGCTGCTCTTCGCTCTCGCCGAGGGAAATCGTGTCGATGTGCTCGTGGTGTTCGAGCATCTCTTTGGCGAGAGGCGTGGCGTGAGGTCCGCCGACGAGCACGTGCGCTGCCTGTCGCTTCTCCTTGATGAGCTTCGCGACGAGCGCCACGCCCCGTCGGTTCGCGGTCCAACACGATATGCCGAACAGCTCGGCGTCGAGCCCTTCGATGACTCGTTCGACGCGAGACCACTCGAACGCGGAAAGATTGACGACCTTGACTTGGTGTCCCGCACGCAGCGCTTGCGCACCGAGCGACAGCAAGCCGTAGGGGACCTGCCAGAAGTCGGGGTCGAGGTCGCCGGCGCGATAGCCCGGGGGCGGGCCATGCACGGGGTCCGGCGACTCGCTGGCCGCCGCAATCTTCCACGGCGGCGGATATATGAGTGCGATACGCACGGAGGAAAGCAGTGTAGCAGGCCCCGAGCCCGAGGAAGTCGCCACGCCTGGGCGTGACGCGGTGGGCCCGACGTCACACAATCAAGCTGAAAGCGCCCTGTCGGGCTGTGCTCTCGGCAATGACACGAACCCAAGCTTCACCAGCCGCTCTTGCCCCACCACGCGCGATCCTCGCCCGAGCGACGGTGGGCTGCGCGGCGATTGGGGCAATCGTGCTCGCCGCAGCATGCGCGGGCCACAACGGCCCGCCGGGCTCCGCGCCTCGGTCCCAGCTCGAAATCTACGACGACGATCCGAACGTCGAGAGGCACCGGGCGCTGCTCGGTGTCATCGGGGCGTCGCCTCACAACTACTTCCGATTCATCGCGACGGAGTTCGCCGACGCGACGTGCGCGCAATTCGCCGAGGGTGCGCCTTTGGTCAAGCTGCATGGCGACGCGCACATCGAACAGTACGCCGTTACGGACCAGGGCCGGGGTTTGACGGACTTCGACGTTTCCGCCGTCGGCCCGCCGGAGATCGACCTGGTGCGGCTGGCGGTCTCGGTGGATTTGGCGCTGCGAGCGAAGGGCTGGACCAAACAGAGGCGGGTACTGCTCGACTCCTTTTTCCGCGGCTACCGTTCGGCGTTGAAGAACCCGGAGATCGAGGTAGCGGAACCCGTGCTAGCGAGCCGACTACGCGCGGGGTTCCGGCGCACTCGCCCGCAGTTCATCTCGGAAGCGACGGCGATGTTGACCCCCCTTCCATCCGAGCTCGAGCGCTCCTTTCTCGGGGCGTTCCGGCGATACGCCTCGGAGCGAATCGAGCACGCAAAAAATCTCGAACCCCAGAACTTCGTGGTCAAACGAACTGGCTCATTTCAGGCGGGAATCGGGAGCAGTTTGACGGAGAAGTACCTCGCGGTCGTCGACGGTCCGAGCAACTCGGACGAGGACGACGTCGTCCTCGAGGTCAAGCACATCCAGGACCTGGCCCGAGTCAGCTGCATTCGCGGTGGAAAAGACCCCACGCGTGTGCTCGAAGCGTTCAAGTATCTCGGTCATTTTCAGTCGCCCTACCTCGGCTTGTTCGTGATGGATGGTGAGCGCTTCTGGGTGCAAGAGTGGCTGCCGAACTACGAGGAGCTGTCGATCGAAAAGACGCTCCGCTCGAGTGGCGAGCTCGGCGAGGTGCTTTACGACGTGGGGGTTCAGCTCGGTCAGGGCCATCCCCACGCCGCCGTGACGAGCGCGGCCCAAGCAAAGCTACGAGGAAAAACGCTCGCCCACCTCGACGCGAACGAGCGGAAAATCCGTCGTGCGAGCCGCGGGCTCGCCAAAAAGTCAGTGCAAGCGTGGCGCCGGTTCGTCAAAGGGGCCACGCGGTGAGCGCGGGATGCAGCATATTTCACGCCGCTGATCCCGAGTGGAACGCGAGCAGGGCGACTCGACGCACCGATCAGTTGACAAGTGCTACCATGCGGTTAGGACGAACCAATGTCGACTGAACGACGCACCTCGGCCTCTCGTCGACGCGCGGTCGTTTTGTGGATCGGTGCCGCGTCGGTGTTCGCGGCCTGTGCCAGCGAGCCGAGTGGCCGAGGAGCGTCGTTCGGCGGGGCTGGCGGGGGCGCCGCGGCAGACGCGTCCTCAGGATCCGGCGGCAACACGTCGAGCACACGAACCTGCGAGGAGCTCGGCATCCTCAACAGCTGGCCGGCGGCGGTCTGCGACGACGGCTCTGGACTGTGCCCCGCGGGCGTGATGACAAGCGATTGCGCCTCATGTTGCCGTAGTGACGCGCCCGCAACCGGCGGAGTCGGTGGTGGCGGCGGATCCGGCGGAGGGTCCGCGACGGGCGGTGGAGCGTCCATGGGAGGAACGGGCTCCGGTGGCACCGCGAGCGGCGGTGGCCCTGCGACCGGCGGCGCGGGCGGCGCCAGCGGGGCGGGCGCAACGGGAGGTGCACCGGGGACGGGGGGTGCGCCAGGAACGGGCGGCGGAAACACGGGCGGTTCCGGCGGCATGGCCATGGACGGTTCTTCGGGCACCGGTGGCGTGTCGGGCACCGGCGGTGTGGCCACCGGTGGTACCGGCGGCGTGGCCACGGGTGGCACAGGCGGCATAGCCACGGGCGGAACCGGCGGCGGAACCGGTGGGACGGGCGGCGGAACCGGCGGGACGGGCGGATCCCCGCTGACGCCGTGTTGCCCGAATACGAACTGCCCCGGGTTCATCACAGCGTCCTGCTACAACGGCTACTGCCAAGACCCCGGCTTCCCCCCGAACTTCCCCGCGTTGGTCTGCGACAACGCGGCTTGCAACGACTACTGCCTGTGTCCGGACAACGTGCCCGACAGCGGTGTTCCCTACACGAGCGGAGACTGCCGGTTCATCCCGCTCTTCAATTTCTTCGACTGCGTCTGCCGTAACTGAACGCCCGCAGCGCCCCCCGCCGCCCTCTCACCCGCCGCCCTCTCAGATCAGGCCGGCGTCGGTCAGGATCTCGACCAACGCGGGGCCATCATGCGACAAGGCGGCGGCGAGCGCCGCGTCGAGATCCTCTCGTCTCTTGACGAGCCAGCCCTTGGCGCCGCAGATCTTCGCAAACGCGCTGAAGCTCGGATTGTGAAGCGAGGTCTGCCAGACGTCGAAGTCCGCGGCCCGTTGCTCTTTGCTGATCTTGCCGAGTTCGGAGTTGTTGAGCAGCACGTGCGTGATGTTCATCCCGTACTTCACGGCGGTCGTGATCTCGCCCATGTACTGGCCGAATCCACCGTCTCCGGAAACGCTCACCACCTGGCGTCCGGCGAACCGGGGGTCGTCTTCCTGAGAGGCCGCCCAAGCCCCCATCGCCGCCGGAAAAGAAAACCCGATGGAGCCGAGGTAGCCGGACATCAATACCGACTGCCTCTTGCACTCGAAGTAGCGACCAAAGGAGTACGTGTTGTTGCCGACGTCGACGCACATGATCGCGTCCTCGGGAACAGCCCGGGTCAAGGCGTGGAAAACCGACGCCGAGTCGATGCCTTTGCCCATGTCTTCTTGGCGACGCTTCTTCTTTTCGGCTCGCCAGATCTTCCAGCGCTCGGCGACTTCCGGTTGCACGTCGGTCTTGCCGTCGCGCGAGCATCGTTCGGTGAGCAAGCTCGCGGTGACTCCGACTTCGCCCAAGACCGGCACGGTGACGCTGTGGAACTTGCCGAGCATCATCGGGTCGAAGTCGACCTGAACGATGGGCTTCTTGCGGTCGATGCCCGTGTGATTGCTGAAGCTCGCGCCGAACACGACGAGGAGGTCGGACTCGTTCATGACCCAGCTGGCGATGGGAGTGCCGCTTCTGCCGAGCACTCCGCACCCGAGCGGATGGTCGTCGGCGATGAGCCCTTTGGCCTTGAAGGTCGTGATCACCGGCGCGCCGAGCGCCTCGGCGAACGCCGTGATCGCCGGCATGTCGAATCTCGCACCGTGCCCGACGATGATGGCCGGCCGCTTCGCCGCATCGATCGCCGCGACGGCTCGTTCGAGGGACTCCGCGGGCGGGGCGATGTCTCGTGAAGGCAGTCTTCCTTCTGGGCCACCGGCTTTTGCGCCATCCGCGGCAGCAATGGTCTGCACTTCATCGGGAAAAATCAGATGGGAAACGCCGCGATGAAGGATGGCGCTCTTGCAGGCGAGATTCACGAGCTCCGCGTGCTTGCTCGTGTGCAGAACGGGCTGAGACCACTGGGCCACTTTGCCGAAGGCGGCCGCGAGATCGACCTCCTGAAACGCTCCAGCTCCGAGCACCTGCGTGTCCACCTGGCCCGTCAGGGCCAGCACGGGCGCTTGGTCCACGTTCGCGTCCCATAGTCCGGTCAAGAGGTTCGTCGCCCCCGGCCCCGCGATCGTGAGGCAGGCGGCGGGCCGACCCGTGAGCTTCCCGTAGGCCGAGCACGCAAAGGCCGCTGCGCCCTCGTGTCGAATGCCGACGTACCGGAGCTTGCCATCTCTCTCCTGAACGCGAAGAGCGTCTGCAAGGCCCAGGTTCGAGTGCCCGACCATGCCGAACACCCACCGGACTCCCCAGTTCACCATCGTCTCGGCCATGACGTCGGTGACCGTGCGCACGCGCGGCTTTTCGGCGGGGAACGCCACGTAGACGCCGTCGTCCCGAACGTCCGTCTCGAAGGTCTCGATGCCGTCGTCGTAGCCGCCGGGCGGCTTCCCGGTGAGCGGGTGAAAATCCCAGCCGTGCCAGGGACAACGTATCCAGCCGTTTTCTATCGAGCCCTCGCCGAGGGGCCCGCCCTGGTGCGGACAACGGTTGTCGAGCGCGGCGTACTTCCCTTCGAAATGTGAAAGGCACATCGTCAGGTGCCGACAGGTCACCGACTTGACTCGACCGTCGAGCAGCTCGTCCGGCTCCAGCACCTTCAGCCAGGTTTTTTCTTCAGCGTCGTTGGGCATGGGCGATTCCTCAGAGGGCGACGAGGCGGAGAGATTCACGAAGTGCCGAGCGCAAAAAAGCGACGGCGCGGGTAGCTGGATCTTCAGCTTCGAGCAACCGACTCGCGGTGAGAACTGCGCCAAACCACCCTTCCGTATGCCAAGCGCCGCCGCCGTCGAGGTCGGGCGGAGACGCAGCTTTCGGATAAGGCCACGGCGTCACGTAGAAGTAGGGCTCTGAATACCCGCCATCCCCGGGGGTCATTCCGACGCCGATGCTTCGCGCGTTCTCGCCGGTCTCGCTCGGATCGATGGAAACGAGCGTCGCAATGTCGAAGTGATGCGGCCAGCAGCGCACTTCCGACGCGTGCTCGTGCTCCTCTCGCACGGCACCGATCAAACGGTCGGCATTGCCGTACCAGGCGGCGAGCTCCAAAAGCGCCTTCGGATCCGCGTCGAACTCGGCGCCGTCTCCAACGGCGTGCGCGGGCAGGTCGTGGGTGGGTCGAGCGAGTGGTTTCGGCGACTTCAGATGTGCCCCGGCGCGCTCGCCGAGCCACGACATGGCCGCGTCGAGCGTCTTGCCGGACAGCGGCAGCTCCTCGACCGAGGGCTCGGCAGTGACCAGCACGAGCGTCAGGTCCCGAACTCGAATCGCCGCCCGCACACCTCCCGCCGCGTGGCTCGCCAGCAGACCGCCAGCGGTCAGACCCAGATTCGAATGGCTGTCATCGTCACGTTTCTCGACGTGGGTCGAACCGAATGCCGCGACGACCTGCGCGGCCCAGTGGGCTTGTAGCCGCGCGTCCACCAGTTGTTTCGGCGACACGTCGCCGAGATCCGTCCAAGCCGATACGGCGTTCTCGAAACTGCCTATCATTCGGTGGCTCCAGTGGGGTCAAAGGGGGACGACACCGGCGTACGCCACGCCGGTCAGGTACGCCATGTCTCGGTCCCATGTCGTCAGATCGCTGGGCGAAAATTGGCTCAGATCGTTGTAGCCGCAGGCACGCGCGAGAATCTTCATCAGGTCGGTCGTGGCCGTGAGATATCGCCCAAGCCGCTTGGCCGACTCGTCGACGACGAGACGCTTTCGCAAATGCTCCTTTTGAGTCGCGATGCCCACTGGACAATTGTTCGTGTGGCAAGCCCGCATGCCGAGGCACCCAATCGCTTGAATCGCCGAGTTGGCGACCGCAACCGCGTCCGCCCCGAGGGCCAGCGCCTTGACGAAATCGCTCTCGGTACGAAGCCCGCCGGTGGCGACCAGCGACACGTCGCCCTTTCCGCGCTTGTCGAGATGGCGGCGCGCCCGGACCAATGCCGGGATGGTGGGTACGGAAATGTTGTTCTTGAAAATGTTCGGCGCCGCGCCCGTCGCGCCTCCGCGACCGTCGATGATGATGTAGTCCGAGCCCACCTCGAGCGCGAAATCGATGTCCGCCTCGATGTGTTGGGCGCTGATCTTGAACCCGATCGGAATGCCGCCCGCCACCTCTCGAACTTCGTCAGCGACTTTTCTGAAATCCGCGGCTGAATGAAGGTCCGGGAAAGTCGCCGGGCTGATGGCCGGCGTACCGGGCTTCAAGTTGCGAACCTGAGCGATTTCGCCGCGCACCTTGTCGCCGGGCAGGTGTCCGCCCGTGCCGGTCTTGGCGCCCTGCCCTCCCTTGAAGTGAAAGGCCTGGCACTTCTTGACCTTGTCGAGCCCCCAGCCGAAACGCGCCGAAGCGAGCTCGTAGAAATACTTCGAGTTTGCCTCCTGCTCGGCCGGCAGCATGCCGCCCTCGCCGGAACAAATGCCCGTCCCGGCAAGCTCCGCGCCTTTGGCGAGCGCGACTTTTGCTTCGTGGCTCAGCGCGCCGAAGCTCATGTCGCTGACGAAGACCGGGATGTCGAGAGCGAGCGGCTTTTTCGCCGCCGGACCGATGATGACCTTGGTGCCGACGTCGGCGTCGTCGAGCAACGGTTTGGTGGCGAGCTGAGCCGTCAGGATCTGAAGCTGATCCCACTTCGGGAGTTCTGGCCGCGGCACGCCCATCGCGCTCATCGGCCCGTGGTGTCCGACTTTCTCGAGACCGCTCTTCGCGAGCGTTTGGATGTAGCCGTTCTGGTCCTCCACCGGCGTCCCGTGCACGTCGGCGTAGAGTCCCAAGTACTCGTCGCGTTGGTAGGGTTGAGGGTGCGCTTTTTCGAACGCCCGGATCTCGGCTTCGCTCACGTAGACGGCGTCGGCGTCCTGGTCGACGACGGCCTCGAACTTGTGAAGCGCTTCGGAGTTCTTGTACTCGCTCACGCCATCATCGACTCGATAGTCCCACCCGTGGACACCGCAGATGAGATTGTCTCCGTCGACATGACCGTCCGAAAGCAGGGCGCCCCGATGCAAACAGCGGCCGTACAACACGGACACGTGCTCCCCCAGCCGGATGACGACCAGATCGACCTCGCCGGCGAGCGCGTACGCCGGTTTTCGATCTTCGAGCTCGCTCCAAGCGGCAATCTGGATTTTCTCGTTGGTGTGGAGTTTGGCGAGAGTCATTGGGTGCCTAGGTGGTAGCGATGGCGGGGAGCGGATCCAAGTGGCACCAAATACGCGGGCTTAGGGCGAACGGTTACCGACCTCTTGGTCGGCATGGCGGCCTGGGCCAATATGGGCGCGGAGCGTGACGCCAGAACTGACCGATCCACGACTGTTCATCGACGCGCGGCACGAGATCCCGGTCCTGATCGGGTTGGACCCCGCCGTGGCCGTCGTATTTTCCGCAGCCTGTCCGGGGGGCACGGGACCCAACGAGGACTCGGCCGCCGTCGTGCCCGCGTCGGCCGGTCGGCTGCTTCTCGCCGTGGCGGACGGAGCGGGCGGGCCCCCGTCGGGAGAAGAGGCGTCGCGCATCGCCGTCGAGCAAGTCGCGAACACCGTGAAACGTGCGAGCGAGGACGAGGCCCTGCGCGTGGCGATCCTCGACGGCATCGAGCACGCCAACGAGGAGATCCGCGCTCTCAAAGTCGGCGCTGCCACCACCTTGGCAGCCCTCGAGGTGGACGACGGCAGCGTGAGGCCCTACCACGTGGGTGACTCGACGATTCTGGTGGTCGGCCAGCGGGGCAAGCGGAAGCTGACGACGGTGTCGCACTCCCCGGTCGGCTATGGCGTCGAGGCGGGGCTCATCGACGAATCAGAAGCGCTGCACCACGACGAGCTCAACGTCGTCTCGAACTTCGTCGGCGCCGAGGACATGCGGGTCGAGGTCGGTGCCGTACTCGCGCTCGACGAACGCGACACCGTCGTGCTCGGCACCGACGGGCTGTTCGACAACGTGCATGTCGACGAGATCGTCGCCTTGGTGCAGAGCGGTCCGCTCGACGAGGCCGCAGCGAAGCTCGCCGAAACTTGTCTATCGAGAATGCTCGAGCCGGAGGAAGGCAAGCCGTCGAAAGTCGACGACGTGACGTTCATTCTCTATCGCGGTTGGAGCTCGCCGACCTGAGCCGAAGGGGTGCGCCGCGAGTTTCTCGCTAGCTGCGTCGGGCGGGACGGCTCTCCCACTGCAGGTTCTCGAGGTGATCCCGCAGCTGGCTAGCGCTTCTGAACCGCTGCCGAATGAGCGAAGTGCGAAGCCCGCGCACGATGTTTTTGATTTCCGGCGGCTGCTTGGCGTAGCGGGCTCGGCCGCCCACCGCTTCGTACAGCACTTCGATGAGACCGACGACGTCTCCTTGGACCTGCTCCGGTTTCGGCGCGCTCCAATGATAGAGATCCACCAAGCGAACGTCGAAACCGAGTCCTCGTCTCCGAACCATCACGTTCCCCGTGTGCAAGTCACCGTGATACTCGTTGAAGGAGTGGATCTGCTCCACGCCGATGGTCAGCGCTTGCAGTAAATGTAGCGCCTCGAACGTCAGCAAGCGCTTGCCGGGCTGCCTATCCAAGAAATCCCGGAGCATCTCGCCCTCGACGTACTCGGAGACGAGAAACGTTACCGGCCAGGTGCGCACGGTGATCCGATCCTGCGTGATGTACTGAATCAGGATGGGGCAATCGCGGAGCTTGTGGAGCTTCTTCGCGTAGAACTTCACCGCCTTGTCGCGCGGATTTCGCTGCGGGAAGAAGAACTTCGCCGCGCGATCGATCCCAGTCGTCAGCTCTCGCACGCGGTAGACTTCGCCTTCCCAACCTCCGCCGAGGAGCTCGATCACCTCGTACTTGCGCGCGAGCACCCGGCCGGGGCGCAAATCGAACCCATCGATGCGCGGGGGGCGAGTTTTCATCATGGCGAATCTATCACCTGGGGTCTCCGGGGCCTTCCGGCTACGCTCGCGCAGTGCGCTGGGTCCTGCTCATCCTGTTCGTCCTGGGCTGCTTGGGATGCGAGGAGAAAAACGCCAAGTGGTGCCGCCCGGTCTGCAAGACCGAGGGCAAGTGCACCGGCAAGGGAGAAGGAGTCTGTTACGCCACTTCGGGCAACGCTTGCAAGCGTTCGGAGGGGTGCGTCTTCCGAGGCCAGTGTGTGCTCGAAGGGCAGGCCTGCGTGTCGTCCGATGCGGCCTGCAAAGCGTCGATCGAATGCGGCACCCACGGCTACTGCTCGGCGACAGAAGGGCGCTGCGCCGCCGTCACCAACGCGGACTGCACGTCCACCGAAGGCTGCAAGAAGGACGGTCGCTGTACCGCCGAAGGCGGGCAATGCGTGCCGCGCGCGGACGATTGCGCCAAGGCGCCGGGGTGCGAGCTGTTCGGCAAGTGCTCGGTGCGGGGAGACCAGTGCGTCATCTCGTCGACCGAAGACTGCGCGCGGGGACGGATTTGCCAGGAGCAAGGTTACTGCACGTATTCGAAGGGGCAGTGCCGTCTGACGGGCTCCGACGACTGCAAGAAGACACGCGCCTGCCGTGTCAAAGGTCAGTGCACATTTGTGGAGACGGACCAGAACCTCGGACTACCGCAAGGCGTCTGTCGGGTCGGCTCGAGCGCTGATTGTCGGGGCGCCGAAGCCTGCACCAAGTTTCGCCGTTGTCGCGCCGTCGAGTCGGAGTGCGTGAAGTAAGACACGGTTGTCCCCCCGAAACTCGCTCGTGCTCGTCCGCGTAGTGCGATAATCAACCATGACTTCATCGACCTGGATTCTCGGCGCGGCACTCTTCGGCGCGGCACCCTTCGGCGCGGCAACGATCGGCTGTAGCGATTCTTCCGGAGACGACAACGCCGGAGCCGCTGGCTCTCCCTC
Organism: Polyangiaceae bacterium; assembly: GCA_029261965.1. Taxonomy (GTDB): domain Bacteria; phylum Myxococcota_A; class Polyangia; order Polyangiales; family Polyangiaceae; genus JAJDAH01. Next base: position 13,669 of record JAJDAH010000039.1, read on the forward strand.
CACGGGCGGATCTACTTCTACCGGTGGATCGGCGGGCGCCACGGGATCCGGTGGCTCGGCCGGCGTCGGGGGTAGCGCGGCCGCGGACTTCGACGCGACCGCCGCCGACTTCGAGTGCCTGAAGGATTGGACGCCCGTACGACGCTTCTTCATCACCAACAAGCTCGGACTCGAAGACGAGACCCTGGCCGTCGCCAACTCACCCACCGGCGGCGTGTATCCCCCCGGCACGATCATTCAGCTGGTGCCGCAGGAAGCCATGATCAAGCGCGGCGCTGGCTTCAGCCCCGAGACGAAGGATTGGGAGTTTTTCAAGCTCGGAGTGGACGCTGCCGGTACGACCATCAACGAGCGCGGCACGACCGAAATCACCGGTGACATTGGTGGGATCAGTTGCGCCACGTGTCACGCGGGAGCGGAGCCCCAATGGGACTTCGTCTGCGAAGAGGGCCACGGCTGCATCCCGCTCGGGCTCACCACCGACCTCATTCGCACGGTCCAGGACGCGGACCCGCGCTGTCAATAGGCTCTCCGGCCCCACGAAGCTAGGCTCCCGCATCCATGGGCGGGAAGCGGCGTCGACACTTCACGATGCTGCGGGATTTTGCACCCGCGGACTTCATCACGCTCGCGAACGGCTTCACCGGCACCGGATCGGTGCTTGCGGTGATGCAGTATCTCGTGGGAGCCGAAGAACGCTTCCTCTGGATCGCGTTCGCGCTTCTTCCTCTCTCGCTGCTCTTCGACTTTCTCGACGGGCGCGTCGCCAGGTGGCGCGGGGGATCTGCTCTCGGGCCCCAGCTCGACTCGCTGGCTGACCTCATCAGCTTCGGCCTCGCGCCCGCAGCTTTGGCGTTCGCCGTGGGCATGCGCGGGGGTTGGGACGCCGCGGTGCTCATCTACTTCGTTGCCTGCGGCCTGAGCCGGCTCGCGCGGTTCAACGCCACCGCCGACGAGCTCGCCGACGAGTCCGGCAAGGTCAGATACTTCGAGGGCACGCCGATCCCGACGAGTCTCGTTCTCGTCGCCGGACTAGCGGTCCTTCTCTGGAAGGATCTCGTGCATGCGGATCTCCCGCTGGGCTCGGTCGAGCTCGGCCCCTGGCGCTTACATCCGCTGGTGTTGATTTACCTGTTGAGCGGAACGGCGATGATCAGCAAGAACCTGAGGATCCCGAAGATCTGATCAGCTCACTTTTTCTCCGCCGCGCTCTTCTTCTCCGCCGCCTTCTTCTCGAGGGCGTCGGTGATGGCGTGGTACTTGCCGATCTCCGAGACTGCGATCGCATCGCGAGAGTTGATTTTGAGCGCCATCCTAAATCTTCGGTAGGCCTCAGCGTGCTCGCCTTGCGTCTGGGCCAACACGCCCTCGAGGGCGACTCGACGAGCTTCTTGATACTTGCCGAGAACAAATGACCCTCGGGCGTCCATCCGGTCGAACCGGTCGACCACGAACGAACGAGCGCCGAGCAGCGCCGACAAGTTCGCCACCGCGTGCCGATAGCGCTTCTTGCCTCGGGTCGACGCGACGTCGAAACGACTGAACTCGATACGCAAATCGTCTTCGGTGTTTTGTGGAGCTCCTGCGCAGAGCTTCGCCGCGGCTTCGGGTCCCATGAGCGCCGACGCGAGAAACGACAACGGATCGGTGAGTTCCCACTTCTCGAGGTCCGGGAGGATCGATTCGTTCCGAAACGAGGACGCAAAGTGCGCGTAGTCGACGCGAAACTGCTCCTTGGGGCCGATGAGCGCGACGTATTGTCCCTTCTCCCAGAGGTGCGCGTCTGGAAAGACTGCGAGGAACGTCACCATCACGCTGCACAGGGACTCCGGCGACAATTGGTCGAGCGGGAGCCAATGAACGAGCAGCCCGCCGTCCTCGAGGCGAGCACGCGCGGTCGCGTACATTTCGCGCGTGAAGAGGTATCCCGCGGATGGCCGATACGGAACGAAGAGCCCGAGCACGATGACGTCGTAGAGGTCTCGGCTGGTGCGCAGAAAGTGGCGCCCATCGGCGATCGCGACGTTCGTCTTCGGAGAATCGAGGACGCCCGAGCTCTCCGCGGAAAAATGGCGTGCCGCCTTCACCATGGCCCCAGAGATCTCGACGACCTGCACATGCTCGACCGCGTCGTAGATCGCCGCTGGGCCGAGTTGCACGCCGGTGCCCAACCCGACTTCGAGAACCCGTTTTGGGCTCGGATGCAAAAGGAGCGGCATGTAGCCCTGGAGACGCATCGACTGCACCATGCGCGGCGCGGTGCTGCCCCAGAGGTGGGTGCGGTCGCTCATCAGCGTGAGAATCCCGCTTTGCTCGCGAAACACTTCGACGAGGCCGATCGAGTCCTCTCGCTCGAAGACCACGGCTTTCGAGCTCGGAGGCGAGCGGAAGAACGGCTGCGACGCGCCCGTGGAAAGCACGAACGCGCCAACCGCGATCCCCGGCAGAAAGAGGTATTTCGCCCATCCCGCGAGCGACGGCAGCTCACTCTTGCCGTTTTCTCGATAGGCGAGCAAAGACGCCGCGCCACTCGTCAGCGCGGCGACGACCACCGCGCCCCGCAACCCCCAAAACGGAATCGCCACGAGGCCGGCGAACAAGACGCCCACGATCGCACCGACGGTGTTGCACGCGTAGATGCGTCCAGTGGCTCGGGCAACATCGCTTTCCGCTCGAGCCGCGATCTGGACGGCCAGCGGCAAGGTCGCCCCCATCAGGAAGGTCGGAAGGTACATCGTCAGGCTCGCCAGGCCGAAAGGCACCAAAAGCGCGGACGCCGCCCACGTATTTCCGATTTCCGAACCGAGGTGCTCTTGCAGCATCCGGAACAATGTCGGGCTGACCACGAGGTAACAGCCGATGCTGACTTGAGCAGCGCCGAGCCACGCCCACAACTGCTTGGCCCGGGCAGCCTGACGCGACAGAACCTCGGCGCCGAGCCCGATGCCCGCGAGAAACGCAGCCAGCGTGACGCCGAAGGCGTAGACGGTGTCCTCGGTGATGACGGCGACGACCCGAAACCAAACGACTTGAGCCGAGAGCGCCGCGAATCCCGACGCGGCGACAACCACTGCCGCTATCTTTGCGGGTCGCGGCACCAGCGAGCTCGCGGCGACGGCCGCTTTCTCCGGCGATGACTTCTGGCGCTTCGACGCCCAGAGGGCGACTGCACCGACTGACAAGTTGAGCAAGACCGCGGCGAGGTGGGTCTTGTTGATCCCGACTTTCGGCACCGTGACGAGAGTGGCCACGAGCACGCCGGCGACGGCGCCGAACGTGTTGACGGCGTAGAGTCTGCCGACGATTGCTCCGGCGTCCTCCACGCGACGTGACAGGCAGCGGGCCAGCACCGGGAGGGTCGCGCCCATCAACGTCGTCGGAACGAGCAACACCCCGGCGGCGATGGCAAACCGGACCGCCGTGCCCGCCGCGCCTTCACCCAGAAAACCGAAGGCCGCGTAGTGGCGTCCGACCCAGTGGACCAAGAACGGCACGGCGAGCGCGCTCACTCCGATGCCGACCTCGAGCCATGCATAGGTTCGAAGCGGCGAGGCAGACGGGGCGCGACGTCCCATCCGCCAGGCGCCAAGAGCGAGACCCCCGAGAAACGCGGCGATGACCGCGGTCGTGGCGTGCAGGGTCACGCCGAAGAAACCGCTGAACAGTCGCAACCACAACAGCTCGTAGACGAGGCCGAGAGCGCCCGAAACGAAGAACAGCGCGTAGAGGAGCGCGCGCATCGGTCGCGGAGCCTAGCAGGTGTTACGCTCCGCAGGCGGCGATCGGACCAGCCATGCCCGTCGCCCCGGAGGTTCATGTCTACTGCTCTCGTCACGGGTGCCAACCGCGGAATCGGTCTGGAGTTGGTTCGACAACTTCAGGCCAAGGGTCTGGACGTCATCGCCACCTGCCGCTCGAGTTCGGATTCGCTCGATGAGCTCGAGACCGGCACTCCTCCGGTTAGAGTGGAGACTGGTGTAGACGTCGCCAGCAACACCTCCGTCGCCGAATTCGGCAAGAAGCTGGGCGCACCGAAGATCGATCTGCTCGTGCTCAACGCCGGAGTCATGAATCTCGACGTGATCTTCGATCTGTCGATCGAAAAGGTGCAGAAGCAAATCGAAGTGAACGCTCTCGGACCCTTGCGCGTCGTCGCTGCGCTGGTCGACAAGTTGGGCGAAGGGTCGAAAATCGTCATCATCACCAGCCAACTCGCGTCCATCGAGAACAACAACGGCGGGCTCTATGGCTATCGAATGAGCAAAGCCGCCGTGAACCAATGCGGCCGCTCGCTAGCTCGCGACCTCGAACCCCGAGGCGTCGCCGTCGCGATGCTCCACCCGGGTTTCGTCGCCACGGACATGAACGCCCATCAAGGGCCCGTTTCCGCCGAGACGTCGGTGCGAGGACTGCTCGAGCAAATCGCCGCTCTGAGCATCGAGACGACCGGTCAGTATCGAGACTTCGAAGGCGCCGAGCTTCCCTGGTAGCGTGGTGGACCAGGAGTCCACCACACTCTGGAAAGAACCGGGACACGGATCAGATCTGTGCCTTGGCCGTCAAAATTCGGCGGCCTCGCCCCGGAGGGGCCGCCGTAGTTTTGTAAGCAATCACGGATCCAGAGGAGTAACTCGGCGGTCAGCGCCCGAGCTTGGCCATCAGCGCGGCGCGCGAGGTGACCCCCAGCTTCCGAAAGACCGCGGCCACTTGATTCGCCACGGTACGGACACTGGTGCCACGGTGCTCGCCGATCTCTGCGTTCGAATGGCCACGGAGCAACATGTCGACGACATCGCGCTCGGCATTGGTCAGCGAATCCGGCAGCTGGTACTCCGGCACCGGGAAGCTCAACACGGCGACGTCTTGGGTCCCTACCTTGAAACGCGTCGCCGACAACCCGCGCGGCGGCATGAGGTCGGCGCTGTCCGTGGCCGCGGATGAAAGTTGATTGTGGTCCATTGGTTTCCCTTCACGTCTTGAACGCCCACCGCGACGCCGTCGTTTTTTCGTGGCCACGACGGCGCCCTGGGCTCAGATTCCGAACATGCGCACGAGCTCGGGGTGGCTGTTCGCACCCAGTTTCGCCATTGCGCGGCGGCGATAGTGAGAAACCGTGGACGGAGACAACCCGAGCTCGGTCGCCACCTGCGTCACGCCGAGACCCTTGGCGGTGAGCGCGACGACCTGCTTCTCTCGTGACGTTATCGCGTTCTTCGTGCCCGTCGCTCGGGTGAGCACGAGGTGGCGCCTCCCGGCGTCGTCGAAACGATGTTCGACGATCCACTCCCCCGCCATGAGTGCTCGCCAAAGCGAGCGCGCGTCCCCTGCCACCGAGTCCCATGGTCGGACATCGTCGGGCTCGAGCGCTACATCAAAATCATGAGACTCAGCGCAATCGCTAGAAGCCATTGTTATTTACACCTTTGCGATTGATGTCGGCTCTCGCCGCCTGTCAGGTTTTTCCTACGAAGCACTGCCGAGCCAGTCCTGGGCCCGCGAGCTACCAGTGGCTAGAGCACGCCGCGTGCCATGCGGTTCGCCTTCGGGAAACGCTCTGTTTTCCTCTAGCGAACGGGATGTTCCGCGCCCGGCCAGGCGATCGAGTGTTCAAGTTCTTGAACACTCGCATGTGCAATCGTTTGAACGATGTTCAGTCGGTTGAACACTCTTCGGCCGCGAGCACCTGGGCTCGCTCGAGCAGCGCCGTTCTTTCGTTCGCTTCCGGATTCTCGATGACTTCTTCGAGCAAGCCTCGAAGAACCCGTCCAATGACAGGGCCGGGGCTCAAGCCCACTTCCGCCATGAGGTCCCGTCCGCTGACCTCGAGATCTCGCACGGTGAGCGCCGCGCCTTTGGCGATTTCGGCTTCGACGCGAGCCTTGAGCCGTTCGAGGTTTTCGAGATCTTCGGACGCATCGCGCCCTTTCGCCGACACGTCGGCTTCGTTGAGCAAGTACAGGTCCTCCAAGAGCTCCGGTGAAACCCGGCGAACCCAGCGGCGCACTGCGGCGTCACTCCAAGATTCTTCGTAGCAAATCAGGTGGTGCCGCACGAGACCGACGATCCGTTCGCGTTCGGCGTTCGAGAAGCGCAAGCGATCGAGCATCGGGTCTGCCATTTCCGCGCCGACCCGCTCGTGCTCGTAGAAGGTGTAGTCGTTGGTTTTCTCGCTGTGCTCGCGCGTGCGCGGCTTGCCGACGTCATGCAACAGACCTGCCACTCGCAGCACGGCGCTCTTCGGGCAGTTGTCGAGACAACTCATGGCGTGCCCCCACACGTCGTACGCGTGATACTTGTTCTGCTCGCATCCGACGGATTCGAGCAGCTCGGGAGCCGTGATCTCGAGCATGCCGTGGTCCTTCATGACCTCGAACGCGCGGCTCGGCCGGTCGGCTTTCATCGTTTTCATCCACTCGTCGCGAATCCGCTCGGCGCTGACTTTGCGGTACGAATCGAGCGAAGGCTCGATGGCCCGCGCCGTCTCTTCCTCGAGCTCGAGCTCGAGAGTCGCAACGAACCGCGCGGCGCGAAGCACGCGGAGGCCATCCTCATCGAAGCGCTCCGCGGGGTTCCCGACCGCCCGGAGCCTTCGAGCCCCGAGGTCCTCGAGCCCGAAAAACGGGTCGATGAGGCGATCTTCGAGCGGATCGAATGCCACGGCGTTGATCGTGAAATCGCGCCGAGCCAGATCCGCCTTGATGTCGTCGACGAAGTACACCGAGTCGGGGCGGCGGCCGTCGGAGTAGCTCGTTTCTCCACGCAGCGTCGTCACCTCGTAGGCAACCTTGTCGATCATCACCGTGACGGTGCCATGCTGGATCCCCGTGGGGATCACGTGGCGGAACAGCTTCTGAACCTGTTCTGGGCGCGCGTCGGTGGCGATGTCCCAGTCGTTGCGGACCGCGCCCTCGCCGCTGGTACCATCGAGCTCCACCAAACACAGATCCCGCACGCAGCCGCCGACGACCCACGAACGAAAACCAGCCTCGCGGAACCGGACGCACATGTCCCTGACGGGCGGCGGCAACGCCTGCCTCAGGGCCGTGACCGGCGCCTCAGAACCGCTCACCCTCGACCTCGCCCTCGAGCTAGTTCCAGGGATTCACGATTTCGCCGCCACCGATCTTCGGTTTCGGCTTCGGCTTCGGTCCGGTTGGACGCACGGCCGGCTTCGTCTGCGGCTTCGGGACGGGTCGTGCGATGGCGCGGCCGCCGATGCGCCGGAGCTTGACCGACAGCTTCGGGTCGCTTCCATCGATCTTCACCTTCCGCGTCACGAACCCATCGCGGCGGATTTCGGCCTCGACCGTCTTGCCATCCTTCACGTCGATTTCGACCGGACTCGCGCCCAAATCCTCGTCACCGACGAACACGTGCGCGTCGAGCGGCTCGACGGCAATCAGTACCTGCCGCGACACATCGAGCTCCTCGACCGGTTGCACCTCGGGTTCGGGAGTTTTGAGCGCTTCGGCGGTCGTCACTGGGGCAGTCACCGCGGTGGTCGGTTGCTCGGCCGCGTCGCTGGACGAGCTCTTGGCGAAAATGGCGATGACGATGCCGAGGGATGCGCACACTCCCGCGATGCCGGCGTAGAGCGGCCAACGGTTTCGTGGGATCCCACCCGGAGAGGCGGGAACCGGCGCGGGCATTCCCTTGGTGTTGGTCTTGAAGAAGTCCGCCGGAACGTTGAAGCCGCCGGAGCGCGCCATCATTTCGTTGACGGCGGTCGGAACGAGGCCCTCGAGCAACTTGTCGAGATCCGCGATCAGCTCGTCCATGTCCTGGTAGCGCTGCTCGGGGCGCTTCGAGAGGCACTTCAGAACAATCGCCTCGAGACCCGGCGGCACGTCTTGAGGCTCCGGAATGATGTTCCGAATCGGAACCGGCGCCTTGTACATGTGCTGGGTCAGGATGCCCATGAAGTTGTCGGCGTCGAAGGGCACCTTTCCCGACGCCATCTCGTAAAGCATCACGCCGAGGGAGTAGATGTCCGTGCGGTGATCCACCGGGGCGCCGGCGGCTTGCTCCGGCGACATGTAGTGCGGCGTACCGAAGACGCTCCCCGCTCGCGTGAGCTTACCCGTCGCGGTGGTCGACACCTTCGCGATCCCGAAGTCGAGAATCTTGACGAAGTCGCTCGACTTGCCTCGAGTTACCAGGAACACGTTGTCGGGTTTCAGATCGCGGTGAACGATGTCCGAAGCGTGGGCGACCGAAAGTCCCTCGGCCATCTGCCGGGCGATGTGAACGATGCGCTCGACGGGGACCGGCTCCCCAGCGTCCACGATATTGGTCAGCGGCTCGCCGTCGAGAAACTCCATCACGAAGTAAGTCGACCCGTCCGGCAACTGCCCGAAGTCGCTGATGTCGATGATGTGCTGGTTGCCGATCGCCGACGCCGCTTTCGCCTCGATCAGAAACCGCTCGGTGACCTCGGTGTCGCGCGCCATGTCGGCACGAAGCACTTTCATCGCGACTCTCTTGTCGATGATCTTGTGACGGCACTGGTAGACGACACCCATGCCGCCCTCGCCGAGCACCTTCTCGACCTTGTAGCGACCGTCGATGGTGCAGCCGATGTACGGATCGGGCGGGGGTAGCGGGAGGTCCTCTCCGATGTACTCGGGCTCGACGTCGTGCACGCTGCTCGACGGAAGCACGGTGGCCACCTTCAGCTTGCCAGCAGCTGCCGGAACCTGGTCGTGTGAGCCCGGACCCGACTCACGGTCGAGTGCGTCGAGCGTCGGCACTTCCCGTGGACCCGATCCCGCGACGGACTCGCCCGACGAGGGGGCGCTCGGAGGCTTGCGCTGGCTCGAGTCCTCAGTCATGCGGGGATGGAAAGGTAAGGGCACATCGGCGCGGTCTCCAGTGTGACGGCTGGCCGATGGATTCGGCCTACCGCAAGACAGCCAATTCCGTCCAGACTGGACACCTGCATCTCATTCCACATCGCGGTCACCGGGGCAGCGACCCCTCTGCAAAGGTCGCGCCGAAAGGAAATGGCTCTTTTTCGCGGGCGAGACACCAGGCACATGGACACCAGTTGACGATGACTCTGCAATCCTTGCACACCCTGGCTCACTCGAACGAGTTCGAGGGCGCGACCGGGCCGGCCAGCGAGGCTGTGGGGAAATGTGGTCCAGACCACGCGTCGCGGAAAGGTCGCTGGCCCCCTGCGTGTTAAAGCCGGGGCCGCGCACGATTCACCTTCAGGCGCGTCCACCCACTCATGGCCTTCCCGCTCGAACTCGCCATCCGGTATATGCGCTCCAAGAAGCGGGCGTTCGTGTCCGTGGGGACCGTGCTGGCGATCGTGGGCGTGACGCTCGGCACCGCCGCGCTGGCGACGGTAATGAGCGTGACCGGAGGCTTCCGCGCCGAGTTTCGCGAGAAGGTGCTCGGGGTCAACGCTCACGTGCTCGTGCTCAAGTACTCGAGCGACTTCCGTGAATACCGGAAGATCATGGAGCAGATGGAGAAAGTTCCCGGCGTCGTCGGCGTCGCACCGTTCGTCATCAACCCGATGATGGTCACCCACGGCGAGCGGACCGCGACGGGAGTCTTGCTCAAAGGCGTGGACCCGGCGCGAATGGCACAGGTGCTCGACCTGCCGCGCCATCTGCAGAACTGCGGCGACGAATGCGACGAGCTCGTGCAGGAGCTGCGGCTGCCGGGAAAGCAACCGCCTGAACGGCGCAACAAGCTCTTCGACAAGCGCCCGAAAAAGAAGAAGCGACTGAAGAAGAAGGCCCCGCTCAGCCCCGGCGGAATCGGCAGTCCCCTAGGCGACGCCGACGCCGGCGCTCCGATGGATGGAGACGAAGCTCGGAAGCGCGTGCACGAAGCGGTTCGTCGGGCGATCGAGCGGCCCGACGCGGGCCCCGCGGCGGGGGATCTCGATGCTGGCGCCGCCGCCGATGGCGGCGAAGAGGATTGGGACGACCACGGCTTGGCGAGCGACGCACCCATGGGCTCGATCGAGCCCGACGGCGGATATCAGGAATGGGAAAATCTCGACGACGCCGACGACGAGATTGAAGAGGCACTGCCCGATCCGTGCAAGGAGACCGACGCCGCTGAACGCGTGCCGGGCATCATCGTCGGCGCGACGTTGAAGGAAAACCTCGCCGTCGAGCTCGGGGGCTGCGTGACGGTCACCTCGCCAACCATCGGCTACTCGGTCGGCCGGGGTTCGCTACGCCCTCCGGTAGCCAAGCAATTTCGCGTCATCGCGGTGTTCGAGGCCGGATTCGACCAGTACGACTCGAAGCTCGTCTACACCGACCTCTACGAGTCGCAGGATTTCTTCGACTACGGCGACAGCGTGACCGGCGTCGAGATGAAGGTCGCCGACATCGACGACGCCCGAGACATCTCGAATCAGATCGACGCTCAGCTCGCCAACGGAATCTACAACACGATGGATTGGGAGGAGCTCAACCACGGGCTCTTCACCGCCCTCAGGATTCAGCAATTGATGATGAGCCTCGTGCTGGCACTGATCATCCTGGTTGCCGCGTTCACGCTAATCGCCACGCTCATCATGGTCGTTCTCGAGAAGAAAAAAGAAATCGCGGTGCTCAAGGCCATGGGGGCAACGAGCTGGGCGCTCTTGCGGGCGTTCCTCTACCAGGGCGCGTTCGTTGGCATTGCCGGTACGTCGCTCGGGCTCGTGCTCGGCTACGTGGTCTGCAAAGGGCTGCTCATCTACGGCTTCCCCCTCGACCCGAAGGTTTACTTCATCTCGAAGCTGCCCGTTCAGGTTCGACTGAGCGAGTTCGCGCTCACTGGCGTGTTCGCCGTGCTCGTATGCATCGGCGCCACCATCTGGCCCGCGCTGTACGCCGCGCGCCTGCGCCCGGCCGAAGCCTTCCGCGAGCAGTGAGCTCGCACTCAGACGGCCACGGCGACTCGAGCTCGCCGAATGAGCCCCATGACGCGGGCTCCGAGCTCTGGGGCACGAAACGGCTTGGTGACGAAGTCGTCGGCACCGGCTTCGAAAGCCCGAACGACGTCGTCGCTGCTGTTGTGCGCGGTCAGAAAAAGGATGGGCATGTTCGAGTGGCACCGGTCGCGACGAATGCGCTCGCACATTTCGATGCCGGTCATGCCCGGCAGGTTCCAGTCGAGCACGACGAGATCTGCCGACGCCTTGCGTAGAGCATCGAACGCTTCCTCGGCGCTGTAGGCGGAGGACGTCTCGAAACCCGCGGACTCGAGCAAGCCGCCGACCACGCGCAAAATGTTCGGGTCGTCGTCGACGACGAGCACGTGGCCGCCTTTCGGAAGTTCTTCTTTTTCACTCGGAGGCGGCACGCTCTCGCGTGTGGCGAACCGCCAGAGCCTCTGCCAGTCGCGATCCTGAATCGCGAGATGGAAGCGCTCTCCGATGTCGCGGGCGCGCGCCGCCACGGACACTGAACAGTCTCCGGCGAAGAGCGTCGCCAAGAGCCACTCGCCGTCGCGAGGCCGTTGGTCCGCGGGCACGTCGAGCTCCTGCTCCGCCTCGGCGTCTCGCAGGTACTGCTGGAGGTCCGCGAAGTTGTCGAATCGGTAGACGACGTCGCGCAAGACCGGGGGAGCCTAGCTCGCGCACTCCATCGGTCAAGCACTCGTGTGCGGGGTCCTCAACGGGGGGTCCGGCCGAGGGCGGCCGCGGCAGCGAGCACCAAAAGAGCGCCGAGGCCAAGGGCCGAGACCCACTGGGGCGCACCCAGGGGCGCGTCGGCGCCCAGCAGGTTGAGCACGTGCCCACGGGGACAAAAGGCGGCGGCGAAGGTTCCCGTCGAGCCGAGTAGCCAATCGGCCGCAAGCATGGCGAGCCGTCCGACGGTGCCGCCCAGACCGCCGGCCGCGAACCACCACGTGTACGCGGCGCCGGCGAGCATTCCAATCCAACCGCTCGTGAGCGCGTCGGACAAGACCGGCGCGCCGACGGAGCCGCGGGCAATGAACACGGCGAGCGCTGCCAGGAGCCCGCAGACGAGACTCATCGAGGCAGTCGTCGCCAAGAGCATTCCCAGAGTGGCTCGCCGGCGGTGGACACCGTGGCGGGCGAGCTCGAGCGTCGCCCGGACGAGGGCACGGTGCCCGAGCGCCCGACCGACGGCGGCGTAGACCAGGATCGGCACGACGACACCGAACGCGGAACCTACGAGGGCCCGATCGACCGCACCGAGCCCCCCCGTTTGTCGTTCGATCGCGGCGGCCACCGAAACGAACGCCGCGGCGCTCGAAAGGGCGATCAGCCACCACATGCCTCGAGCGCGCGACCAGGCCAGTCCCGCTCCGGAGGCGAGCGCCGTCATTCGGAGCCTCCCGAGCGGTCTGCCGCGCGCGCCTCGGAGACGGCTGCGAGCTCAGGAGCTCGGGCGGATGCTGCGCGCCGCGTCGCCCAAGCCGCGTGGTACGCCGCTTCATACGCCGCCCGCGCGTGACCGGCCGAAGCGGCGCGGAGGATTTCGAGCGAAGCAGGCCGAGGCTCGATGGCGGTTATTTCGATGGCGTGCTCTCGAGCCAAGCGCGCTAGCTCGACCGCAGCTCGGTCGGCGCCGCCCGAGCGCAGGGAAAGCTGACCCGGAGATCGCTCCTCGTCGAATTCGACAGCGCCGACGTGAGGCGACTCGACGAGCAGCGCCGCCAGCCGACGCGTTTGGGGCGTGCGCACGACTAGCTCGGTGTCCGCACCGAACGGCTGCCGAGCCGTCGGCTCGAGCCATCTCATCCGTCCGTTTTCGAATTTGGCCACGCGCGCCGACGAGCCGAAGGCGTCCCGCACGCTCGCCGTGGTGACGACGACAACCGCGCCGTCGGCGGCGCGCGCCTCCAAAGCCTCGGCCACCTGGCCGCCGGAGCCGAAGCCTGGTCCGGCAGCAGCGTACGGCTCGTGCAGAGCCAACACCTTGGGCTTCTCCACGCTGAGCGCGATGGCCAGCGCCACGGTTCGAGCTTCGGCTGGCTCTAGTCGGTCAGGGCGCCGATCTGCCCACGCGCCGACGCCGACGAGCTCGAGCGCCGACCGCGCGTCGACTCGCTGTGCACGGAAGCGTGCCGCGGCCTCGACCGCGCCCGCGACGGAACGAGCCCGAGGCAGATTTTCGTGGCTCAAGAGCGCACCGATCGATCGACGGCTAGCCGGATCCGCATGCGGAGCGGCTCCGTCTATCCTCACCTTTCCACGGCGTGGCGAGCGAACCCCAGCGACGACGTCGACGAGCGCCGCGGCTCCCTCGGCCGGACCTGCGAGAAAACAGTACACGCCCGCATCGAGGGAAAGCGACACGCCGAGGAGCGGCGACACGAACACGCGCTCTAGCTCGAGTCTCACCTTCCGAGCGCTCCCAGCTCGAGCACGAGATCGAGCGCGTGGGCGCAGGCCGACGGCAAGCTCGGCAGATCCGCGAAAGCCGCCGAGGCGGCGTACGGCCCGAGCACGACCGCGAGCAAGAGCTCGCGAGCTCGGTGGGGAGCCAAGCGAACGCACAGCCGCGCGAGCACCGCCAAGACCGCGGAAAGACCCGCGACGTAGAGCAGCACGGCAAGCAAGAACGCGAGACCCCACGCTGCCCCGGCGAGCGATGGCGCGAGGGCGAGCGACACGATTCCGAGCGCCGCCGCCGGTAGGCCCAGAGCCCGGACGAGCGCGACGAAGATCGCCGCTGTGGCCAGAAGCTCGCTCTCTCCGGGCCCGACTCCTCTCTGCGCCGCGAGGGCATCGAGCCCGTCTGGCTGGAGCGGAATCACGCTCCGTGCCGCGATGAGCGCCACTGGCCCCGCGATGATCCAGCTCAAGACGACCAGCGCGCGGACCGCCACCGCGCTCGCCATCACGCTGTCGTCGTGAATGTGGAGGAAGACCATCGCGGCGCCGTAGCTCAGCGCGATCGAAACGCTGCCGAGGCGGGCGAAACGAACGAGCCCCGACGCGAGAACGCGGTCCGAAAGAAGCGCGAGCAGGGCCCGTCGCCGGTGGCGACTCGCAACACCGAGCACGGCACGGGCGGCGGCGGGAACGGACTCGGGCGTCACGGCGCGCATTGTACCGGCAGCCGCTGCCCAATCACGCGCTACCGACCAGCGGGCCGGGGGCGGCGCTCCCCTCGACCTGGTTCTTGCGGTACGATTAGACACACTTCTTTCTGTGCTTCGGCGCACTCGTCGGCGAAAAACCGGCGACACCCGGGAGAACCACCTTGCGCACTCCTTCGATCTCGATACTCGCTCTGTTGGCTTCCGGCGTTTTGATGGGGTGCTCAAGCACTGCCGAGCCGCCACCTCCCGGAGCGGGCGGCGGAAACACCGACGCCGGAGTTGGCGGCGCGATGGCCACCGGTGGCAGCGCCGGCACCGGGGCGACCGGCGGCTCGGGAGGCGGGAACATGGGCGGTGCGGCGGGCATGGGCATGGCCGGCTTCGGCGGAGGAATGGTCGTCTGCCTCCCGGACGCGGACGGCGACAACATTCCCGACAACGTCGAAGGTGCGCCGGACCGCGACACCGACATGGACGGCACGCCGGACTTTCAGGACGAAGACAGCGATGACGACACCATCCCCGATCGCCTCGAAGCCGACACGGCCCGCATCGGCTGCGAGGTCCCCCTCGACAGCGATCGCGACGGCACGCCGAACCATCTGGACACCGACAGCGACAACAACACCATCCCCGATCGCGACGAAGCCGGGTTCGATGGAATGGGGAACCTGTCCGACGTCGACATGGACGCGCTGCCGGACGTTTACGACAACGACAACGACGGTGACACGCTCATCGATCTGGATGAGTTGGTCAATGGCGCGGGCGTCGACACCGACATGGACGGCGCCGACGACCACAACGACTTCGATGCCGACGGGGACAACGTCGGCGACGGGTTCGAGGGGTTGAGCGACGCCGACGGCGACGGCCGGCCCAACTTCCGCGACCTGGACTCGGACAGCGACACGGTTCCCGACCTTTGCGAGGGAGACAGTACCCGACCCCTCGCGGACCCGCCGCCGGACAGCGACAGCGACGGCAAGTTCGACATCACCGACATCGATTCGGACAACGACGGCCTGCGGGACGGCGTCGAAGACGCCAACGCCAACTGCAGCGTGGAGATCGGCGAGACCGACCGAACCTTGGCGGACACCGACGCGGACGGCGCCAACGACCTCATCGAGACGGTTCTCGACACCGACCCGAGCTGTGGCGTGTTCGGTGGCAACCCCGTCAAAGCATGCACTCCGGGCGAGGGCGGCAAGTACTTCTTCATCATGCCGTTCAACCAAACGCCGCAGCCGGCACAGCAAGACGTCGTTCTCAAGACCAACTTGAACAAGGGCGACATCGCCTTCGTGGTGGACTCGAGCGGCACCATGGGGCCGGCGATCGACAACATTCGCACGAATCTGAACACGATCGTCGACAGCATCAAGGCGGACGTGCCAGACGCGAACTTCGGCGTGCTGGCCCACGAGGACTTTCCCGTGCTGCCCGTTGGCCACTGCGTCGACGATCTGCCGGCGCGGCTCCCAGCAGGAACCGATTCATTCCTGACTGGGGACATTACGATGACCCGCAACTCCGTGAACAGTCTCACCACCGGAAACGGCGTCGACGGACCGGAGTCGCAAGTCGCTGCGCTATTTCGAGCGATCAAGGACGAGCTGATCAACTGGCCAGGCACGTGTCAGGGAGGCAGCCTCGCCGCGTACGGTCCGGGCGGGGCCTTCGGCGGACTCGGCTTCCGTGGCGACGCGCTGCCGATTCTCGTGTCCATCACGGACGCACCGTTCCACAACGGCATCTACGTCGACCAAACCACGGTCCACGACGACTACGCGTTCGGCGCAGGATTCTTCGACAAGACGTCGGCGGATCTCGTCGCCGAAATGAACGCCGTCGGTGCCAAGTTCGTGGGCATCGCCCTGAACAACGGGGGTTTCAATCGCGAGGCGGATCCCTACGACGACATGGCGTACATCACCGACGCTACGAACTCGAACGTGATGCCGGCGGCGTTCAACAGCACCCAATGCCTGACCGACATCGTGCCGGTGCAGCCGGACGGCCCCACGGGACCGGGCATTCCGCCGACGTGCCGGCTGATTTTCAGCGCGTTCACCACCGGCGTCGGCGTGAGCACGCGCATTGCGGACGGGGTCAAGGCGCTCCTCCGAGGCATCAACCTCGAGGTCCGGATTCTCGCGGCCAACGATCTGGCGTTCTCGAATCCGCCGACGATCCGCCCGATCGAGGACTTCGTCGACCACATCGAAGTGTTCGCTCCCGGTCAGGTTTCCGATCCGTCCGCCCCCGGCGAGTTCTGCGAAACGCTCGACATCCAGGATCTCCGGGATAATTGGGCGGATCCCTTCGGAACCGTCGTGGGACCCGACAGCTTCAACGAAACCGCCGCGGCGGTCACGCCCGGAACCCGCGTTTGCTTCCGGATCATTCCCAAGAACAACACGCTCTACCCTCAGACCAACGACGTTCAGTTCGCACGCGCCTTCTTGACCGTAAAGGCCCGCAACGAAGGCCAGATAGAGGAGCTCGACGTCGGCGAAGCGCGCGACGTGTTCTTCGTCATTCCCCCGACGTCGCAGTGACCCCGGCGTGCCGTAGCGCACCGGGAGCGACGAGGCCCGCCCGCTCGCGCCACGCTCGGGCCTTCGGATCTCCGAGTCGAGTCAGCGCCACCGAGAGAGCGTAGACGCTCACCGGGTGGTGCGGGTCGAGCGAGAGCGAGCGACGTGCTGCCCGAACCGCGGCGAGATCGCCTCGTCGGGAGAGCTCCGCGGTGGCGATCCACGACAGCGCCTCGACGGCCAAGTCGTCCTCCCCGTGGCTGAGGGGCTCGAGTCTCCGAATGGCCCGAGCGGGATCTCCTCGTCGGAGTTCGCTACGGGCCGACAAAATCACCAGCCGGGGCTCGTCGGGGAAGCTCACGAGGCCCTCTTCGACGATGACGTCGGCCTCGGCGACGCGCGAAAGCCGAATCAGAGACTCGGCGAGCCCCACATGGCCGGTCGGGTCCTCGGGAGCGACCTCGACGAGCTTTTTGAACTGCTCACGGGCGTGCTCGATCATGCCGGCGTCGAAGAGCACCCGACCCAGGTTCGCTCGGCTCGGGGCAAATCCCGGGTCGACGTCGAGCGCGGCTCGATAGTGGGTGGCGGCGAGATCGGCGCGGTGCTCTCGCTCCGACAGCACCCCCAGCCCATGGTGGGGTTGGGCGATGTCCGGGTTGAGACGCCGCGCGCGCTGGAGCAGCTGCCGGGCCCGGCGGAAGTTGCCCTGCTGCATCTCCACCAGGCCGAGGTTGGTGAGCGCCTCGACGAACTTCGGGTTGTACTCCAGCGCGACGGACAGCCGCGCCGCGGCACTCTCGAGATCCCCGCGTTCGAGGGCCTCTGCACCAGCGTGGTTCAGCTCGAGGGCTTTGGGCGGCAGCGGCGCGCGGCCCGCACACGCGAGGGCCACCGAGGGCACGAGGGCAACCAGGACCAGCACGTCGAGTCTCATGGCCCCCTGGTCGGCCAGTCGCGCCGGTCAGTTGCGTGGAAAATCGGCCCCCGCCCTCATTTTTCGAGCCATCCTCCCGACATCGCGGTTGCGCGGGCGCCCCGGGCCGTGGATAGTCCCGGCCATGCCGGAGGACGGCGCGTCCAAGCCCCCTGCCGAGGACGAGGCCGAAGACCGGTCGGAAGACGAGGCTGAGGAGCAGTCGGAAGACGAGGAGAGTCCCCCGTCTGAAGACGCGGAGGTGGGCGAAAAAGCTTCGGACGACGACGCTTCCGACCGAGACGAGCCGGACGAGGAAGATCCGCCGGCCGACGACGAGGAAGAGCCCGCTCCCTCTGCTCGGAATGACGAGGACGACGACGACGACGACGACGACGACGACGACAAGGACGAGGAAGAAGAAGAAGAAGAAGAAGAAGAAGAAGAAGAAGAGCGGCCCCGCCTCAAGAAGAAGAAGAGGGCCCGCAAGAAGAAGGTCCGCAAGAAGAAGGTCCGCACGAAGAAGCGGCGAAGAAAGCTCCCGAAAACGGAAGAGGCGCTCGATTCCCCCAAGAAATCGACCCTGGTGATGATCGCCGTGCTGTGCGGCGTCACATTCCTTCTCTGGACTTCGGCCAAGCTCGCCTGCAATGCGCACCCGCCTCGATCGATGGGACCCAAGCCCGTGGCCTTGGAGAAGCTCGTGCGAACGCCGAAAGACGCGGCGATCGAGGTACAACAACGCTGGTCCACCTTCGACTTCGAGGGCGCCCTGAAAATTGCCGACGGCGAGCTCGCCGCCGACATCAAGAAGGCCCAGGCCGCTTGCGGCGCCGATTGCGAGAAGAAGGAAAAGACCTACTCCGACGAAAAGGTCCGAACAAAAGGCGCGCTCCTCGGTCAGCGGGCGAAAAAAGCGATCGTCCGGGTCAGCACCATCAACGGCCCCGAAGGCAAAGAGGCCCGGTACCTCATCGAGCTCGAATCCGCCGAGCGGGGCTGGAAAGCCGTGAAAAGGACGGACGACGACGGAAAGCCGCATCCACTCGAGCCCGAGGTTCCGGACGCCGGCGCGGCCACCACCGACGCCGGGCCGGGCGACGCCGGCTCCGCCGCCCAACCCGACGCCGGGAAATAGTCACTCGGACGCCAACGGCGGAGACGACTCAGAGCGGGGCGGCGTCGACCATCGCGAGCCAGTTTTCAATGTCAGCCCGGCTCGGCGCGCCGGTCGCCACGTGCCGCACCGTGCCGTCGGCACCGAGCAGAACGAACGTCGGCAGCACGCTCACGTCGTAGGAGCTGGCGACGCTGCCATCGTCGACCGCCACGTCGTAGGGCACACCCCACGCTTGTTTCAGGGCGCGCGCAGCCTCCGGAGTTTTGTCCACGCTGACGCCGACGAAACACACCGGCTTCTGCCTCGGGGCCTCGAAGGCGGCGCGCAACGCCGGCATGGCCCGCTCACAGCTGGCACACCAGCTCGCAAAAATCTCGATCAACACGGGATTGCCCCGACGACTCGCGAGATCGAACGAGCCCTCGTTAGTGGTCGGCAGCACGAAGTTCGCCGCCTCGGCTCCGACCTCCGGTCCGGACTTTTGCCGGGAAATCAGCGAAACGACGAGCACGAAAACGCCGACATAAATGAACCACCTGAGGGCCCGATTTCCGCGCTCCGAACGCGGTGGCTGACTCGCGCCGCCCGCGCTCTTGACCGTGCCTCCGAGTTGCTCGTCGGAACGCGGGTCGGTCACGGCGCAAACGACTTTCGCCCGACGAACCACCCGGCGAGCGACAATCCCACGACCACGAGTCCGTGGCCGACCCACAAGTGCCACGTTTCTCCGCTGGGACACGCCAGACCGATGGCCACCGCGCCCGCGAGACCGCCGGCGAGACCCGCGATGGCGCCGGACACGCCGGGGCTCAGAGGATCCGTGCGACGCCAGAACAAGAGCACGCCACCCGACGCGAGTGCCCCCCACGCCACCGCTTGAATGGCGCAACCCATCGCGGCGTGGCGGTGCGCCTCAGCGCCCAGGAACTCACCAACGGGCAGCAGTTGGCTGCCCGCAAAGCCGAGGTAGACGAAGAACGCCGCGATGACCACCGCCAAGACCACGAGCCGGGCGACTCGCGGGACGCGGCGACCCGGCGGCCGGGACAGTCCCAAAAACAAGACGGCGCCCTGGACGATCCCCCAGCCGACGGCACCGAGCAGCGCTCCTTCCATCCGCTTCGAGCTTCCGGACAAGAGCAGCGCGGCAAAAACCACCCCCGCTGACGCCGCCACCGAGAGCAGCAGCCGCACGCCAGCGCTCAGGCCACGGTCGGGCTTCAAGTCGCGCGTAACCGACTCACGAATGAGCTTGCTCGCGCGGGCGCTCGGCACCGCGGGCTCCGGCCAACCGATCTCGGCAAGCGGGTCCTTGGTCACGAATCACCTCGCTTGAAGCCATGGAGGGACTTCCGAAGCACGTTGTAGCCGCGGTGCACCCTGAGCTTCACCGCCGTAGGCGTCGTGCCGAGGACTTCAGCGGCCTCCGAAATCGAGAGACCGGTCAACTTCGTGAGCTGGATAGCCTCCCGATACGACTCCGGCATCGAATCGAGCGCTTTCTCGAGAGCGACCTGGATGTCGGTCGGCAGCCCGTGCTCCTCCAACTTGGGCTCCGGCAGCTCACCGTCGGGGCTCAGGTCCTCGCTCCTGCTCTTTGCCGCGCGCCGTTCGTCGTAGAAGGAGCGGCGCGCGATCGCCAGAACCCATGGCAACAGGGGCGCGCCCAACAGGTAGCTCGCCCGCGCCCGATGGATTTTCGTGAAGGTGATCTGGAGCAGATCTTCGGCACGCTCGCGATTTCGTGTCAGTCGCAGCAAGTAGCCGAACAGCCTCGGGGACACGCGGCGATACAGCGCGTCGAATGCGGGGGCGCTGCCATCGACGTAGGCGCGCATCAGGTCTTCGACCGAGTCGTCCTCCGTGTTTTCACGGTCCTCTGCCACCGCGGCCACCCGTACTTCGAGGGACCGGCGGTGGCTACCCGCATGAAGCGAGAGAGATCCGCCGTCGAGTGCGGAGACGTGCGTCACTCGCGGATCTACGCGAGCGTCCCCGCTGAAGTTTCCTCCAGCGGGGCGCCGTATTTCCGTTCTAGATCAGGGACTTGAGGTCCAACATCTCTTCGACGTCGGGCATCAGTACGAGCTCGACACGTCGATTTCCCTGCCGACCCTCGTCGGAGTCGTTGTTGGCCACGGGATCCGTCTCCCCGTATCCGGCCGCGTGGAGCCTGGCGGCGTCGAGACCACCACCACCGTCTTTGTGGTCAGTCGCGCGAACCATGTACACGAGCACTTCTCGGGCTCGCATTACCGAAAGACCCCAGTTGTCCTTGTAGGTTCCGCCCTTGAGGGGCTTGTTGTCGGTATGGCCGGCAATCTGGAAATACCGCTTCTTGAGCTGCTGGTCGTTGCGGATCACGTCGGCAACGGCTGCCACGACTTGGATGCCCGCGTCGCGAAGTGAAGTTTTTCCAGAAGCGAACAGCACGTCGCCCGGCAGCGAGATGACCATTCGGTTGTTCCGAATCGACACCTTGAGCCCGAGATTGGTGAGCTTCTGCAGCTTTTGACGCAGCAGCTCGAATCGCTGCTTGATGCGCTCGAGCACCGCAGCACGCTGCTTGTACTCGTCGATGGCTCGCCGAAGCGCCGCCATGCTCGCTTCCATCTGCTCTTTCTCGGTGCCGGCGCTCGCGAGATCGCCGCGCAGTTTCTTCAAGTCGAAGCCCATCTCCTCGAGTTGATCCGTGAGATCGGCGACCCGACCACGCTGCTCTTCGAGCTCGGCGCGAGTTGCGGCATGAGCCTGTTTCTCTTGATCGTGCTGCTGGGACAGCTGCTCGTATTTGGCGAGCTGCGCTTGCCACTCGTCTTCGGAGTATCCACAGCTGGCCAGTCCGACCAAAAGGACCGACACCATGCCCGTTACTAACTTCGACACCACCTAGGCCTCCTTGTGCCCCGCCTCGCGGGGCCTCGGCGGAGAACAAACCGCGTGCGGGCAGGCGCGTCAAGGGGATGGCTCTTACTGGCGTGGGGGATACTTCTTGAGCTTTCTTTGCAGCGAACGGCGGTGGATCCCGAGTCGCCGGGCGGCCTCGGACACGTTGCCCGCGCAGTCGCTCAAGACCCGGTTGATGTGCTCCCACTCGGCCCGCGCCAGCGTCGGGGCCGAGAAGCCCGGATTCGGCTCGATGCTCGGCGGGTCCTCGGCTCTCTGAAACGCGGCGAGCACGTCGTCAGCGTCGGCGGGCTTCTGCAGATAGTGGACCGCGCCGAGGCGTACGGCGTCGAGCGCCGTCGCGATGCTGCCGTACCCCGTCAGCACGACGATCTTGGTGGACTCGTCTATCTCCTTCAGCGCCGTGATGAGGTGCAGACCCGACCCTTCGGGCATGTTGAGATCGAGCAGCGCGAGCTCCGGAGAATCTCGTCGCGCGAGCTCCGTCGCCTCGTCCGGGCCGCTGGCCGTGCGCGTGTCGAGGCCACGCTCTTCGAGAGCGCGGGCCAGTCGCTCGCGTAGCGTATCGTCGTCGTCGACGATGAGTATCGACGGAGCGTCGAGCTCCCCGGATGTCTGCTCGCTCACGCCGCGGCCCCCTTCGTGCGGTCTTGCTCCGTGCGGTCTTCCGCCGCTCGGTCTTCCTCACCACCACCGACGAACAGTGGGAGCTTCATCGACACGCGGGTCCCCTGGCCCGGCGTCGATTCGAGACTCATCACTCCTCCGAGCTGCTCGACGACGGCGCGAGTCAGGAAAAGGCCGAGCCCCATGCCCCGACCAGCCTCCTTCGTCGTGAAAAAGGGCTCGGTCGCGCGGTGGCGTGTTTCGTCCTCCATTCCCCCGCCGTGGTCGGCCACCTCGATGCGACACGAATCGCCGTCGCGGGCGGCTTGGATTTCGACCACGGCGTCGGGTGGCGAAGCCTCGATGGCGTTCTTGACGACTCCGCGTAGCGCCTGCGCTAGGGCGCGGCGCGGCACCCGAAGCGGACGATCGAGACCACCCGCGAGATCGACTTCGACTCGACTGCGCCCGTTCGGAAGCCCGTCGACCGCGTCGCGCAATAGCTGGTCGATGGTGACAGCCACCAGACCTTCGCCGGCGCTCTCCCCCGCTTCGGCGGCCATTTGCCCGAGGATCTCCCGGCAACGGTCGACTTGTTCTCGGATGGTTCTCACGTCATCCAGGGTTTCGCCAGAAGCTTCGGCCCTTTCGAGCTGCCGCTCGAGCTCCTTGGAGATGACCGCGATGGTAGCGAGCGGGGTCGAGAGCTCGTGCGCCGCCCCAGCGGAAAGGGTGGCCAAGGACGCGAGCTTCTCGCGCCTCGCCGTCAGCTCACGCACGTGCACCAGCTCCCGCTCGCGGTCCGCGAGCGATCGGGTCACCCGGTGGATGAAGTACACGATGAAACAGGCCCCGATACCGAACGCGACCCACATGCCCCACAGATGAAGGACCATGTCGTGGTTGGCGTGGGCGTCATGGCCCGAATTCGCGGCGCCGGCGGCGCCGTGCTCGGGCGGATGGTTCCCGTGCTCGGGAGGGTGATGCCCGGCATGGCTCTCGGTTGATTGGCGCCCAGGCGATTGGTGTGCGGTTGAGTCGGGCTCGGAAACCGAACTGGATTCCGCCGAAACCCAGGGCAGCTCGCCCACCGCCGCCAGCGGCACGTGGTCGACGAACAACAACCCAAAACACACGACGGCGAGCGCGACGATCGGCCACATCCAGCGCTGGCCCAGCACGAGCGCGCCGAGGGCGATGTGGACCAAGAACAGGAAGCTGAACGGGTTGAGCGGCCCTCCCGTGAAGTACAACAGCCCCGTGAAGAGCAGCAAGTCGACCGCGATGACCCCCCCGAGCACCGCCTCACGTGCCTGACCGCCCCTCCTCATCCAAAGGACGCAGGCCACGTTGCTCACCGCGCTCGCGGCCACGATGGACAAGAGAGGCACCATAGGTAACGCGATCTGCATCACCTGAGCCACGCCGATGATGGTGGCCAGCTGCCCGGCGACAGCGGCCCATCGGAGGCGAATGAGCCATGAAAAGTTGATGACCTCGCGGGAAGGTGCCGACGCCGAGGCCATGCGTTTCAGCGTATCACGCGGGCTCGAAGCCAACGGCAGCGCGACCGCGGCAATGTGTCGCAGTCGGCTGTCGTGGCAGCTCGACCAGCGTGAGCTCGGGTCGAGTCACCAAGGAATCATCGTGCAATCGGAGTCCCGATGCTCGGGCCCGAACCGGCGAGCTCGCGCAACTTCTTCACCTTGCGACGCTTCGTTTCGCTATCCCACTCGGCATCCGAAATCCCAGTGAGGGAGCTGGTCTCCAGCGTGTATTCGCCGTCGAACGGCAACATCATGTGCGTGTCCGGCTGCTGCCCTTCGACGTAGAGCGAGCCCCGCAGCTGACCCAGCGAAAACGGCGCGCGAGGCTCCGCGTCGAGAATGGCCTTGCCGAAGAACCTGAGCGGTACCTCGGTGGTGTCCGCGGTGATTCGACCCTTGAACCGCGACCACGCGACCGGGGACTCGTCGGAGTCGTACAGGTTGCAGTCGACGAGATAGTGTCCAGCGGTCTCCACCTCTACTCCGGCGTAAACCACGATGGAGCCATCGACCACCTCGTCGCGGAACTCTCCGGTGAACCGGGCGGGAATCGTCGCGGGCGGATTGAACACGAAGCTCAGCTGTGCGGACTCGGGTCCCGAGCCCGCTTCGAACACGACGACCAACCTGAGCTTCGTCGGGCCCTCCATCCCATCGAGCTTCGCCGGCGCGAGGGTGTTGGTGTGCCGGTGTCCCTCTTTGGCGTACGTCAGTGACACCCGCTTGCCTGCGGCATCCACGGGCTCGACGTAGGCATCCGTGATGCGCGCCGGCACCGGGCGCCCCTCGTTTTCGACCTCGAGAAACGACGTGATGCCTTCGTCGCCCGTCACCCAGTATTTGTCGGCACTGAAACGATAGCTCGTGGTCGGGTCGTTGCGAGTCGCTCGCTCCCGCTCGTGGCGTCGATTCCACTCGATGAGGTCCACCTGGGTCGGCAAGAGTCGGCGAGACGTCGGGGGGTAGATCGACTGCTTCAGATAGGTCGTGAGCGGATCTTCGAGCTCCGGTTTCCCCCGCTGTTCGGCCGAGTCGCCCACCGCCGAGCCGTCCGCCGCCGAGTCGCCGGTGGCGACGGCGCCCGACGACCCCGCGCCCGTCGGCTCCGACCCCTTCCGGTTTGGGTCGTGGTCGGCATACGCGGGCGCTTTGGCGCTCTCGGCGACGCGGGCCGAAGCGCCGAGCGCCACGCGACGCTCCTCGCGATGTTTGACCCCCAGATAGATGGCGCCGACCAGAAACGCGGCCAGCAAGCCGAGGCCGAGCTTTCGACCCTTGACCTCGTCGAGCTTCTCGCCCTCGCTCAAATGCCCGCGCCCCGGCGGTCCCCCGCACGCGAGCCGAGCAGCCCGCGCTTTTCGAGCACCTTGACGATGGCGGCCGCGGCTTCTTCGGAATCGATGTCGTCGAGCGAAACGACCACGTCTGGCGACTCGGGACGCTCGAATTCCGGAGCGGCGCTCGAGTAGGCGCCGCGCTGATCGAGCTTCTTCGACCGGTCGAGCGAAGTGTCGACGTGAACTTCGACGAAAGACTCGCCGATGAGGCGTCGGGCGGCCGCTCTTTCGTCCTGTTTGGGTGAAGCGTAGGCGACGATCGTCACCAAACAAGCCGCCGTTGCTCGCCGCGCGACCTCGATCGCGCTCCTCGGGGCCGTGCCATCGCTCGATGGCTCGGTTCCCAAGCCGTCGTGGGGATCCACGACGATGGCCGCTCTGCCGAGGTCGTAGAGCCTTCGCTCGAGGGCAAAAGCGATCTGGCTCTTGCCCGACCCCGGAAACCCAGTCAGCCACACGGTCGCGCCGGATTGCCCGAGGCGCTCGGTACGTTCCACCGGGCTCACCTGGCTCTTCGGTGGACCTTCGACACCGCCGTCGGAGTCGGCCCGTCGCCGTTCGGTTTCGATGATCATCCCGGCGGCGACCGTGTTGTTCGTGATCGAGTCGATCAGAACGATGGCCCCGGTGCTGCGATTCTGGCGGTAAGGATCGTAGAAAAGTGGCTTGTGGGTGTGGATCGTGACCCGACCGATGTCGTTGAGCTCGAGCGTCTCCGCCGGCACGTGTTCGAGCGTCTCTAGATCCGTGTTGAAGTGCACCGTCTCGATTTCCGCGCGCACGGTCTGCGTCGTGTGTCGCAGGAAATAGGTCTTGTTCGGGTCGAGCGGCTTTTCGGTCATCCACACCAACTCGGCATCGAACCGTTGCCCCTCGTTGGGCAGGTTGTCGGGATGCACGAGCATGTCGCCACGGCTGACGTCGACTTCGTCCTCGAGGCGGAGACTGACGCTCATTGGTGCGAACGCTTCGGGCAGCTCCCCCTCCCAGACGTCGATCGCCTTGACGCGGCTGGTCCGTCTCGACGGCAGGACCATGACCTCGTCGCCCTTCTTGACGACGCCGGACGCAATTTCGGCGGCAAAACCGCGGTACGTCAGGTCGGGCCGGATGACGTACTGGACGGGGTAGCGAAAGTCCTCGAGGTTTCTGTCGGCGGCGATCTCGACGGTCTCCAAGTATTCGAGCATCGTCGGGCCGCGATACCAGGGAGTCTTCGTGCTCGGAGTCACGACGTTGTCGCCTTCGAGCGCGCTGATCGGGATGAAGGTCACGTCCTTGAAGCCGAGCTTCTTCGAGAACCGACCGAACTCGTCGCAGATGCTGTCGTAGATCGTCTGGGCGTACCCCTTGAGATCCATCTTGTTCACGGCGACCGCCAAGTGCGGAATGCCGAGGAGCGACGCGATGTAGGCGTGGCGGCGTGACTGCTGGAGCACACCAAGCCGCGCATCGATGAGGATGATGCCGACGTTGGCCGTCGAAGCCCCCGTCGCCATGTTCCGGGTGTACTGAACGTGGCCCGGCGTGTCGGCGATGATGAACTTGCGCTTGGCCGTCGAAAAATAGCGATAGGCGACGTCGATGGTGATGCCCTGCTCACGTTCGGCTTTCAGCCCGTCCGTGAAGAGCGCGAAGTCGATTTCCCCCGTACCGACCGAGCCCTTCGTCGTCGTCGCGCGCTTCACCGCGCTCAGCTGGTCCTCGTAGATGCCGTGAGTGTCGTGCAGGAGCCTGCCGATGAGCGTCGACTTGCCGTCGTCGACCGACCCCACGGTCACGAAGCGCAACAATTCCTTGTGCTCGTGCTCGATGAGGTACTCCTCGATGTCACGGCTCGCGTCGAACGCCACGTCGTTCATGCGCGCCTCATCAGAAGTAGCCCTCGCGCTTCTTGGTCTCCATCGAGCCCTCCTCGTCGAAATCGATGAGGCGTCCCTGACGCTCGGAGTACTTCGCGAGGAGCATTTCGCGGATGATCTTCGGCAGAGTGTCCGCGTCGCTCTCGATGGCGCCGGTGAGCGGGTAGCAACCGAGGGTGCGGAAGCGCACGAGCTTTTCGTCGGGCTTCTCGCCGGGCTCGAGCGGAATGCGGTCGTCGTCGACCATGATCCAAGTGCCTTCGCGTTTCACGACGGGTCGCGACTTGGCGAGGTACAGCGGCACAATCGGAATCTGTTCCAGATAGATGTAGAGCCAGATGTCGAGCTCGGTCCAGTTCGACAACGGGAAGGCTCGGATGCTCTCACCCTTGACGATTTTGGCGTTGTACGAGTTCCAGAGCTCCGGCCGCTGATTCTTCGGGTCCCAGTGATGGTGCTTGTCGCGAAAGCTGAAGATGCGCTCCTTGGCGCGTGACTGCTCTTCGTCGCGACGCGCGCCACCGAAAGCGGCGTCGTACCCGCCCTTGCTCAGCGCTTGGCGAAGCGCCTGCGTCTTCATGATGTCGGTGTACTTGCTGCTACCCTGATCGAACGGGTTTACGTTTTGCGCCTTGCCCTCTTGGTTCGTGTGCACGAGAAGCTCGAAGCCCGCCTCTTTGGTGAACTTGTCTCGAAACTCGATCATCTCGCGGAACTTCCACGTCGTGTCGATGTGCAAGAGCGGGAACGGTAGCCGGCTCGGGTGAAACGCCTTGCGAGCGAGATGAACCATCACGCTCGAGTCCTTGCCGATCGAATAGAGCATCACCGGGTTGTCGAACTCCGACGTCACCTCGCGCATGATGTGGATGCTCTCGGATTCGAGCTGGCGCAGGTGTGTCAGCCTGCGCTCGCTGAGCAGCTGATCCCACTGGGCTTGTTGTCGGACTTGGCTCACGGCGAAGCGATCGGCCCACCCACTCGGCCCAAGCCGGTCGGGCGGCTGGGGAGCCGCGGGCGGCCTGCGTCGGCATAGCGCTTTGTGGCGCCAATTTCGACAGAAAACCCGAGAAACCCGATGATATTAGTCAAGTATGAGAGTTTTTGGCTCGATTCCGCCCCGAATGTCGCCAGCGCGGCTCAGGCGCCAGTCCAGCCGGGTCCCGGGAGCTGGACGCGACGCTGCCGGGCACGAGCCAATCGGCCAAGGTACTCGTGTCGGGAAAGCTCCTCGGCGCCCATGGCTTCGAGGTGCGGCGTGAGAAACTGCACCTCGAAAAGCTCGATGCCCGCGTGTCGGTAGGCCTCCACCATGCTCACGAGCGCAATCTTGGACGCGTCAGTGCTCCGATGAAACATGCTCTCCGCCGCGAAGAGCGCGCCGCGTTGAACGCCGTAAACTCCTCCGACGAGCTCGCCGCCAATCCAAACTTCGACGCTGTGCGCGTGCCCCTGCTCGTGCAGCCGAAAATACGCTTCGATCATTTCGGGCAGAATCCACGTTCCCTGCTCGGGTCGGTTGGCGCACATCTGGATGACACGCCGGAACGCTCGATTGTGTGAAACCTCGAACCCACCACGACGCATTCGGCGCGCGAGGGTTCGCGAAACGTGCACCTCCAGGATGATCGCCCGAGGATCTGGGCTCCACCAAAGCGGTGGCGCGTCCTCGTCGTACCAAGGAAAAATCCCAGAATCGTAGGCTCGAAGCAAGCGTTCCGGGCACAGGTCGCCTCCGACCGCGACGAGGCCATGGGAGTCGTAGGCTCGGGGATCGGGAAATTCGAGCGGTCCCCCTGGCGGAATGAAGACCGGGCGACGCCTACCGAGCACGCGGACAGGGTAGCATCTCGAGTCGATGCGGCGGCTCGGGTTGATCCTGCGCTTCCTTCACATTTTCTTCGTGTGCGGGTGGGCACTGCTCACCTACCTTGCACGAAAGCTCGCCAAAGGATCGATCAGCGCCCAGGACCGCGAAGCGCTGCGCGGCGAGGTGTTGGTGGATTTTCTCGAGCGCCTCGGGGCGACGTTCATCAAGTTCGGTCAGATCCTGAGCACTCGGCCGGACGTTTTGGGTCCGGGCTACACCAACGCCCTGGCCCGGTTGCAGGACGCCGTGCCGCCGGAGCCCTTCGAAGTGATCGAGCGTGTGCTCGACGAAAGTCTGACCCCGGAACAGCGCCGCAGAATCGTGAGCATCGAGCACGAGCCCGTGGCGGCCGCGTCGGTCGCTCAAGTACACCGCGGCCGGCTCGACGACGGCACCGAGGTTGCGCTCAAGATCCAACGGCCAACGGCCGAATCGCAAATCCAGCGCGACTTCGCGATTCTGAGTTGGGGTGCGCGACTGCTCGAGCTCTTACCTTCGATGCGACTGCTCAGCCTAGTCGCCGCGGTCGACCAGTTCGGCGACGCGCTCCGCGCTCAGCTCGACTTCGTGCTCGAAGCCGAGCACAACCGCCGATTCGCACACAACTTCCGAGACGTCGCTGGCATCGACATCCCGAAGCTCGAAGACGATCTCTGCACCGGTCGAGTGATCACGATGGAGTTCATCCACGGCGTCAAAGCAACCGAGCCGGAGAAAGTCGGCGGCGACCCGGGCAAGCTCGCCATCGGCGGCGCCGAGTGCATTCTGAAGATGGTGTTCACCGACGGCTTCGTCCATGCGGATCTACACCCGGGCAACATCATCCTCGCCAAGGACGACCGCGTCGTCTTGCTCGACTTCGGTGTCGTGAGCGAGATCCCCATGGATCTCATGCGGCCCTGGGTGCAAACGTTCCTCGCCTTGGCACAGCAAGACGGCGCGGCCGCCGCTCGGCTCTTCTACAGCTACGCGCCCACGGTCGGAGAAAGAGTCGACTACGAGGGCTTCGAGCAAGACGTCATCGACTACTTCCAGCGGCTCTACGGCAAGAAGTTGAGCGACGTGGAGGTCAGCGAAGCGGTGAGCGGAATGATGAACATTCTGCGGAAGCATCGCATTCAGGTCGATCCGACGTTCACGGTGGTCAACATCGCTCTCTTGGTCGCGGAGGGGTTGGGCAAGCAGCTCGACCCCGAAATCGACTTGGTCGAGCTCGCCACGCCGTACCTCATGAACGCGTTGGCGAGCTCACCTCCTCCGCGGCCCCCACCGCGAGAGCCTCCACAGCGCCGCGAGCGTTCGCCTACGTCTTCTTCTTCTTGATGGCGGCGAGCGCTTTGGCCATGTGCGCCGGCATCGCGACCGGCGCCGGACCGGCAGCAGCAGGTTTCGCCTGAGCGGGCGCCGGCCCGTCCGGAGCGGTTTTTTTTTCCTTCGGCGGCGGGGGTGGATTCGGCGGCCGGGCCTTGCGCGGCGGGGGCCGCGCCGGCTGAGCTTTCGCTGCGGGGCGCGGGGGCGGCGCGGGCCTTTTCAGGGGCGGAGGGGCCTTTTTCTTGAGCGGCTTGGTCATTTTCGGGGGCAGCTTCTTTTTTAGAATGGGGACGGGCACGTGCTCGGACGCTGGAGGGTGACTCATGATCTTCGGAAGCTCGCGTGGGTGCGCCTGCGGCAGGAGGCTGTCGCTCACCGCCGAGTACGCCGGCGGCATCGACGTGCGTCGAAGCTCCGCGGTGGTGCGCAGCACCACCCGACGCGGTTCGATGACACCATCCACGGCAAGTGGCCGAATGACCTCGATCGAGCTTCGAACCACGGCCAACAGCTCGTCGAACGGGACATTCAGCTCGAGCGGACCGATCACACGTTCGGCGGTGGACACGTCGTCGACCAGAGCTTCGATGACGGTGAGCTCCGCGTCCCCGATCAACTTGACGACGAGCTCCCCTTCGAGCCAGTCCGCCGTCGCCATGTGTGCGAACACGAGCAAGATCTTCGGCGCCCCCTGTCTCGCCGTGGCGACTTCGGCCATACGAGTCACGAGGCGGGAAACCCTTTGCCGCGGACTCTGTTCATCCAGCGAACGTGCCGGGGCGAGCGCCGCGCGGATCAGCTCGTCGCTCACGTCGAGGCAACTGCTGATCTTGGAAAGGTCCATGGCCTCGATCGCGATTCGCCGCTGAGACCGTAGTCTCGGGAACACTAATCGTAACTCGGCGGCGCACGACCTGCCAACGAGCGCGTGGTATCACGCGAGTTGCGGATGAAACTCGACGTCGACCATGCTCGCTCGTACTTTCCCGGCCTGGATTCCAAATGGGCTTTTTTCGACAACGCCGGCGGATCGCTCGCGCCGAGGCAGGTCATCGATAGAATCCACACCTACTTGACGCGCTATCAGGTACAGCTCGGCGCATCCTACGAAACGAGCGCCCGTGCATCGGAGCTCGTCCTGAACGGGCGGCGGGCGATGGCGGAGCTCATCGGCGCCGACGCCGACGAAGTCGTGCTCGGCTCGTCCACGACGATGAACGTGTACGTGCTCGCCGCCGCTCTGCGCCCACAAATGCAACCCGGCGACGAGGTCGTCGTCACCGACATCGATCACGAAGCCAACAACGGCGCCTGGAGGCGACTCGCCGCCTCCGGCATCGTCGTGCGGGAGTGGAAGATGAACCGCGACACCGCGCTGCTCGAGACCGACGAGCTCGACTCGATCCTGTCCAACAGAACACGGCTCGTGTGCTTCACCCACTGTTCGAACCTGGTCGGCGCCTTCCACGACGTCGCCGCAATCACCAGGAAGGTCCACGAGGTCGGAGCCAGCGTTTTCGTCGATGGCGTGGCCTACGCACCGCACCGCGCGCTCGACGTCGTAGAGCTCGACGTCGACTACTACGCGACGAGCCTCTACAAGATTTTCGGGCCACACCTGGCGGTGCTGTACGGGAAACGGGACCGTCTTCTTGAAGCTCGAAACCAGAACCACGACTTCGTCGGCGAGGAGAGCATCCCGAGCAAGCTGATGCCGGGCAATGTCGCTCACGAGCTAGCCGCCGGCCTGCCCGGCATCGTCGACTACGTCGATGCGCTGCACGAGCGAGCGTTTCCCCGCGCGACCAGCCCCCGACGTTCACGACTCGCGCAGGTTTTCGACCTGTTCGCCGAGCACGAGCAGAGCCTGGGAGAGCAGTTCCTCGAGTTCATCCTCAGCAAACGCTCGATCCGCTTGCTCGGCCCGCCCACCGCCTCCAAAAATGTGCGCGCCCCGATCTTTTCTTTCGTCGTCGAGGGACGGAAGGCGAGCGACGTCGTGGCACGAGTGGACGCAAACGACGTCGCCATCCGATGGGGCGACTTCTACGCAAAACGCGCAATCGACGCGTGGGGACTCGGCGAGCGCGACGGCGTCGTCCGAGTCAGCATGCTTCACTACAACACGAAAGACGAAGTCGCTCGTCTCGTGCGCGCCTTGGACGCCGCTACTTGACGACCGGCTCTTCGAAGCGGACTCGCGGCCCTCGATGGGTCGCTAACGCTCGGCAGCGACGCGCTCTTCTTCGTCGATGCCCGCCTCAGTCTCGAGGTCGTCCTCGAACGCGTCTTCGTCGAAGCGCACGCGGGAGCGATCCGGCCGCACACGCCACCGCTGGCGGGGCCAAGCCGGTTCGACCTCCGGTTCGACGACGGGTCCGCTGCTCAAGAACCGGCGTCCGTCGCCGAGAGCGGTTCCCGCGCGCTCCCCCGCCCGGCTGACCCGCGCCGCCAGCCGACTGACCGAGCGCCCGAGCACCAGAGACAAGAGACTGAGCGCGAGCGGAAGCAGCACTTTGAGCCCGACAAAAACTGCGACCTGGGCCATCAGCAGCAAAATGACTAGACCAGTGCGGATGAGTGGCGGCATGCGCGGACGCCGTTGTCGCTCGCGTCGCGATCGGCGTTTTGTCTTCTTGGTCTTTTTCTCCCGTGGGCGATCCGCCCGCGGCGGCCCGTCGATCAGCGCGGACATGAGCGGACCGATGCTCTGAGCGCGTTTGTCCGGATCGGGCTCGAGCATTCGTCGGAGCGCGTGGATCAACGCCGGACTCGCCGACCCCGCGAGAGCCCGGTCGACGTCGATCGCGAGCCCTTGGTGCGGCAGGTTCTCCGGCTCCTGGCCGGTGAGCATCACCAACGCGGTCGTGCCGACGCCGTAAACGTCGGTGGCCGGCAGCGCGCGCCCTTGAAACTGTTCCGGTGCCATGTAGCCGAAAGTTCCGACGACGGTGCTCCCCCCCTCGGGCTTCAGGGTGTCTCGTACGGAGCCGAAATCGACGAATGCGAAGGTGCCGTCGGGCCGCCGAATGATGTTGCCCGGCTTGAGATCCCGGTGGATGAGCGGGGGGGAACGCGTGTGCAAGTACTCGAGCGCCCAGGCTGCGTCGCCCAAGAACCGGACGACGTCCGCCTCAGCCAGCACGACCTTCCGAGCGCGGAGCGACGCCACGCTTTCACCTTCGATCTTCTCCATCACGAGAAAGAGCGCGCCGTCTTCCTCGAAGTGATCCACGTACGCAGGCAACGTCGGGTGCGCCACTTGCGCGAGCACCCGCGCCTCGCGCTCCGCCAGCTCGACGTCCTTCCAACTCTTCGCGCCCCGGATCTGAAAGTGCTTGATGGCGACGGCCCGCCCGTCGCGCTTGTCGACCCCGTCGAGCGTGGCCCCCTGGGCACCCTGCCCCAAAACCCCCGTGACGACGTACCGACCGTCTCGAAGCTCGTGGCCGGCGTCAGGAGGCATACCGGCGCAACCTGCGCACGATTTGCCGCGACCGCTAGTGTGGTGGACCAAGAGTCCACCACACTCTGGAAAGAACCGGGACACGGATCAGATCCGTGCCTTTGCCGTCAAAAGTGGGCGGCCTCGCCCCGGAGGGGCCGCCCAGTTTTGTAAGCAATCGCAGATCCGGGAGACTAGAAAGAGGACCCGGGTTTTCCGAGAAACTCGACTTCTTCGGGCGTCGATTCTCGCCCGAGGATCGCGTTGCGATGCGGAAAACGGCCGAACCTCTCGACGATGTCGCGGTGGGCGACGGCGTATTTGACCGCTTCTTCGAAAAATGACCGGTGCTGTGCCGAAACGGAATCACGCAGCTCCTCGAACGCCCGAACGCAGGCGTTCTGCACCTCGCGGTCTTCGGCGTGCATCAGCGGCATGAAGAGAAAGTACCGCCGAATGGGTGGGAGCTCGCGCGCGTGACCCGAGCGGATGCCCTCCTGGGCGAGCTCGCGTGCCCGCGAGTCACTGGCGAAGCTCTCGGGTTTGCCGCGATGAATGTTGCGGTTGAACTGGTCGAGTAGGATCACCAACGCGAGCCGACCGTTGGCGGTCTCCTTCCACGAGTCGAGGTCGCCGGCAGCGGCGCGCTCGATCGCCTCGCCAAACGTGCGAGCAATCTCGTCGTCGACGGCCGGCTTCTTCTTCCACCAGAGCACCGACTTCTCGGCGTTCACCTCGATGGGGTCCTCGCGGTCGCCAAACCAGAAGCTGAGCACGTCCTTTGGACTCGTCATGGCGGGCGAGTCTAGAGGCTTCGGGGCGTCACGTGTGACGCGTCACCCGTGCACGCGCGCAACCTCGAGATCGTCGTGGGTCCCGGCCCGTCGGTCAGGGCCGGCCGAGCGCACCCTGAGGCGATCGCCGTCACACTGCACGCGGAACTTGCCGCCCCAAGGGTCGGCGGTAGGTACCTCCTCGCCCAAGATGGACTCGTGCACGAGGACGGAGACGGTCGGACAACCGCCTTCTTCGGCGTGTTCTTCGTGCCATGCCTTCGTCGCTTCGAGAATTCTCCCCGCATCCGCCTGGGCCTGGCTGAGGTCCTGATTGGCCCCGCTACGCACGATCAGGAGGGTCGCAGCCAACGCCAGCACCCCGACGGTCCCGAGCCCGGCCAGCAGCTCGACCGCGGTTACCCCCCGTACCCGGCCTCGGGCTCCTCTCTCCGAATGTCTTTCCCGCATCATCGACTCGCTATTGAGCAAAACGCGTGCCGCGGCTCGCCCTGGGACAAACCCCGGAAATCGCGGTCCCGGGGCGTGTCGTGCGCGTCATTTTGGCCACAGTGACCGTCGGACACGGGGCCGCGGCGACACTTTGGCAAAGCGGCACTGAGGGGCCCTCTCCGTCCAGCGTGACGACCAACTCGTGGGCCGTGTTAACCCTCTGCTCCGCCGATGTCGAAGTACAGCGAGCTTCCTCCGCCCGGCGTGTCGCCCGTCGCACAACTGATGCGGCGTCGGGCCACCGCCCCGATCGAGTCGTTCCTCCACGTCGAGTCAGCGAGCGGCATCTTGCTCCTGGTGGCGGCCGTCGTCGCCCTGGCTTGGGCCAACTCGCCTTGGGCCGAGGGCTACGCGCATTTCTGGCACGCCAAGATCGCGTTCACCCTCGGGCCGGTACATTTCGACAAGACGCTTCACTTCATCGTGAACGACGGCCTGATGACGATCTTCTTTTTCGTGGTCGGGCTCGAGATCAAGCGCGAGATCGTCGAAGGCGAGCTCAGCGAGCTGCGACGAGCCTCGCTCCCCATCGCCGCGGCGATCGGCGGCATGATCGTGCCAGCGGGGATCTACCTCATCTTCAACACGGGAACACCGACCCAGGACGGCTGGGGAGTCCCCATGGCCACCGACATCGCGTTCGCTGTCGGCGTGCTGACCCTGCTCGGGCCAAGAGTTCCCGCCGCGCTCCGCATTTTGCTGTTGGCCCTGGCCATCATCGACGACATCGGCGCCATTCTGGTCATCGCCATCGCCTACACGTCGGACCTGAAGCTCGACGGTCTGATTCTCATTGGTGCGGCTTTCGCGATCATCGCCCTGTTGAAGCGCAGCGGCGTGCGCCCGGCGACCAGCTACATCCCCGCCGGCGTCATCCTGTGGATTGGCTGCTACCGCCTCGGCGTGCACCCGACCATCGGCGGCGTGATGCTCGGTCTCATCACGCCCAACACGTCGTGGTTCGGCAAAGAAGGTTTCATCGTCGAAGCGCGGGAGGCCATCGACGAGTTTCAGGTCGCCTCCCTCAAGGACCATCCAAGCGACCATGAGCTCATGGCTCCTCTCAATCGCATCGCCGACGCCCGACGCGAAGCTTTGAGCCCCGTAGTCCGGCTCCAATCATCATTGCATCCGTGGGTGGCGTTTCTGATCATGCCGATCTTCGCTGTCGCGAACGCCGGGGTGAACCTCTCCGGGATCGATTTCGCCAGCCCGAGCGCCAACGTCGTCGCTCTCGGAGTCTTTCTCGGCTTGGTGATCGGAAAGCCCCTCGGCATCGTCGCCGTGAGCTGGTTGGCGGTAAAAACAGGTATCTCGTCGCTGCCGAGGGGGGTCGGCTTCAGGGGCGTTTTCATCGTAGGCGCCACGGCGGGCATCGGATTCACGATGGCCATCTTCATCGCCGAACTGGCATTCAACGACCCTGCGGTGCTCGGCGTTTCGAAGCTAGCGGTGCTCGCGGCGTCTGGCATCGCCGCCGTCGTGGGTCTCGGCGCCGGATGGCTCTTGCTGCCTCGCGAGCTGCCGGAGGACATCCGTCACGTCACCGTGGCGGAAGCCGAGCGCTCGACCGAGTTCTGAGGGGCGCGCGAAGACGAACGCGGCGCGGGCTCAGCTCGGTGCCGGTTTGGGCGCGCCGAAAATGCTGGCCGGGCGCTTCTTCTCACGCTTGGATTTCTGCTCCTTGCGCTTGTCGCCCCACGAGGGAATCGACACTTGTTTGCGCTCGGGCAGCTCGCGTCCCTCGATGGCCGCGGTGATTTCTTCCGAGTCCAACGTCTCGCGCTCCAATAGCGACTCCGCGAGCAAGTCGAGCTTGTCGCGGTTCGACTTGAGCACGTCCATCGCGATCTGGTACCGCTCATCGATGATCGTGCGCACTTCTTGATCGATTTGGCGCGCCGTGTCGTCGGAGTAGTCCTCCCGGCGTGTCGCCATTTCGCGACCCAGAAACACGTTCTCTTCGTTCTCGCCGTAGGCCACGGGGCCTAGGCCGGTCATGCCGTGTTGGCACACCATGGCGCGGGCAAGCCCGGTCGCCCGTTTGATGTCGTCGGCAGCACCTGTCGTGATCTCGTCGAAGACTAGGTCCTCGGCGCAGCGGCCGCCGAGCGCCATCGCGATGCGGGCGAGGGTCTGACTCTTGGTCATCAAGTGCCGATCCTCGTTGGGCAGGAACATCGTGACCCCAAGCGCTGCCCCGCGAGGGATGATCGACACTTTGTGCACGGGATCGTTGCCCTCGACGAGCATGCCGACGAGCGTGTGGCCCGCCTCGTGCCAAGCGGCGGTGCGCCGCTCGGTGTCACTCATGACCATCGAGCGCCGCTCGCTGCCCATCAGGACCTTGTCCTTGGCGAGCTCGAAGTCGACCATGCTCACCGATTCCTTGTCCTGACGAGCGGCGAGCAGCGCCGCTTCGTTGACGAGGTTCTCGAGGTCGGCCCCGACGAATCCGGGGCTGCCGGCGGCGATGATGCCGAGCTCCACGTCGGTATCGAGGGGCACCTTTTTCGTGTGAACGGCCAAAATGCCTTCGCGCCCGCGCACGTCCGGCCGCGGCACGATGATCCGTCGGTCGAAGCGGCCTGGCCGCAGGATGGCGGGGTCGAGCACGTCGGGGCGGTTGGTCGCGGCGATGATGATCACGCCTTCGTTCGACTCGAAGCCGTCCATTTCGACGAGGAGCTGGTTCAACGTCTGCTCACGCTCGTCGTGACCGCCGCCGAGTCCGGCGCCGCGGTGTCGACCCACCGCGTCGATCTCGTCGATGAAAATGATGCACGGTGCGTGCTTTTTTCCCTGCTCGAACAGGTCCCGCACGCGACTGGCTCCCACACCGACGAACATCTCGACGAAGTCCGACCCCGAGATGCTGAAGAACGGCACGCCGGCCTCGCCAGCGATCGCGCGGGCCAACAGGGTTTTCCCGGTACCAGGAGGCCCCATCATCAGCACACCCTTGGGGATACGTCCGCCCAGCTTGGTGAACTTCTTC
Organism: Polyangiaceae bacterium; assembly: GCA_029261965.1. GTDB lineage: Bacteria > Myxococcota_A > Polyangia > Polyangiales > Polyangiaceae > JAJDAH01. The sequence continues at coordinate 51,451 of JAJDAH010000039.1, forward strand.
GGGTCTTTGAGAAAGGCGATGAGCTCCTCGACCTCGTCCTTGGCTTCGTCGATTCCAGCGACGTCCGCAAAGGTGACCTTGTTCGCCGCCTCGTTCAGCAGACGAGCCCGGCTCTTGCCGAAGCTCATGGCTTTGCCGCCTCCGGCCTGGAGCTGACGCATGAACAGGTAGAACATCACCAGCAAAAACAGCATCGGGAGCAAAATCGTCAGCGCGGTCGTCAGAAACGGGCTGTGCTCGTCCTTCTGGTAGGTGATCTTGACCTTGTTCTCGAGGAGCTTCTTGGTGAGCTCGTCACTCTCGAGAGGGCCGACGGTGACACGACGCTCGGGCGCGCCTTTCGACGCGGGGTTGACGACCTGGAACGTGTACTCACGCTCCTTGATCTCGACGGCGTCGACGTGTCGTTGCTCTTTCGGCGCTTCCACCAGGGCCACGAACTCGCTGAACGCCGTGGGCGAACGCTGCGAGCCGTCCGGACTGAGGACTTGCCAGATGGCGAGGAAAGCGACGATCAGGACGACCCAGAGCAGTAGTGTCTTGTGCGGTTGCTTCACTGACGAACCTCGAAATACAGACCAGTAGCGGACATTCAGCATGCCACGGCCCGGCGACGAGTCGAACGGGCTTTTAGCCTACCTAGCTCGCTTTCCCGGCAAGCGCAGGATCTTGACGAAACGTGTTCGTCGCTTATGGAGCCGCGAGCACCCCCGACGTTCAGAACGCGTTGGGCGATGGGCCAACGCGTGGTTTTCTCCGGGAAAATGCTCGATTGCGGGAACGTTTCAGCGCGACTTGGCGCCTGGCCGAGAGCGCCCGCCCGCCGCCAGGGACCGCGCCTTCTTGGAGATCGGCGGCGCCGGCTCCGCGGAGAGTCGGCCGGTCTTGGGCTCGACACGAACTTGTCGCCCCCCCCCGATCCGGACAGTGGTCGGGCGGCGAAGCTGGAGCGCGCGCCGGATCTCCGCCAGGTGAGCCCGTGCGAGAGCGATGGGTCGACCGCGCTCGTCCTCGACGACGACGGCGCGATCCGCCAACAGCTCGTCGGCCAACGCGTTGAGGTGGTCGACGATGCCGGTGGACACGTGCTCGAGCAGCGGCAGTACCTCGAGGCGCACCCGAGCGCGCAAGTAGCGACGATCGTCGTTGCTCGGATCGACGGCGAATTCGAGCCGATGCCGCTGCACATGCGCGGAAATGTCTGACTTTCTCGAACGAACCAGCGGGCGGATCCGATGCCCGTCTCGCGCGGGAAGCACTCCTAACCCGTGGGGACCGGAGCCACTCATCAGCCGAATGAGGACGGTCTCGGCGCGATCGTCGGCATGGTGTGCGGTGGCGATGAACGTCGCCCCGAGCCGCTCCCGCGCTCGTTCGAGCGCTCGGTACCGAGCGTCGCGAGCTCTGGCTTGCAAGTTTCCCCCGGCCGCCACACTGAGCTTCGAGCATGAGAACGGAACGTCCAGGGACGCCGCGAGGCGGGCTGCGATGTCCAGCTCCGCCGATGCGGTCGCCCGGAGACCGTGATCGACGCCGTGCGCGAACACGTCGAAACCCAGCCGGGGGGCGAGCTTCGCGAGCACGTCGAGCAGCGCCTGGGAATCGGGGCCGCCGCTGACGGCCGCGAGCACGCGATCCCCGCGACTCGCGCCACACTCCTCCACGAGGCTCTTTTTTGCGATCTTGAGCAACGTCGGGGGATGCGAACGAGGCACGGCAGACCCGACGAATCAGCCGAGCTCGAAGCCCTTGCAGAAAAGCAAGGTCTCGGCGACGGCGAGGTCGACAGCGCAGTGCGGCGCCGTCGGATACCCGTTGGCGCAACGACGCGGTTCCGGGTCGAAGTGAGCGCAAGACTCGCACGTGAACTTCAGGCCGAATTCTTCGGCTTCGCGCCGCAAACGAGGGTCGACCCGCGTGATCATTGGCACCGTCCTGCCGTGCAGCTCTGGCCCATGCCGCACCCGCCGGTGTCCAGCGGAGTGCAGAGCGCCGCCCGAGTCCATGCGCGGAGCTCGATTCGGATCTCTCCGACCTGGCTGAGGTTCGCCTCGACGCAACCAAAGCCGACCACACGACACTGCTGATCGCGAAGAATGTTCGCAAACCCGAAAGTACCGGATCCGAGCTTCCCGATCGACGGTGGGGGCGGAGCGTCCGCGGCGAGCACTTGATCGAAAACGGTGGCGAAGATCGAACCGGCTTCGAGGGCTTCGTCGGTGGGGCAACCGTTGTCGAACACCAGCACCTGCGCATGGGTCGCCTGACCGCGAAGACACTGCCCGACCTCCGTACAGCACGGGTCCAGAAAAACGATGGTGGTCGGCCCATCCGAGCACGACGCGAGCCCGCCCGCGACGAGACCCGCTACGATGACCCGTCTCAGGAGTCCATCACGGCTCAAGGAACTACCGTGGGCAGATCCGACGGATCGACGATGTCGTCATCGGGCGCTTTCTTCGGAATCGGACGCGGCGCAACCGCTGGTGCTCCGGTAACCGTAGCCGTCGGGGTTGTCGGGATCGCTTCCGGCGCACTCTTTCGCAAAGCCAAGACGAGGATCGCGGCGATGAGCATCAAGGCGAGCGCGCCGGCGATGATGAGCAACAGCCGCCTCGGCTCCCAAAGCGCGCTGACCGGCGCTTCCCTCAGGAGCTTCTGAGTGGCAACCGCCGAGAGGCGCGGCGCGGGAGGCGCCGCCTCTGGCGAAGCGCTTCGGGAGGGAGCGGCCTGACTCGGCGCCACGCTCGACACCGGCGGCTGACGCGACGGAGCCGAGGCTGGGGCCGGGGCCGGGGCCGGGGCCGGGGCCGGGGGGGCATGCTGCGGTGATGACGCGGGCGCGCGTTCAGCGCGGGTGGGCTCCGGCACGGGGGCACGAGTAGCGGGCTCGGGTACCGCCGCCGCGGTGGGCTGCGAGGGGCGCGCCCGCCCGGACATCTGCCCCGGATTCGGGGGCGGCGGGGGCGGACCGGTGCGCGGCCGCGCAGATACCAGCGCACGAATCGACTGGTCCGGCAGCTGGTCCATGATGGTTGTCACGGCGTTGTCGTCTTCGTCGTCGAGATCCGGAAACTCCGACGCCTGACTCGCCTTCGCCTCCCGGGTGATGGGCACCGTGAGATCCGTGCCCGTCAGGACATCCTCGTCCGCCAACATGTCGCCGTCCGACGGCTGCTTGCCGCGGTCCTTCCAGCTGGCCGACTGCTCCCGGATCTCGATGATTTCCGCGCTCTCGGTCACGCCGGTGTTCGTGTTGAGGTCGTAGCTCGGCAACGGTTGCGACCTCGGATCCGAAGCGGCCGGAAGCCCCGCGGCAGGGCGAGGCGCGCCGGAGGCCTCCTTCGGGACCGGTCCGCTCGGCGCCGAGGGTGTCTCCGAAGGAGAGGGCGGTCGGGGCCGCGCGGCCGGACGCGACTCGGATTGAGTCGGTATCCTGTCCCTCGTACCGAGCTCCGGGCGCACCGAGACGTCCGACGAAAACGTCGTGCTGTCCTCCTCGCGCGCCGCGGGTTGGCTCAACTCGTCGATGTTGATCGTTTGGGTCACCTCGGCGGCCCACTTCAAGTGCGCTTCCCGTCTTTCGAAGCGATCCCCGAGCGCCTCCTTGACGTACTCCCCGAGCTCTTCCGGTCCGACGAACTGTCCGGTGGCCATCAAGAATTTCTGGAGGGCGCGCGACATCTCCCGCGCGGTTTGGTACCGGCGCTCGGGATCCTTCGCGAGCGCTTTCATGACGATGGTCTCGAGCTCGATCGGATAGTCGTCGACGATCGCCGACGGGGGCGGCACGACGCATGCCTGAACCCGTTCGAGGGTTTCGAGGTCGCTCTCCTTGCGGAAGAGCCGGGTGTGCATCGTCAGCTCCCAGAGCACGACACCCAGCGCAAAAACGTCGGTCCGCCGGTCAATCGTCTGGCCTCGCACTTGCTCGGGGCTCATGTACGCGACCTTGCCTTTGAGCATGCCCGCTCGAGTTTGTGAAAGCTGACCGGCAACCTTCGCGATGCCGAAGTCCACCACTTTGACGCTGCCCGCGTAGGTGATGAAGATGTTGTGTGGCGTGACGTCGCGGTGAACGAGGTTGAGCGTCGACCCCTCCTTGTCCGTGAGCTGATGAGCCGAGTGCAACCCCTCGGCAGCATCTGCGACGATCTTCGCCGCGATCACCGGGCTCGGCCGCGGGCCGCCGTCATCCACCGCGCGCATGATTTCTCGGGCGGGCTCACCATGAAGGTATTCCATGGCGATCCAGTACGTATCGTCTTGCTGACCGAGCTCGAACACCTGCGCGACGTTCGGGTGGTCGATGCGCGCCGCAATGCGCGCTTCGTCGAGGAACATCTTGATGAACTGCTCGTCCTCGGCGAGGTGGGGGTGAATGCGTTTGATCGCCACCCATTTTTGAAACCCACCGGGGCCATCGGTGCGAGCGAGGTGCACACTCGCCATTCCACCGACTCCGATTTCGTCGACGACGCGGTAGCGTCCCAAAAAGTAGGTCCCGACGGTGCCCGGAGAGGACTTCATCGACGCTCGGGGCAGGCCGCTGCGAGACGAGCTGGTGGTCTTGCGAGTACGCGGGGGGACTGGCCGGTTAGCCATCGACGCTCCCGACGCCGCCCGACCTCACGACGCCAGCGACCGAAAGACGCGGTGCGGCAAGGGTATGGGCAGCAGAGGCCACAGACAAAAGGGTATCGGCGCGCGGCAGCAGAATCAACCGGACGAGGCTAGTAGGTAGACCAGGACGACTACGGAAACGGCTGCGCTGGCTGACCGCGCTGAAAGAAGAAGCGGAACCACCCCGTGATCTCCGTGACCTTACCGGGAGGAAAGGTGCCGTCGGGTTGCTGGTCCCGGGGGTCGCCCATGGTGGCCGTGAACGTCGCGTCCGAAAGGCGCTCGTCTGCGTTGCCTTCGTCGAGGTCGCCGCTGAACAATGACTGAAAAGTGATGCTGCCCGACAGCGACGAGATCGCGCCGTTCTGCTGGCCGCAGGTGTTGTTGAGGTAGAGCGTCATGCTCACGAGGGGCTCTTCGCCGCGTTCGATCGGAAATCCGGGTGGATTCACGCCGACGGGGACGCCGACGCGGTCGATCGCTTGACCGAGCAGAGCGCTCCGCACGAGCGCGACGTCGTTGACCACGATCAACAGGCCGTCCGAGTTCTCAGCTAAGTCCGCTCCGCGTTGGAGACGAACGAACATGGAGTTCTCCGCTGGGTTGGCGCCGAAGAAGGTTGGATTGAGGTCCAGCGGCCCGTCCCAACAGTCTTCGATGAACAGCTTGTCGCTCGTGACCTCTCCGGATCCTTCGCCGACGGTGCAGCCGACGAGCCCGAGCCCCAAGAGCAGAACGATCGAACGCCTCACGCGGGCTCTCCGATCGCTCGAGCCGACACGGCCTCGTGGATCGTTCCACCGCCGAGCACGCGCTCGTCCCGATAGAACACGGCGACCTGCCCGGGCACCACCGCGAGAGCCGGCTCTTCGAAGGTCACATCCACTCGTCCGCCGGCCACCGGGCGGACCTCCGCCCGATGTGGCTTGCCACGATATCTCACGACGACGTCGCAGGTCGTCGGCAGCGAAACATCGTCCGACAGAGACACCTCGTCGAGCACGGCTCCCGCTGCGAGCAGCTCGCGCTGATCTCCCAGTCTCACCGTGCCGGTGTCGGCTTCCACCCCGACGACATACAGCCGGCGGCCGAGAGACACGCCGAGGTTTCTTCGCTGCCCGATCGTGTAGCGATGAATGCCGTCGTGCTCGCCGACTTCCGCGCCGGTCTCGTCGACTAGCGAGCCCGACCGCACTCGATCCCCGGCGCGCTCGGCCACGAACGAATCGTACCGACCGGTGGGAACGAAGCACAGTTCCTGGCTCTCGCCTTTGCCCGCCCCGGGCAAATCCAGTCGCAGAGCTTCCTGTCGAACCTCGTTCTTGTGGGCATCGCCGAGCGGAAAACACAGGCGCGCCAGGGTTTCCGCGTCGAGCATGTGCAGAAAGTAGCTCTGGTCCTTTTTTTCGTCGGCGGCTCGGAACAGTCGAACCCTTCCGTCGACTTCACGGAGCCGTGCATAGTGGCCGGTCGCCACCGAGCTTGCGCCGAGCTCGTCGGCGAGGTGCATCAGCTCGCGCGCTTTGACGCCTCGGTTGCAGCGCACACACGGGCTCGGGGTTTCGCCAGACAGGTAGCTCTCGACGAACGGATCGACGACTTCTCGACGGAAGAGCTCTCGACGGTCAAAAGCATAGTGCGGGATCCCGAGACGGTCGGCGACGCGGCGCGCGTCGTGCACGTCCTCGGGAGCGCAGCAGCGACCGCGGACGGTGCCGTCGTCCGGGTAGTCCCACAGGTGGAGCGTCACGCCGACGACCTCGCGACCCGACGCGACGAGACGGGCGGCGGCGACCGAAGAATCGACGCCGCCGCTCATGGCGACGAGTACACGATCAGGCATGTCGAAGGCGGTCGGTCATGGCTCGGGGAACCCCGGTCGCAGAAACCTAGCAACTGATCGCCCAGGGTGACCGAAAGGGGGCCATGACGACGCGAATTCAAGGGTCCCCGGGGGCCGAGTTGCCCCCGTTGCCGCCCCCAAAACCGTCGGGAACCCGCCCGGCCCCGGTTGCGCCTGGCGAGCCGAGCGGCTTCCAAAAGGCGCTCGGCGCCCTCGGTCGCCAAATCGACCACGGCGAAACGATGGTCAACCGAGCGCTCGGGGCCGCCCGACACCGCGCTCTCAGTCCGGGCGATCTCATCAGCCTGCAGGCTGGGATCTACCGCTACAGCGAAGCCGTGGACCTGGCGGCAAAGCTCGTGGACCGCGCTGGCAGCGCCGTCCGCACCACCCTACAGAGCGGCAACGGATGACGAGGCGGCTCACCCAGCGACGGATCTCAGCCGCCGGGTGAGGCGGTCCACCGCTCGAGTGTGCAGACGACTCACCCAAGATTTGCTCAGCCCGAGCGATGTCGCGACATGGTCGAGCCGTTCCCCGTCGAAGTAGTGCCGCCGCACGAGCTCGCTTTCTTGATCCGGAAGCTCCGCTACCGCCTCACGCACGAGCTCGAGTAGCTCTGCTTTCGAGGTCGCCTCTTCCGGGCTCTCGTCGGCGGAAGCGAGCGTCTCCTGGCTCGCGTCGCTCGACGTGGCCATGGCGACGGCCATGGCCGTCGCCATCGACGCCAGCTGACTGCTGAGCGCGACATCCGCGTCGGCCGCCGTGGAGCCAGCGGGCGACGGGGCCTGAAGATCTTCCAACGTGCCTTCGCTCGTCGTCGCGGCAGCCTGAAGCGCGCGGGTCTTTTCGTGCATGCGTCGCGATAGACGCGCATCCGCGCGAACGCCGTCGATGATGGCACCGCGAACCCGATAGTTGGCGTACGCGCGAAACGGGACACCACGCTCCGCATCGAAACGTCTCGCTGCGTTCAGTAGTCCTTCGCGCCCATAGCTTTCGAGATCGGTCACCTCGACCGACTGCCCAAACGAACGCGCGACCTGGCGCGCGACGATCTGCACCAGCTCGAGTGTCTCGTGAAAGCGCTCGAGTACCTCCGGGGGATCTTCCGGCACGGCACCGTTTTACACCGAACCAGCGACGGGTGACGATGCTGGCCGGGGTTCCGGCCGCGTGCGATAGTCCAGCGGTGATCCGCTGGGGACAAATCGCTGCCGCATACGCCTTCTTGGCCGTCCTGGCGTCCGTGATTGCCGTCGTCCTCGGGGGCTCCCCCATGAGCCATCCCGAGCCCTGGCTCGTTCTCGCTCCGCGGGTCTCCCACATCTACAGCGCCTTCATCGGCGTGGCGTTCGGCGCCCTGGTGCTCGTGATCACACGGCTCATCGTGCCCCGGTTCGAGTGGGCGCGGACGCTGCACACGGAGCTTCGGCCCTTCGCCCGCGGCATGAGCCTGTCGACAATCATCGTCGTCGCAATCCTCAGCTCGCTGGGCGAGGAGCTCTTTTTTCGGGGGCTTCTCCAGCCACTCGTCGGGTTAATCCCTCAGGCGATCCTTTTCGGTTTGCCCCACCAAGCTCCCGGACCGGCGCGCTGGGCCTGGCTCGCCTGGGCCACTTTCTTTGGATTGATACTGGGCGCCATCTTCCAGCTGACAGGATCGCTCGCGGGGCCCATCGCAGCTCACGCCCTCGTCAACGCCGTAAATCTCGCTTACCTCAAGAATTACGACCCCGACCCCGCCAGGAAATCGCTCGGCGGGCTCTTGGGGGAGAGAAGCTGAGCCATTCGCGAGCATTCGTGCAGTGTCGATGAAGTTCGACGCCTGCCCCGGGTTTGATACTGTAGATTCGCGTCGCTCATGGGAGCACTAGAAGCCGTATCCCCGGACGAGCGCCCTCGCGTTCTCGTCGTTGACGATGAGAAATTCATCCGCGACATTCTCGCGGATTTTCTCGGGATGGAGGGGTACGTCGTCCGTACGGCCGAGGACGGATCGCACGCCGTCGAAGAGCTCCGCAAAGCTCAGTTCGACATGATCATCAGCGACCTCAAGATGCCGCGAATGGGCGGCCTCGAGCTGCTCAAAGAAGTCGAGAAGACTCACCCCGACGCGCTCACGGTGATCATGACCGGCTTTGGCACCGTCGAGACGGCGATCGATGCCATGAAGCGCGGGGCCTACGACTACATCCTCAAGCCCTTCAAGGTCGAGGAGATCGTGCACATCGTGCAGCGAGGCCTCGAGAAGCAACGCCTCGCCGCGGAAAACCTGCGCCTACGCGAGGCGCTGTCCCTCTACAAGGTCAGCGAAGCCATCACCGCCAGTCTTTCGCTCGACGAGGTCATGGCCACGGTGCAAGACAGCGGCCTGCACGAAGTCCGCGCGGACATCGTCAGCATCTGGCTCGACGACGGCGAGGGCAGCTTTTTCGAACGCAGTCTCGACCGCGGTGTCGGCATCGGCGAGGAATTCGACGTCGGTCGAATCGACGCTGCGGAGGTTTCGCTCCGCCTCATTCGCGGGGAGCTCGTCGTGGAGCACGGCGCCCAGGCCGCCAAGCTGTTCGAGAAGCAACCGGAGAAACCGATCGCGAGCATGGCGTGCGTGCCGCTCAAGATGCGTGAACGGCTGCTCGGCTGGATAGTCGTGTTGTCTCTGACCGCGGGAAAGCGCTTCGACGAGGGACAGAGAAAGCTTCTCAGCATCATCGCGTCGCGTGCCGCCGCTGCCATCGAAAACGCGCGGCTCTACGAGGATCTCCAGGCGACCTTTCAGCAAACCATCGAGAGTCTCGCGCGGACCATCGACAAGATGGATCGCTACACCGCTGGACACTCGGAACGCGTGGCCATCTTCGCGTCTGCACTAGCGCGCTGGTTGGGCCTTCCGGAGGACCAGGTCGAGATCGTGCGACAAGCCGCGCTCATGCACGACATCGGCAAGGTCGGTTGTGTGATGAACCTGAACAAGCCGGGAAAGCTCACTCAGGACGAGTACGAGATCTTCAAGAAGCACCCGATTTACGGCCGCGACATCCTCGATCCCATCAAGTTTCTGGAGCCGGTGATTCCCGGCGTGCACCTGCACCACGAGCGCTGGGACGGCCGCGGCTATCCGCTCGGGCTCGCGGCGCAAGAGGTTCCCCTCATCGCGCGGATCATCGCCGTGGCGGATACCTACGACGCGATGACGAGCGACCGGTCCTACCGTCGCGCCGTCCCGCACGAGGTCACGGTCAACGAGCTGACTCGCTGTTCGGGCTCGCAGTTCGATCCCGACGTCTCCGGCACCTTCGTCGACATGATAGACGGGTTCCGCGACGAGCTCCGAGACCGCGGCGAAGAGGTCCCAGAGTAAGTCCAAGCTCGACATCGTGGGAAATCCGCCCCACGCTCGAGATGTTTCATGCGAGCTCTCAACTGGCAGCACGCGCTGAGCGTCGTCACCACCCTCACGTGGACAGCCGCTCTGTCGGCAAGCGCCTGCAGCGGGAGCAGCTCGGGAGCCGATGGGGGCTTCGGCGGCGCTGGGGTGGGTGGCTCGGCGGCAACCGGAGGCGTCGGCGCGAACCCGGGAACGGGCGGCACCATCAGCACCGGGGGCACGGGAGGCAACACCGGCGGAGCCCCCGGCACCGGGGGCGCGACCGCGGACGCCTCCACACCGTGTCCGGCTCCAGCCGATCCAACCAAGAGCGCGATCTGCATCGAGCTCGAGCCCGAGACGATCAGCTTCGACACCCAAGATCCCGACCTCGACGGTCTCGGGGTGCTCGTCGTGGAGGTCTTCGATGCACCGGATCCCGAGCTGCCGGACGGAGGCAGCATCGCCCCGCTCCACCAAGTCACCTTTGGTGCTGACGGCGGCCAGCTCGACATCTCGACCACCATTCCCCCGCAGCGCTTCGACGATCTACCGTCCACCGTCTACGTTCGGGCGACCTTCGTCGACGCCAGCTCCTCGGACTCGTTCCCGCGCCCAGGCGTCTGGCTAGGCGGCGTCGACCTGAATCAAGGTCTCGAGCGAGACGCTCGATTGCTCGCCGTGAACCTCGTTCGTGCGGAGGGGCGCACGGTCACCGTCCCCCTTCGCGCGCTTCGGCGCTTGGAGGTGGAGGTCTCGCTCGGAGCCGGCGTCGTGCCCGTCGACGACGCTCAGGGCCCGGGCAGCTTCCTAGCGCTCAGCGCCGCCGCGCCCATTTCCGGTCAAGTGGCGTTTGGCGTGGGAGAATCCGATTGCGTCGACGTCAGCGGTGGTCGCACCGACGTCATCTCCGGAGTCGTCATCGGAGAAGGTCCGTACTTTCTGTTCTCGGCGCTGGACGACTTCCGCATCGGCGGCCTTCCCGCCCCGGGCGCGATCGTCACCCTCGACCTCGACGATGCGGGCGCGGGCTCCGTCCCGAGCGCCAACCGTTTCTCGGTACCCGTGGGAGCCTACGAGCACCGGTTGAATGTCGAATACAACCGCGCGATGGCGCTGGGAGATGCCGGCGCTCCCCCGTCGTTTTCGTGCGGCCCGAACGACGGAGGTAGCTTCGACGGCTCCCCGCCGGACGGAGGCGCTGACGCCGACGGCGACTCGTCGTCTGCGGACGCTTCTGCCGACGGCTCCATCGACGCGAGCCCCGACGGTCCTGGGGACGGCTCGATCGACGTCGGACTCGATTGAGGCAAAGCGCGTGGCGCGAAGACGGCAGTTGCACGGCGTCTGGCTCGGGCGCCGCGCCTACGAACCCGTTCACCAGATGCAGCAAGAACTCGTCGAACGCCGTCGGCGTGGCGAGGCGAACGACACGGTGCTTTTCGTCGAGCACGAACCAGTCGTGACGCTCGGCCGCGGCGCCCACGCCGAAAACCTCCTCGTCCCCAAGGCGGCGCTGAGAGAGCGCGGGATCGACGTCGTGGACACCGGCCGAGGCGGCGACGTGACGCTCCACGCGCCGGGACAGCTCGTGGCATATCCGATTTTGGATCTGGCCCCGGATCGCTGCGACGTGCGCCGCTACGTCGGCGATCTGACCGAAACGATGCGCCGCCTGGTTCGCGAATGGGACATCGACGCGGGCCCCATCGACGGGCTCATCGGCCTGTGGACGGACCGGCGCCGACCGGCGGTCTGGTCCGGCCGAGACGACGCCACCGAAGTCGCGAAGATTGGCGCCATTGGGGTTCGGATCTCGAGGTGGATCACGATGCACGGCTTCGCCCTCAATTTGACGACGGACCTCGACCAGTTCGGGCTCATCGTCCCCTGCGGGATCCGCCAGTTCGGCGTCACGTCGGTGTCGGCGCTGACTGGCCAGTCTCCCGGAGTGGAGGCCACGGCGGAGCGCGCGCTCAGCGTGCTCGCCGACGTTCTCGACGCCGAGGCCGTCGGCTTCGAACGCCAAAGCACCTGACGGACTACGCCTGAGGCGGTATCGACGCCTTGTCCTTCTGGGCCTTGGCGATTCGGGTGTACATCTGCGCGCTCTTGTTCTCGGGGTCGAGCTCGAGCACTTCCTGCCATTCGCCGATGGCTCGGTCGATGGCCCCGGACGTCAAGAGCAGCACCCCCAGCATCACGCGAGCATGGACGTATTTCGGGTTGGCGTTTTTCGCTTCCTCGAATTGCTCGAGGGCACGACCGACGTCGCCCGCGTCACGGTAGAGAACGCCGAGCCTCGTCCGGAGGTCGGCAAACGCGGGGCAGAGCGCTACGGCTTTTTCGAGCTCTCCAATCGCCTCCGGCGTCATGCCGATGTCCTGATACGCTTGGCTCGTCTCGGCGTGCATGTTCGCGATTTTTCCCTTCGCGAACGGGTCCATCTGACTCGTGCCCGCTCCGCCTCGGCTTCGGATCTCGGAGTAAATTCGGCGGGCCGCATCGTATTTCCCGAGGTCGTTGTAGGTGACCATCAAGTTGAGCTGAGCTTCGGTGTAGTTCGGGTTCAAACCCACCGCGCGCTCGAAGTACGCCTCGGCGGTGGTGAAATCCCCCTTGCCGTGGGCAATGACACCGAGCATGTCGTACACGTCGGCGAATCGCTCGGTCTTCTCGAGAACCTGCTTGAGCAGGTACTCGGCCTTTTCGAGCTCCCGCTTCTCGAAATGCTCGCGTCCCAAGAGCAGCAGCTGCTTGGTGTGGTCGTCCATGACTGAACAGTCTCATCGAAACCGAGCGCGTGGCCAAGCCCGCCGCGGCCCCTCGCCATACTGAACGGGCTTGCATAACCACCCGCTGGGGCCCCGGGTTGGCGCCCTTGCCGGGATAACTCCCTGCTGCTACTCCGAGCCCGTGGCGTCTTCACCCGGCGCAGGTCCTCGCCACATCGGCCGGGTCGTCGACCCGCTCGTGCGCGAAGACGGCGAGAGCGAGCCCGAGCTTCAGCTCGAGGCGCCAGTTCGCGCGGAACCGGAAGGCACTAGCGAGCAGAGCGAACCGCTCGACGTTACAAAGGAATCGGGGCCTGCTCCCCGCGGGCAAGCGATGCGGGACCATCTGCTATCCCGGGCCGCCGAGGCTCGCCGCGGCACGGCCCCTTCGCCCCAGCCCGTGGCGGATCCACTGCAAGACGAGCTCGACTCGATCGCTCCGTCGGGTCGGCCGCCGTCGGCGCCGATGCGAAACCGCAATCGACCGACGCTTTCACCGACGTTGGTTGCGGTTTTCGGCACGCTTTTGGGACTGGCCACCGTGGCTTCGCTCATCGCGGTGCTGATTCAGCTGGATCCACGCCACAACCCGCCGCCCCCGGAGACCAGCGAACCCGAAGCGAGCGAGCCCACGGCACCGAAGTTCGAACCACCACCCGCGGTCGAACGCCGGCGCAAGAAGGTGCCCGGACCGTGGCGTGTCGCCGATGCGAAGGGCGATCCCGGGGCGCGCGTCGTCGAGGGCAGGATTGGCCGCGAGCCGTTTCTCAAAGTCGTGCAAGCCAAAGGGATCAAGAAGGCCGAGGCGTACCGCGTCCTCACGGCCTTCAAGGGAGTCAAAGACCTCGACAAGTGCGCCCCCAAAGATCGCTTCGTCGCTCGGATCGACCGGGCCTCGTCGCGAGTCACGGCATTCGAATACATCGTCAGCAAGGAGAACGTCCTTCAGGCCAAAGAGGGCGCCGACGGGCTCCTCAAGGCGAAGAAACTCGACCTCGCCGTCAAACAAGAGCGCTTCGCCGGAGCCTTCATGGTCGAGGACGGCGACTTCGAAGCCTCGGCGAAACGCGGCGGGTTCGAAAAGGGCATTCGGCGGGCGCTCACCAAAGCCCTCGACGGCTTCACCAGCGTGTCGATGATGAAGCGCGGCGACCGGCTACGGGTCGTCGCCCAAGAGGTGACGGTGCTCGGCGAGTTCGCACGTTACGCCGGGATCGAAGCCGTGGAGTACCTGCCGGTCGATCCGACCGACGACCCGCTGCGTATCTACTGGTTCCGTGGATCGAGCTCGAAGGGCTACTACAACCAGAAGGGGCAATCGCTCAACGAGGGCGGTTGGCGCAAGCCGATCAAAGGCGCGCCGATCACCTCCCGATACAACCCGAAGCGCATGCATCCCGTGCTCAAGAAAGTCATGCCGCACAACGGCACCGACTTCGGAGCGCCATCCGGTACGCCAATCCACGCGTCCTCGTTCGGGACCATCAAGTTCATGGGTTACAGCGGCGCGAGCGGAAACCTCGTGCTCATCGACCACGCCGGTGACATCCAAACGGGTTACGCCCATTGCTCGCGCTTCGAGTCGGGACTCAAAGTCGGAGATCGCGTGAAGCGCTACCAGACGATCGCCTACGTCGGCTCGACGGGTCGCTCGACCGGACCCCACCTCCACTTCTCAGCCAAGAAGAACGGCAAGTTCATCGATGCGGAGTCCTTGAACCTGGACGGCATGAGGGTCTTGCCGCGGTCCGAGCGTGCCCGTTTCGACGAGCACCGCGAGAAGTACGACGCCACCCTCGATGCCATCGCCCTGCCGAAACCGCTTCCGGTCGACACCACCCCCGCGCCCGCCGAGGATGACCCCGACGACGCGGAGGATGAATCCGAAGACGAGGAGCCCGCGGTCGCCGCGGTCAACGCACCGCCAGCAGCCGAACCCCCGACCAACCCGGGTGCCGCCGAACAGCCGAGCGCCCCGGCCGAGCCGGCGAAACCGGGAACGGCAAGCGCCGTATTCCTGACCGACGAGGAACTCCTGAAGATGCAACCGCTCGATGATGATGGAGAAGTGGAGGAATAAAATGTTCAGGCGCTTGGTAATTTCTACTTTTACGCTGGCGCTGGCCGGCGCAGCCGTGGGCTGCTCGGACAGCAAGAGTGACGACGGCGGGGCGGCCGGGACTTCCGGCACGAGCGGGGCACCCGGCAGCGGAGGCACTACTGGCTCCGGTGGCAGCGGCACGGGTGGCAGCGCCGGCGTGGCGACGGGGGGAACGTCTGGAACTGGCGGAGCCGGAACGGGTGGCGCTGGAACCGGCGGCACCGGAACCGGCGGCACCGCGGGCGCACCAGGTACTGGCGGCGGCGCGGGTTCGAGTGGCACGGCAGGTGCCGCCGGCAGCGCGGGTTCGAGCGGCGCAGCTGGCGCCGGCGGATCCGGAGCCTGCAGCGGCACCGCCACAGCCTGCGATCAACTGAGCATCGGCGAATGTGCCACCGCCCAGGGCTGCAGCCGCTGCTCGGGCACCCCGTCGGATTGCGTGACTTCGGTGGGTTCGACCGTCGAATGCCAGATGCGCCCCGGATGCATCTATGCGCCGGGTAGCTGCACGGGCGTACCCCAAGCCTGCGACGTCGTCATGGCCGAAGGCATCTGCACGAGCCACGGCTGCACGTGGAACACCCCGTGCGGCGGAACGGCAGCGCCATGCTCGTCGCTCGACACCGCCAGCTGCGCGTCTCAGCCGGGTTGCTCGCTCTGAAGCGCGAAACCCGCGGCCGAACAAAGCGAGCGAAATAAAAATGAAGGCGCGGGGCCGTAGCCCCGCGCCCTCACGGCTCGCGGAGAGAGGGCGCTGGCCTGTCAACCAGCGCCCTAAGTCTTTCTGACGTCAGAACCCGAGGGCGCAGGAGATCGAACGACCGTCTCCACCTTCGGTGTAGTAAGTGCCGGCGAAGATGCACATCTCGTTGAACTGCGCCGAGTCACCGAAAGTGAGCGTTTGGGCGCTGTGGTTGTTGTACTGGCAGCTGTAGTCGATGCGAGTTCCAGCGCCGAGGAAGAGCGGCGGGTCGAACGCGCGCGGCGTCGGCTCGTTCCATTCCGTGCCCTGGTAGAGCTCGACTCCCGTGTTCGTGTTCGCGATGAAGTGCGTACCGTACTGGTGCATGTGACTCACGCCACCCAACAGGAACACGTCCATCGGGACGCCGCAGGATCCGCCCGCGGATCCGGGTGACCGCGGCGGCACGTTGATGAACGGCTGGTTCGCGAAGACCGAGCCGGCAACGCCGGTGATCGAGCCCGGCGGCACGTAGTCGAACGTCACGTTGATTTCCATCGTCTGCGTCGTCGGTGTGGTGTTCAGGTAGTGCACCAACACGCGGAGCCCCTGAGAGCCGACGATGCGACGGCCCACGCCGTCGGGGTAGTCGTTGATCTGCTGCGGGCGGGCTGCCGAGTGAATGGTCTGGCCGAACTCGAGACCACTGCAGTCCTCGACTCCACCGTTGAAGCTGTTGTCCTGATAGAAGACGAACATGTGGTGAGAGCCAGTGGTCATGAACGACTCGCTGCGGAGAATCTCGACGTCGGTGAACCCGAAGGGGTTCTCGAAGTTCTGGCACTTGAAAATCTCTCCCCCGGGCGCCACCTGCGTCGGGGTGAAGCTAATGGTCGCCGTCTGGAACGCCGGCTCGACCGGAGGCGGCGGCATGCCGGGAGGGGGCGGGTTGCCCGGAGGGGGCGGCGTGCCAGGAGGAGGTGGGGTTCCAGGAGGAGGCGGCGTTCCCGTGGGCGGGGTTGCCGGAGGCGTCGACGAGCTACACGCCGGCACGCAGGCGCTGAAGTCGCCCGTGCCGCACATGCACCTCTCGATGCACGTGCCGCATCCTCCGCAGTCCGGCGCGGTGGAGCAGCCGACCGGTCCGGCAGTGCCCGGCGACGCCGTCCCCTCGGAAGTCTCTGGCTGGGAGCCACCGCAGGCCGTCAATGCGAGTCCCAAGATCGCAGGAATGAGGAATCGGAATTGCACTGTCATGGGGGAGCCTCCGGGTTACGGCCGCGCTGTCTGATCTATGTTTCGTACGAGGAAACCGCTGCGTCAAAGCTGGTCCATCGAAATGTCGGTGTTTTCTAGCTCAGCCGAAATGTTCCGGACCGACTTCAGCCTCACGCCGGTGGAGGCGGATTTTTCCGCGAGAAAGGTGGCCGCCGCGTCAGGAAAGTCGGCCTCGTTTCGGCGACACGAGTGTGTCACGCCGGCGCCCGGCGCCCGGCGCCCACCCGTTCTCCGCTACGCTCGAATCGATGACGCCCTCACCCGCATCCGGCCCGCGAACGCTCGCCATCGATATCGGGGGCACGGGCATCAAAATGCTGGTCCTCGACCCATCGGGCGAAGCCATCAGTGAACGCACGCGTGAGCTCACACCGAAACCAGCGGATCCCGACGGCGTCATCGGCGTCATCGAGTCGATGCTGAAGACGCAACCCGCCTTCGACCGGATCTCCGTCGGGTTTCCGGGAGTCGTCGTCGGAGGCATCGTCGAGACCGCGCCGAACCTTTCCGACGAAGCCTGGGCGAAAATCGAACTCCAAGCCCAGCTCGAAAAGCTCACCGGCATGCCGGCTCGCGTGCTCAACGATGCCGACATCGCCGGTTACGGCGCGATCGCCGGCAACGGTCTCGAAATGGTGCTCACGTTGGGCACAGGCATGGGCTCCGCCCTCTTCATCGACGGTCGACTCGTTCCCAACCTCGAGCTCGGACATCACCCGTTCCGAAAGAAGGCGACCTACGAGGATCGCGTCAGCAACGTTGCTCGCAAGAAACTCGGCAACAAACGTTGGTCGCGCCGTGTGCAGCAAGTCGTCGACCAGCTTCGACCGATCTTCAACTTCGACCTGCTCTACCTCGGCGGCGGTAATTCGCGTCGCCTCCAGCTCGAGCCGAACCCCACGGTGAAGATCGTCCCCAACTCCGTGGGGCTGCTCGGCGGCATCAAGCTCTGGCAGTGAGCGCGCTCAGCGCGCGTCGCGGGCGAGACGGATCCCGGAAAATTGCCACCGCGCCGCGGGGTAGAAGAAGTTGCGGTAAGTCCGCCGCGCGTGAGTGCGGCTCGTCGCGCACGACGCACCGCGGAGCACGTACTGGCCGCACATGAACTTGCCGTTGTACTCGCCGAGAGCTCCGTCGAGTGGTTTGTAGCCCGGATAGGCACCGTAGGAGCTGCTCGTCCATTGCCAGACCTCCCCGAAGGCTTGCCGGATGCCCGTTGTGCCGGCGTCCGGACCGGGGTGTAGACGGTCGCCTTCGAGAAATCCGCCGTCCGACGATCCCGCCTGGCACGCACTCTCCCACTCGGCTTCTGTCGGAAGCCGTGCTCCGGCCCAACGGGCGAACGCGTCCGCCTCGAAGTAGCTCACGTGGCACACGGGGTCGTGCGGCTCGAGCTCGCGAACTCCGCGAAGCGTGAACTCTCGCCTCGAACCGTCCTCCAAGAGCCAATAAGAAGGACTCCGCCAGCCCTCGCGTCGAACGGTTGCCCAGCCCTCGTCGAGCCACAGCTCGGGACGCTCGTAGCCCCCATCTTCGACGAACGCGAGGTATTCACCGTTGGTGATCAATCGGTCCGCCAGCTCGAAGGCTTGGAGGAACACGCGATGTGACGGAACTTCGTTGTCGAAGAAAAATCCATCGCCGGGGTGACCGATCCGGCGGATGCCCTCGCTGACACCAACCCAAACGATCTCGCCCGGCGCGCCGCTCGGCAGAGGCAACGGGCCGCGATACGTCGGATGCATCGAGCTCTGCGCGAACAAATGCTTCAGGTCGGTGAGCAGTAGCTCTTGATGCTGCTGCTCGTGGTGACAGCCGATCTCCGCGATTCGCACGATTTCCGCGCGGTGCGCCGACGGGGGAGACCGCAACAGCTCGATCACGCGCGCGTCGACGTGCCGCCGGTACGACACGACCTCGTCGAGGGTCGGACGAGTGAGCATTCCGCGCCGCGGACGCGGGTGCATCTCGCCGACGGCGTTGTAGTACGAGTTGAACAGATACTTGAACCGCTCGTGAAACGGCGCGTAGTCGGCGTCGAACTGCTCGAGCAAGAAGGTCTCGAAGAACCACGTCGTGTGCGCCATGTGCCACTTGGTCGGACTCGCGTCGTTCATCGATTGAACGACGGTGTCCTCGGGGGCGAGCGGCTCGACCAGGCGCATCGTCTGATCGCGGACGACTTCGTACTGCTCGAGGCAATGCTCCGGCTCGACGACGAGCGCGCTGGACGAGTTCATGGGCCAGACTCCTTACCGGTCGAGCGCTCAGCGGCCGAGCAGTGCAAAAATCAGAACGGTCAGTGCTAGGGCACTCAAGACTACGGCTATCACGATGACTTGCCAGCGCCCAATGGCCTCGCCTCGCAGCCGCTCGAGGTCCTCTTTTCGGGCCGCCGCGCGCTCGATTTCTTCGAGCCGTCGGTCGAGGTCTCGTCGAGCCCGTTCCAGCTGCGAAACCCTTTCCTCGATGTCCTCTTCGTAGCGCTCGGCCGGCGTCGGGGCCGACAAGAGCGTCTGATCTCCCGAGTCGGGCTTGCTGGAGACCCGACTCTTCGGCCCGGAAGCCGCGTCGCTCGGAGCGTCGGATTTCGTCGTTCGGCGCTCCGCGCTCGGAGCGGTATCGGGCGACGAGGACGCCGGGGTGGATCGCTGTTGGGTCATCTTCGAATTCTCAGGCGACGGCTTCGGACTCACTCTGGCTGACACTCGGGTCGGGTTGCCGAACCGCTTTGCTCCGCACGGTGAAGACGAACACGCTTCCTTGCGGCTCCGCGGATTCTACCCACACCGCCCCACCGTGCGCTTCCGCGATGTTCTTGACCATGGCGAGCCCGATTCCGCTACCGCGCACCCTCTGCTGCTTCGCTTCCCCGCCCCGAACGAACCGGTCGAAAATCCTCTTGCGCTCGTCCGGGGGAATTCCCGGGCCGTGGTCGGTGACCCGGATCTCGACGCGACGGTCGGTAGCCGCCACCGCCACCCAGACCTGTCCACCCATCGAAGCATACTTGATGGCATTGTCGACGAGGTTGATGACGGCAATCTCGATCGCCCGTTCGTCGATCCAAGTCGGCGGGAGATGCGACGCGATGTCGAGCTGGATGGACAGGCTCCCTCTATCGGCGCGCTCGCGACAGACGTCGACCGCGCGGGCCACGACGTCGCCGACGTCGCCCTCGGCAAACTCGTACGCGGTTTTGCCTTTCTCCAGCCGAGCGAAGTCGAGCACGTTTTCGATCAACGCGCCAAGCCGCTCGCTCTCGTTGACGATGATCTGAATGTACTGACGTCGCTTGGCGTCGCTTTCCACCCGCCCGCTCTGCAAGAGCTCTCCGAACATGCGCACGAGGGAGAGCGGCGTCTTCAGCTCGTGCGAGACGTTGGCCACGAATTCACTCTTGAGGTTCGCCAGTTTCCGTTCGCGCCCGGCCGCGACGAGAATCACGAGGATCCCGGCGACTATGACGAGCATCGACAAGCCGACGAGCGCGATTTCCAGCGCGCGGCGGCGCTCGACGTTCTCGGCGAGCTCCTGAGCCGAGCTCAGGGTCACGTTCAACCGCCACTTGTAGAGCGTCGTTTGAAACGGTCGGCCGATCGTGAACTCTCCGGCGCTGAGCGGCGGCCCGAACACAATCAGGCCGTCCTCGTCGACCACGTTCACGCGGCTCTGGTCCTCTCGCTCGCCGTAGAGCTTCGGCATCAAGCTGTGCACGATGCGGGAGACGTCCTGCCAAGCGACGACGAGAAACTGGTTGTTGTTGTGATCCCGCTGCCAGTAGCTCAAGAGGAAGTTCTGACCCTCGTAGCTTCCGTGCAAGTGCCGTAGCTGTGCTCGCGGATAAGCCTCGAGCTCCATGGTCGGCAACATGTCGTAGACCAGAAGCCGACGGAAACGCTCGTCCTCGGGTCCGGGCACCCGCGACCCGAACGCCACGACCTCGTTGGCCCCGTCGGTCACGTTGACGACCAACACCCCCCGCACCGTCGGCGTCTGGCGGCCCGCAACCCTGAGCCAACGCTCCACCGACGCGCGGTAGTCGGAAACGTCGATTTCCGACGCCACAGCGTCATCCTGCTCGATGATCATCTTGTCGAGGCGGTCCGCCTTCTCGTTCGCGAGCGACAGAGTCGCCTCGACGACGGACTGCTCGCGAAGCTTCTCGAGCTGAAAGCTCGTGCGAAACGTGAACCACGCGATGACCCCAACGGCGACGATCATCGCGGGGATCAGGTAGAACGCCAGCGAGCGCTCACGGCGCGCCCCGTCAGCCATCGGTTCTCGAAGTTAACCCGCCAAGCCCAGCGAAACCAATTCGGCGCCGCGTGGGCGCCCGATCGGTTTCAACCTCAGCTCGGTAGAACGCTCTCAGCGTCCACGACGATCGGCCGATTCGCGAGGAATTCCGCGAACTGTTCGCAGATGTATTCGACGGCGTTCGCCTCGCTGTCGGAGAACGGGGTGTCGCCTGCGGGGTTCGCCAGCTCGACCACGCCCAGGTAGCGGCCCCCTTGGACTGCGGGCCCAATCATCGAGCTCGTGGCGGTCACGCCGAGCTTCTTCCACGCGCCCTCGCTGAAGTGACTCGGCAGGTCACCCTCGTAGTGGCGCGCCCGCGACGCTCGCATGGACTTTCGCATGAATGCGTCTTCGTCCGGGGTGCGATGCATGAGCACGTCGGCGTGCGAAGGGCCGTGGGCTCGCACCACGATGAAGTCGCGCGAGTCGATGTCGAAAACCTGAACGATTATCCCTTCGCAAGGGATGTTCGCGCCGAGCACGTTGAGCACGAAGTCACAGCCCGCGACGACGTCGGGCATGAAGTGCAGCTCGTGCATGGCTTCGAAGAGCTCGAGGATGAGGTCCTCGCCGCGCCGACGCGCTGGCTGATGCTCAGCCATCTTTGCGTCGGTCTTTTTCTTCTTTTTCTTGTCGGCCTTCTTCTCGGCTTTCGACTTCTTGGCCTTGGCGGGCTCGGCTTTGGCGGGCTCGGCTTTGGTGGGCTCGGTCTGGGCCGGCGCGGCCTCGGAGCTGAGCTTCCTCGCAGCCGCGCTCATCGCGGGCTCGTCCGACGGCGTCGTGACCGAGCTCGGCGGCGCTTCGTCCGAGCCCTTCTTCCGGAACTTGACGACCGGGTTACCGCGCCAGTCCTTCCACGCGAGCGTCGCGATCGGCGGCCTCTCCGGTTTGCCCTCGAACTTGTGGTCGAAAACAGCGAGCTGAACGAATTTGCCCGCGGGCTTTTCGTCGAGCTTGGCGGCGACGTCGTTGAACTGCATCCAGAGTAGGATTTCGACCGACGCCTTCAACGTCCCCGGAGCGACGCTGTAGGCGATCTCGCGGTAGGTGATTGGACTCGCCTCGCTACGCTCCTCGCTGCGCTGCCGAACGATTTCGAACTCTGGCAGGCTTGCCTTCTCGCCCTCTGCGGGCTCCGCTTTTGCAGGCTCCGCTTTCGCGGGCTCCGCTTTGGTGGGCTCGGCTTTTGCTGCGTCCGGCTTCTTCGGATCGGCAGCGGCAACCGGCTCGGCCGGGCTCGGCTTCGCCTTTTCGGACTTGCCCGCGTCGCCGGCTGGAGGAGGGACCGCGTCGTCGGGGATCTTGATGGGCGAGCTCGCTTTGCTCGCCGCCGAGACCGCTGCGAGCGCGCCGCTCGACTGAGACGCGCCGTTGCCACCGGGTGGAGGCTGGCTCGGCGACGGCCTCGGGGGGAACGACTGGGGTCGAACGGACCCCTTGTCCGGCGGCGCCGTCGACGGCGAGTTCTTCCGAACCTCGGCTTCGTCGCTCAGGGCCGCGTCCTGCGGCGCGCGATTGACCACGTACCGAAGCCGGGCGGCCGGATCCACCGCGCGGTAGCCGTTATCCAGAAGCTCGATCGAAAATCGAGAGAGTGGGCCAGACTCGCCCTTGAGTCGGCGAGCCTCTTGTAGCGCGGCCTGCCATTGCTTTGCCTCGACGCAGAGCTTCTGGGCGGCGGCCACGTCCCCGCCCACGCGGGAGACTTCAACGTACCAGCGCATTTCTATGAGAGTTCCGCCGAGAACGGGGGACCGGTAGTAGAACGCCTCCATGCCCGCCGAGCAAGGGGCTTTGCAGGAAAATTTAATGATTCCCGAACCCCTCGCGGTGAACGGACGTGCGGTCGTCCTGCTCGAAGGTGCTTGCGCGGGCCCCAGCCCCTCGCTAGGCGGGGCGAGATGACGACGACGCACGAAATGCGCCGGGTCGGGCTCGCCGCACGTCTCGAGCCGGCACTTTTCGCACTCGTCGCCGGCGGCGTCACCCTCGCCATTGCTTGCATCTTCTATTCATCGATCCGCCTGCAGACGCACTTTGGTTCGCTATCGCTTCGACCCGAGGGCTGGGATGCCGCGGTCTCCGGCGCACTCCTCGGCGAGTGGTCCGCGCCACTCGACGACGTCTTCATTCACTTCGACTTCGCTCGAGCCGCCGCGCGCGGGTATCCGTTTCAGTGGTCCGAGGGCAACGGGTACTCGAGCGGAGGCACGAGTCTGCTCTACCCCTCGGTGCTGGCGTTCGGCTACTGGATCGGTTTCCGTCAGCTGCACCTGATGGTCTGGGCGGGCATCGTCGCCTGCGTCTGCGTCTTCGCCACCTTGCTGGCGAGCCGTCGAATGTTCGGCGCCCTGCCCCGGTGGACCAGCTACCTCGCCCCGCCGATCTTCCTGGGGGTCGGTGCGCTGAGTTGGTCGCTCTTCAGCGGGATGGAGGTGGCGCTGCTCATCGCCATTTGGGCCGGCGCCTTGATCGCTTGGGACGACCTCCTGCGCGTGCCCGAGGCGGGCGAAGTGTCTCGGCCACAACTCGGCGCGCTCGTGCTCGGAATTTGGGGCGCGCTCCTGGTCGCCACGAGACCCGAAGCCGCGACGACCGTGGCGCTGTTTTCCCTCTCCGCGGCCGCAGCTTTCTGGAAGCGCCGTGGAGCTGGTGCCGCGACCCGCGTGCTCTTGCTTTCGGCGCTTCCCGGCGTCGCGGTGCTCGTCGTTCAAGCGTTCGCCAACTGGGCATTGACCGGCGACACGTCGGCGGCGGGCGCCTTGGCGAAACTCGAGCTCCACCACCCTCACCTGTCCGGGCAACAAGTGTGGGACGCTTGGAAGTTTCACGTCGGCTACCAAGTCATGCGCGTCACGCACTATCACCTCTCTCTGGTGCCGGGGTATGGCTGGGCGCTCTGGGCGCTCGCCGTGGTGCCCCTCGCGACGAAGAAGACGCGTCGCTACGCCGCGTTGCTCTGGGGCAGTGCCGCACTCTGGATCCTCACGGTGGCGCTAAACGGCCAAGTTCGCTGGCAGAACGAGCGCTACACGATGCCGGCCGTCGCCTGGCTGTTGCTCGCTGCGGCGCTCGGCGTGGCCGTGCTTTTGACTCACGCTTACGCCCGAGGCCGCCGCGGCACGTTCTTTCGCGCGGCGAGCATCGTCGTCGCCGTAGGCGCGGTGGGTGTGCTCGCGTGGCAGCAGCTACCGCGCTACCGCGAGCAGGTTTGGTTCTTCGGACGGGCCTCGCGAAACATCAGAGACCAGCACGTGCTCACCGGTCGCCTCTTGCGCCGAATCAACCCTCGGCCGAGCCGCGTCCTGGTGGGCGACGCCGGGGCGATCCCCTACATGGCGGACATTCCCGCCCTCGACATCATCGGGCTCGGCGGCTACCGACAAATGCCCTTCGCTCGGGCGACCCGATGGGGCATCGCTGGTGCCATCGAGCTCATCGAGCGCATCCCGCCGCGCGAGCGCCCCGACGTGCTCGCGATCTACCCGTCGTGGTGGGGCGACATGCCGCTCTGGTTCGGCGACCGCGTGCTGGATGTGCCGGTCCGCGGCAACGTGATTTGTGGTGGTCCGACGAAGGTCGTGTACGAACCGCGTTGGGGGCCCCTCGACGGCAGCGCCCAGCCGTTCTCCACCCAGCCGGACGAAGTCGTCGTGGACGAGCTCGACTTCGCCGACATGGTGAGCGAACGCGAGCACCGCTACGAGATCTCGCGGCCCGTCACCGGCTTTCTCGCGATGAAAATGTTGCCGCATCCTGGCCGACCGGCTCGGGACCTCTGGGACGGCGGCCGGATCATTCCTCCGGGCGTGAGTGAAACGTTCGAGCTCGGGGGCTTCACGGCGGGTAAACCCGTCAGGCTCGTCGTGCGCACGGCCGCACCGCAGCCGTCACGCATCGACGTCATCGCCGACGGAAAACCCGTGGCGACGATCGACATCGAAGCCACCGACGGCTGGAGCGAAAAATCGATCGATCTCGGCGAGGTCGGCGACCGCATCGAGATCCGACTCGACGCTCGAGAACACGAACACACGCTCTATCACCTCTGGGCAGTGCAACCTCGGTGACGACCCCCCTCGGGACGTTTGGCGCGCCGCCGGACACGGTCGCGTGGGTCGCCCTGATGGCCGCAGTCCTCACCCTGAGCGCCGGCTTCCTTTTTCGCGACCAACTTCGTCGTGTTCCGAACAACACCATCGTTGCCGGCCTGGCCCTCGGCGCCGCGCTCTTGTCGATCGGCTACGTCGCCTACTACCTCCGTGGCGGCCCGCGAATCATCGACGCCACGAGCTATTGGCTCGAAGCCCGAGCGTTGGCCACCGGGCAATTGGC
Organism: Polyangiaceae bacterium; assembly: GCA_029261965.1. Lineage (GTDB taxonomy): Bacteria > Myxococcota_A > Polyangia > Polyangiales > Polyangiaceae > JAJDAH01. The sequence continues at coordinate 76,759 of JAJDAH010000039.1, forward strand.
GCTCGACGTGCCGGATCCCGGAGCCGCGTTCCGAGGCCGATTCCTCGTGCCGACGCCCGACGGCCGTTTGAGCGTCATCTTCCCGCCGGGCTACCCGGCAGCCCTCGCGCTCGGTTTCGTGGCGGGGGTGCCCATGCTCGTCGGTCCCGCGATCGCCGCGGCTTTGGTGGTCGCCACTCATTGGCTCGCCCGTCAGATCTTCGACCGCGAAGTCGCGCTGGTGGCCGCGACGCTGTCGATGTTTTGCGCCGCGCTCCGCTACCACACCGCCGACACCATGTCGCACGGGTGGGCGGCGCTACTTTTGACGCTCACGCTGGCTAGCGCGATGCGCGGGACGCGAGGTTGGGCGCTGGTGTCGGGGCTCGCGCTCGGCTGGCTCGTCGCCACCCGACCAGTCACCGGCGTCGTCGTCGCTTTCATCGCGGCTTGGTTGGCGCTCCGCCACGCAGAGGGACGCCGCCTACGCCTTCTGCTCTTCGCCGGGGCGACGATCCCCGGCGTTTTGCTGCTCGTCGCGCACCAGAGCGCGGCGACGGGCTCGATCACCGGCTCGAGTCAGCTTCTGTACTATTCGCTGGCCGACGGTCCGCCGGGTTGCTTCAAGTGGGGAGTCGGGGCGGGCATCGGGTGCTTGCACGAGCACGGCGACTTCGTGCGCTCGCACCTCCCCGACGGCTACGGCCCGAAAGAGCTCGTTCTGACCACGGTTCGACGGCTCCGATACCACTGGCTCGACATCGCCAACGCCGAGCCTCTAGCCCTGCTCGTGCCCTTCGCCGCGGTCGCTACGTGGCGGGTGGCGCGCGCCAGAGCGCTATCGCTCGTCGCCATCGGGGTGGTGGTCGCCTATGCGCCGTTCTACTTCGACGGAAACTACCCCGGTGGAGGTGCGCGCATGCTCGCGGACGCGCTTCCCGTCGAGCACGTGCTCTTGGCCTGGGCCATTCACCGTTTCAGCCTCGCCAGGTACCTAATCCCCGCGTCGCTCGTCGGGTTTGCCCTTCACGCCGCCTACGACCACCTCGACTTGCAGGCGCGAGAAGGGGGCCGGCCGATGTTCGAGCCCCACGTGCTCGCCGACGCCGGCGTTCGCTCCGGCATCGTGCTGGTCGACACGGACCACGGCTTCAACCTCGGTTTCGACCCGGGTGCTGGGCTCGTCGTCGCTCGCTACTCTGGCGACGCACACGCCGCTCTGTTGTGGAACGGGCTCGGTCGCCCCGAAGTCCACCGGTACCTCTACGACTTCGATGGTCGTCCGCCGCGGGTCGAAGCGTACGAGCCACCGGACATCGCTGGCCTCGAGGCTTTGCGCTTCGAGGCCGAGGCCTTGTGGCCCCCCCTCTCGGTGTCCGGGGGATGGGTGCATCCAGCGTTCGTGGCGACGCGCTGCGAGTCGAACGGACGCGGGCTTCGTCTTCGAGCTTCACGAGGATCCGCCGTGGAAGTCTGGGTCGACATCCATGCGCCTTCGCCCGGCATGTACGTCGTCGAAGCCGTGTGGCTTCCAGCCGAACAGAGCGAGCCCTACCAAGCCGAGGTCACCGCCGTGACGGCGAGCGGCCACGGACCGCCGATTCCCGACCCTCGCGCAAGGCAGAGCGGAGCGTCGAGCAGCGCGATCCCGGGCGGCCAGACTACGGAGATGGATGCTTGTCGGGTGTGGGCCTCGGCCCCCATCGCACTGGAGGGGCAGGTCTCGGTGCGGCTCGACTCGAAGGGGGAAAACGCAGTGCTCGACGCCCTGCGGGTGGTCCCAGCGGCCCAGCGGCCCGAGTGACCGTGAAGCCCAAGCCCTGGAAAGACATTGACATTTCAGGTGTTTGGAGAAAACATTTTCCCCTGGCGGGAGCGGGACTTGAGCCAATGACCAAGAGTGAGCTCATCGATGCCATTGCGGCTCGTGGACAGCTGACCAAGGCGCGCGCCGAGCTCGTGGTCAATTGTGTGTTCGACGCAATGACGGAAGCGCTGCAACGTGGCGAAGGCATTGAGATTCGTGGCTTCGGCAGCTTCACCGTTCGACCCTACAAGCCCTACGACGGTCGCAACCCCCGCACCGGCCAACCCGTCCCGGTCCCCGCGAAACGATTGCCCTTCTTCAAAGTCGGCAAAGAGCTGAAGGAGCTGGTCAACGCGAGCCGCGGCCGCCAGCTCATCGACGACGACGACGACGACGACGACGACGACGACCCGAGCACCTGACTCGGTTAGCCGGCGCGTAAGCACATTCGATCACTGACGAAATCGCGTTGCTAGTGTCGCGTCTCGAAAGTCGCGAAGCGAATTCGCGCGGCGCGTATTCTCGTAAAGCTCGGGATTTCGGCCGGAGACGCGGCACTCGCGGTGCGAAGCAGCGCAAGGAAACAGGGGAAGGGGCTGTCTAGAGCAGTGGCGACCCGTAACCGCTGGCGGCCCTCACCCCGGGGGGCCGCCGGCGGTTACGATTGTTACTTTTGAGACAGACCACTAGCTTCGGCGCGTGACCTCGGTGGACGAGCAGTTGGCGTTGCTGACGCGCGGCGTGGTCGAGCTGCACCAAGAGGACGAGCTGCGCGACCGGCTCGCCCAGGGCCGACCGCTACGCGTGAAGGCCGGTTTCGATCCCACGAGGCCGGACCTGCACGTCGGCCACACCGTGCTGATGCAAAAGATGCGGCAGTTCCAAGAGCTTGGACATCAGGTCATCTTTCTCATCGGCGATTTCACGGCGATGGTCGGCGACCCGACGGGCCAGAACGAGATGAGGCCCCGGTTGACCCCCGAGGACGTGAGCACCGCCGCCACCACCTACAAGGAGCAGGCGTTCAAAATCCTCGACGAGGGCGACACCGTGGTTCGCTACAACAGCGAATGGCTGGGGAAAATGCCCCTGACCGAGGTCATCGGGCTGGCAGCGAAGCGCACGGTCGCCCGCACGCTGGAGCGCCGAGACTTCCGGGACCGGTTCGAGCAGCAGAAGGACATCTATATCCACGAGCTCTTGTACCCGCTGCTGCAGGCCTACGACTCGGTCGCTCTCGAAGCGGACATCGAGCTCGGGGGCACCGACCAGCTCTTCAACCTGATGGTCGGTCGCGACCTCATGTCGCGCTACGACCTGCGCCCTCAAATCGTCATGACCACGCCGATCCTCGAGGGAACGGATGCCCGAATCGAGGACGGCGCCATCGTTGGCAAGAAGATGAGCAAGTCCGCCGACAACTACATCGGCCTGACCGATCCGCCGCTCGAGATGTTCCGCAAATGCATGCAGGTAGGCGACGACGTCATCTGGCGATTCTTCGAGCTGCTCTCGAGTCGATCGAACGAAGAGATCCAGACCCTTCGCCGAGCGGGAGACGCCCTGGCGAGCAAGTCGGCTTTTGCGTTCGAAATGGTCGAGCGGTACCACAGCACCGACCACGCGAAGTCGGCGCAGTCGACGTTCCGCGCTACCTACATGAACGACGGTGCGCCGGACGACACCCCCGAGGTCGAGCTCGAAGCCAGCGGCGATGCCCTGCTCTTGTCCAAGGCACTCTCGGGAGCCAAGCTGGTCTCGTCGACGAGCGAAGGTCGACGAATGATCGAGCAGGGCGGCGTCGAGGTCGACGGGGAGCGCGTGCGTGACGGTAAGTTCGTACTCGATCGAGGGGGCCGATACCTCGTCCGCGTGGGTTCGAAACGCCGGCGTTTCTGCTACGTGCGCGTGGCGCGCTGAGACGGTGCGAGCCCTCTTCTTCGCCGTCGCCATCTTGCTGACCGCCTGCGGTGGCGCGCCGGCCCCCGCACCAGTCGCCGCTCCGCCCCCCAAAAAGGCCGCCCCTCTGCACGAAGGTCCCCTGCCGGACTACGTCGTCGCGGCCGGCCTGCGCTGGATGCTCTTGGGTCGACCGAACGAGCTGGCCAAAAAACCTCGCGTGGTCCAGTTGCTCTCGGGCCTTCTCCCACCCGAACGCATCGACGCCTACTCCGACGCCACCGGTGTGGATCTCCGCAACACGCCGAACGCGCTCATTGCCGGCTACGACTACGGCACCCTGTACATGGCCGAAGTCTCAGGCCCGACGACGAGCGTTCAGGACGCGTTCGTCGAACGTCTCCTGACCGACCCGAAGGAAAAACGTCCGCATCCGCGCATCCGCGAGGTCACCGGAATCGTCGGTGCCACGCCGGAGACACTCGTCTCCATCGAGAATCGACTCGTCGCCGTCGCCGTCGGCGATCCGTTGCCGGCCCGCATCGTGTCGCTCTTCGCAACGAAGAAACTGAAGAAGTCTCCACCGGCGCTGCGCGGAGCGTCGTTGTCGACGCTCGATCTCGGCGACGAAGGCGCGCTAGCACGGTTCTACGCCACCGGTCCGTTCGAAGGCGAGTGGGGCCGCGCCGCGCGAGGCTTGCTCCGCGACGCCACCGCCGCCGCGATCACCGCGGAGCCCACGGAAGAGGCCATCGCGGTGACCATTTCTCTCGCCGGGGACTGGCGAGCCGTCGGTCCCGACGCGAGCGCGCGTCTGCTCGGCGCGTGGGAGGATCTCGCGTCGAACCCAACGGGCCGCCTACTCGGGTTCGATCGTCCGAGAGCCGCCCCGGTGCTCGGCGGGTCGGCCCAGATGCTCGAGCTCCGGGTCGAGCTCGAGGGCGCGCCGATCGTGCAGGGCCTGCGCGCCGCCGTCGTGGCCGACGTGTGGGAGATCCTGAGTGTTTCGCCGAGCACCTCCTCTCCACCATCTATCCCCAGGGACGCGGCCCCCACCGAGAAAGCGCCGTGATTTTCGTCACATAACCGCCATTGTTGGAAGTAGTGCGATTGACCCAGCGACCGGGCCGGTGCTAGACGGGCGGACCCCGGAGGGACCCATGACGATTACTGGCGGCGAAATCCCCACCGTACCGAAACGCGGCAAGGCACGGAGCTTCAAGCCCGGCGACCGCGCGGTTCATCCCGCCCACGGTGTCGGCGAGATCGACCGGGTCGAAAACCGAGAGGTGGGCGGCCAGGAGAGCATCTTCTACGTGATGAAGTTCGTCGATAGTGGCCTCAAGGTGATGGTCCCCCAAGAGGCCGCCGCTCGCGTCGGCCTGCGACCGGTGATGAAAAAGAAAGAGGCGTTGAAGATCCTCGACGTGCTCCGTGCGCCCGAGGTAGCGGTCGATTTGCAGCCGTGGAACCGACGTTTTCGCGCCTACACCGAGATGCTCAAGAGCGGCCTGCCCGCAGAGATCGCCAAAGTCCTGCGCGATATGTACCGACTGAAGTTCGACAAGGACCTGTCCTTTGGCGAACGACGGCTGCTCGATCAGGCGAGGAATCTGCTCATCCAAGAGCTCGCCCTGGCCAAGAAGGTCAAGCCCCAGTCGATCGAGACCGAGATCGAACAGATCTTCTCGGTCTGAGGCTTTTCCACTGACGCGGCGCGGCGGAGAGAGCGCCACCGCTAGCCGGGCTCAAGGCTGAGAGCGGGCGACCGTTCACGCTTGTAAGCATGCTCTCCGCACCCATCGAACAGACCGCGCCCACGAAACAGCCCGCTCCCCGGCGAGTGGGCGCCCTCGGCAACTTCCGCCGAGACCAGCGCGCGGGACTGCTCGTCTCCGCCGAAGACGCGGGCTTCGAGCTCGACGCCTTCGGGAGCGTCGCGGAGACCGTCGGGTGGCTCGACGGGGTCAGACCCGACGCCCTGCTCGTCGACACCACCGTGCAGGACGCCGAGTCCCTGTGCATCGAAGCGCGCTCACAGGCGCGGCTCGCGCGTGTCCCGATCCTGGTGCTGGCCCGCGAGGTGAGCGACCTCTCGTTTGCGGAAGCCTACGGCTGGGGTGCGGACGACGTGCTGCCGCTCGGCGCGGTGCGACCGCTGGTCGCGCGTCTTCGAGCGTTGCCCAAAGGCGACTCCTGCGCGCCCCACGAGGCGCGCGGCATCGCCGTCGTCGCCAACCCGGACCGATCGACGCGCGTCGTTCTCGGCCGAGTGCTCAGGAACGCTGGCTTCGATGTTCGCTTCGCCGTCGACAAGGACGACGCCTGGGAGCAATCGACGGGGGGCTCCGTCGAGCTCGTCGTCGCGAGCTCGGAGCTCGACGAGCCAGCCACTCTCGTCAAACAAGCGCGCATTCGGGAAAGCTCGGCAACCTGGATCGTCACCTGTCGCCCACGAGATCTCGGAAAGCACCGCCGGTCGCTCGACAGCATGAGCAACGCGACGGTGACCGACGGATACGCGCCGCCCGAAAACGTCTTGTTCCTCTCGAACGAGCTGGCCCGACAGCGCGGGACGGACAACCGAGCCAGCGCGCGCCTGCTGTACGGCACCACCGTCGGTTTCCGCGGAGCAGGTCGCGACACCGACGAACATGGCTTCACCTACAACGTGAGCCGCGGCGGCTTGTACGTGCGGACGCTCAACCCGCCAAAGGACGACGACGTCTGGGTCGAGCTGGTGCCCCCGCGGAGCGAGCGCCGAGTGCGCCTCGTCGGTCGGGTAGCGTGGCGCCGGCCGCTCGGCCCGAACGGCAACGCGACGGTGCCGGCGGGTTTCGGCGTCCAAATCGTCGACGGAGCCGCTTCGGACCTCGACGCCTGGCGCGAGGGCTACAAGAGATTCGGCGCCGCCCTCGGCTGAACGAGAAAAACCGGCTCCACGCGAATCACGAGTGCGCGCTCGGCCGGGCCCGCTACGCTCGGGCCGATGAAGATTTACACGAAGACCGGCGACGACGGCACGACTGGCCTCTTCGGCGGCGGCCGCGTCTCGAAAGACGACGCGCGAGTCGAAGCCTACGGCACGGTCGACGAAACGAACGCCGTCATCGGCGTCGCGCGCGCCGCGGGTCTGGCGAGCGCCGTCGACGCCGTCATGGCCAAGGTGCAAGAGCATCTCTTCGTTCTCGGTGCCGAGCTCGCCTGTGTGCCGGGCAAAGAGGACAAGCTGAGCATCGCACCGCTCACCGAGACGGAAATCGCCGAGCTCGAACGGGCGATCGACGAAGCAGAGTCATCGCTCCCTCCGCTCAAGACGTTCATTCTGCCCGGCGGCTCGGCCGGCGGGGCGGCCCTGCACCTGGCGAGAACCGTGTGTCGACGAGCCGAACGGCGGACTCGGAGCGCGGGTCGGGAAGCCCCGATTCGAGAGCAGGTGCTCGTCTACCTGAACCGACTGAGCGACCTGCTTTTTGTGCTGGCGCGACACGCCAATCAACACGCTGGCGTCGAAGATGTTCCGTGGAATCCGCGCGGTTGAGTTCGCTGCTACATTGACGCCATGAGCATTCGGAAGATCGCCCAAATGGGCGAACCGGTCCTTCGACGTCGCGCGGAGGAAGTCCCACCCGCCGAGATCGGCTCGGCGCGCGTGCAATCGCTCATCGACGACATGATCGAGACCATGCGCGACGCCGATGGCGCCGGCATTGCGGCGCCTCAGGTGTACGAGAGCGTGCGCATCTGCGTCATCGAAGTCGACGCGAACCCGCGTTACCCGGACTTCGACGCCATTCCGCTCGTCACCCTCGTCAATCCGATCGTGACGCCGGTCCAAGGGGAGACCGGCGTCGTCGAAATGTACGAAGGGTGTCTGTCGGTGACCGGGATCCGCGGGCGCGTCCGTCGCCCGAGGCGCGTCAGCGTGACCGCGCTCGACCGCGAGGGGAAACCCGTGGCGTTCGAGTGGGCCGGAGTCCCGGCAGCGGTCGTGCAGCACGAAACCGACCACCTCGACGGCGTCTTATTCGTCGATCGCGCGGACACTCGGTCGCTCGCGTTCCTGCGCGAGTACGGGCGCTACGTGCCCTTCGAAGAGAGGATTGCCGACGGCGGCTGAGCGAGCGCATGAAACTCGAGCCCGGCACCGTCATCGGTGGCAAGTACCGCATCACGCGCCTCATCGGCGACGGCGGCATGGGTGCGGTCTACGAAGCACGGCACGAGGTGCTCGGAACGCAGGTGGCGCTCAAGTTCCTGCACCAAGAGCTGGCCGAGCGCCAAGGCTTGGTGACTCGTTTCATGCGCGAGGCGCGAGTGTCGGCGAGCATCCAGAGCTTGCACGTCACCCGCGTGACCGACGTCGACCAGATAGACGGATCGGCGTTCATCGTCATGGAGCTGCTCGAAGGCGAGTCGCTTCAGCAACTGCTCGATCGCCGCATCAAGCTCGAACGCGATCTCGCCATCGACATCGCGTTGCAAATGTTGATGGGCCTGGAAGCCGCCCACGCTCTCGGCGTGGTGCACCGCGACCTCAAACCGGACAACGTTTTCATCACCCCGTCCCCCGGCGGCCCCCTCGTCAAGCTCTTGGACTTCGGAATCGCGAAAGTGCGCGATTCGAACGAGTACAAGAAGGGGCTGACGCGACCAGGGATCCTCATGGGCACGCCCGAGTACATGGCCCCGGAGCAAGCGTTCGCCGCCGATCAGGTCGACTACCGCGCGGACATCTACTCGCTCGGCGCCATTCTCTACGAAATGCTCACCGGCGAGCGACCGGCCTACGGCGAAACCGCGCGCGAAATCGTCGACCAAGTATCCGCAGGCAGCGTCAGGAGAATCACCGAGCACGACGGCGCGCTTCCAGAAGAGCTCGCCGACGTCGTGCACCGCGCCCTCGACCCCGTCTACAACCGTCGCTACTCGAGCGCCGGGGAGATGCGGCTGGCCCTCGCCCCGTTCGTCAACGAGCTGAGCCACGCCGGCAAGCTCGCCGCGACTGCACCCTCCACCCCACCGGTCGGGGCCAGGGCCGATGACGCGCCCCAAGGCTCGGGCACGATCGACGAGCCTCCGCTGGCGACGCGTCGAGACGGTGTGCCCAAGACGTTGCCGCCCGAAGACGACCCGCAGGTCGCCCTCGAGAAGGGGGAGACGCAGGAAGCCCCAAAACAGTTCATCGGCGCTCCGAGCACGTACACGCCGCACGCACCGGCTGGCACGCCTTCACCCTTCGTCGCGACCCCGCCTCCCTACGGAGCGTATTCCCCCCCGGCGCCGCGACGCGGTCGACCGCTCGGCGCCGTCTTCGCGCTTCTGCTCGGTGTCGTGGTGGCCGGCGGGGCCATCGCCTACTTCGTTCACCAAAGACCCTTCAGTCCGGACGAGCCGCCGCCACCCCTGAGCCAGCCGACGCCCACCACGATATCTCCGGACACTCCCCCCGAGTCACCGCCTCTGTCGCCTTCACCGAGCCCGCAGCCAAGACCATTGCCTCCTCCCTCACCCGGTACGCGACCGGGCACACCCACTCCGCGCCCAACGACGACGGCTCGAACCGATGCTGGACGGCCCCCTCGAGCGGACGCGGGCTCGCGACCTCAGGTCCCGTTCCCGTTCCCGACGTCCGTCCCATCCACCATCGCGTTTCCTCCGGGGTTTCCGACGACCCTGCCATTCCCGAACCCGTTTCAGCCTCCGCCCGCGGCCTCGGTGAAACCCTGAGCGGGAGTCGCTCCGTGACGTATCCCGCCGAGCGATTGTCGAAAATGCCGCCGGAAACACCGCGAGAAGTCCTCCCGGAAACACCGCGGGAAACACCCCCGCAACTCCGCGGGAGTAGAGAGGGGGGGCCATGAGCCCGTCGGCGGCCCGCCACATTCGCCAGTTCGCGAGCACCCTGCCGGCAACGTATCGAGATCGATACGACGACGATGCGGTGGCGCAACACGCTCGGACCGCGGAAGAACGAGGCGCCGCCTCCGTGAAGATCGGTACCTGGAGCGGTAGCCCGCGCGCCGGGCGCGCCGTCTGCGTCGTTGCCGAAGATCGCCCTGGGCTCCTCGCGCTCATCACTCGCGCCTTCATCACCGAGGGTCTCGACGTCGTCGACGCCGACGCCTTCACCCGTACCCCTCCCCACGGACCAACCGAAGCGGTCGATCTGTTCTGGCTCCGACCCGCGACCAGCGACGATGCGGTCACCGACGAGCTCGTCGCCCGCGCCGAAACGACGCTGCTCCGCTCGCTCGACGACGACGAATCGAGCTTGGGGGTGTCGCCGCGGGACCGAGTCGACCACCTCGAGGGCGAAACCGTGGTTCGTTTCGTCGACGACGAAGGCGGCGGGCTCGCGGTGCTCGAAGTCGAAACCACCGATCGCTCCGGTTTGCTGCACGCGCTCACCACGGCGCTGTTCGAAGCGCGCACTCAGATTCTTCGTTCGGAGGTCAAGACTTCGGGCCGCCGAGTTCGCGACCGATTCCACATCGTCGAGCTCGACGGCAGGCCCATCCGCGACGAGCGACGCCTCGAGCTGCAGGTAGCGATTCTGAAGAGCGTGGACGCCGAGCAGACGCCAGCTTCTCCGGAAGCTGACGTGAGCTGAGATTCAGCGCTTCCGCGACGGCAGTCGCACCGGCCGGCGCCGCGGCGGTGGGCTGACCACCGGAGGCGAAGCGGGCGGCGACGCCGTGGCGGGTGGCGCCGGTGGCGGCCGTTCGCTCGTGGGCGGTGGCGTGCCGGTCGGCGGGCTCGGGGGCGGCGTTGCCGGAGGCGGCGCGGCCGTTGCCGGCGGCGGCGTGGCGACCGGCGGCGCCGTGGCGGGAGTCGTCGCCGTCGGTTTTGGTGTGGCGACCGGCGGCTGGCGAAATACGCTCTTGGGTCGCGGTGTCGTCGCGGGCGGCTCGTCGGCCACCGGCGGCTCGGGCGACTCGGGTTGAACGACGACCGGCGTGGACTCGATCGGAGCCAACTGGCCTGGTGGCTCTTCGGTCTGGTCGGCCTGGAGGTAGAGCACGATGCCGACCGCCCCCACCAGCACGCCAGCCAAACCCACGAGCCCGCCAATCAGGAGCGGGGTCTTCGACGCCGGAGGTGGTGCCGGCGCATAGGCGCCGGGCGAGTACGGCGCCGCCATCTGGGCGGCGACGACCGGCGGCACGTTCGCCATCGCCACATTGAGCGGCCCTCCGACCGCACCCACCGGCGGATCGCCGCCGACCACCGTCGAACCGGCGGCGGGATGGGGGGTCGGTCCGGGTGCCAAACCTGCGACGCCAGGCGAAACCGGCACGTCATCGATTGCCGATCCATCGAGCAGCGGAGGTTCCCCGGGTACCGTCTGACCCTTCCGCGCCCACGGCGGTGGCTCGGCAGGCGGCGGCTCGGGTTCTGCGGGGAGCTCGCCTTCAGGCGGCGACTCGGGTTCTGCGGGGAGCTCGGGTACCGGTGGCTCGAGCGGCGCCATCGGCTCGGCCGCCGTGGCAGGTGGAGCGAGATCTGCGGGATCCAGTGCTACCTGATCTGGAATCGTCGGTGCGACGGGCGGCTTCTGAATCGCCGAGTTCGCGCGCTCGCCTTCACCTGGAGCCGGAAAAGCTCCAGGCTCGCCCGGAGCCTGCCCCGCCGACTGCCCCTCCACCCCTGGAGCAGGCGCTTCGGGGGATCCGTCACCCGTTTGAGTCACGACGGCTTTTCCACTGGGAATGTCCTAACGAAATCACGACGGCCGCGCCACCTCCAGAAGGGAGACGACCCACCACATGGAATACGCCAATTCTCGCGCTCTCAGGGCGTCTTTATCTCTGCGGGATTGACTCGTGGCCAGCATTGATTCGAAATGGGAGGGTTCTTCGTCCAACGCGGGAAGGATCGGTTCCGAGCTCGCGTATCGGTTTCTTGCGTCGTGGCTTTAGGAGGTTGCATGCGCTTTATCCATGGGCTGTTGATGACGGGGATGGTCGCGAGCCTAGGGGCTTGCGCGACCGACGAAGCCGACGGCGGCGGCAGCGGAGGAACCGGTGGATCGGCCGGCGGCAGCGCAGGCACGCCTGGGACGGGCGGATCGGCCGGCGCGGCGGGAGCCGCGGGCGCAGCCGGAGCCGCCGGAAGCGCGGGAGCGGCCGGAGCGGCCGGAGCCGCGGGCGCGTCGAACGACCCCTGCATGGGGATTCCGACCACCGGCACCTGCGCGGACGCGACCACGGTGCGCACCTGCATCGTCTCGGCGGACTTCAACGAGCCGCCAGAAATCACCGACATCACGTGCAAAGCGAACGACGGCTGCGTCGAATCCGCCAACGGCGCACAGTGCGAGCCAACTGGCGAGTGCCGCACCGGTGAAACCGAGTGCCTCGACTCCGACACCCTTCGGAGCTGCGACGCGACGGGCTCCTGGGTGCAGACCGCCTGCGGCACCAACAACTGCCTCCAGCAGCCGGGCCTGGGCGCTCAGTGCGTGACGAGCGCGCCCACCGGCGGCACGGGCATCTTCGTCCGGGGCTCTCTCTTCTACGAGTTCCGCCGCCCGAACGATCCGGTGACCCCGAGCTCCTACTCCACCACGACGGAGACCGAAGGCGCGGGCGACATGTTCATCACCGTCTTCGACAACAACGAGCTCATCGGCACCGAGCTCACCAAAGCGGGCCTCAACGCGGGTGAGGCCAAGGGCGACTTCGCCGTGGAGCTCGACCGCATGCCCACGACCAACACCTTCATCTTCTTCTGGCCGATGCTCTTCGACCAGCAAGGAGACCCATTCATCGCGATGGCCAAAGCTCAGAGCGATCAAGCGTCCGCCCTCACCTCGACCGAATACTGGTCCTGGGGCTTCGACGTATGCCCGACCGCAGGCGACTGCACCACCAACGACACGGATGTCGGCGGCTTGCTCATCGACGATGCGAGCGGCGCCGGTGGCGCGCACGTCTACGACTGGCTGGTCTTCAACTTCTTCCGCATGACCGGCATGACCGAGCTCGACGGTGGCGATCCGCTCTCGCTGGTGACCTACTGGCAAAACGGCCCGGCCACGCCGATGGGAATGGAGCCCGCCGGCATCAAATTCAACTGCGGCAACTGCTTCATTCCGGGCGGCGGCGAGGTCATCTTCGACGACACGACGACGCCCGTTGCCAAGGACACCTACCGGTCGGCGATGAACATCAGCGGCCGCGGCTTCAACGACTACGATTCGCACTGGTCGAGGAGCACCATCAACCACGAAGCCGGCCACTGGGTCATGTCGTCGTTCAGCGTGTCGCCGGGCGAAGGCGGACCGCACTTCGTGGACGCCGCGTCGCTACCGGGGCTGTCGTACAGCGAAGCCTTCGCGACCTTCATCGCGCAGAGCAACATGAGCGGCGGCGACCCTGCCGCACCCAACCCGGTGTACTTCACCGTACAGAACGGCACCGGCTTCTGGATCAACCTCGAGAGCCAGGAGTGGACCAACGGCGCGCTCGACAAACCGAACCCCAACGGTGCGGTCGACCAGCTCGTCAACGAGAACGTGGTCGCCTCGATGTTCTGGTCGTTCTGGTCGACTTCGAACGCGATGAACCCGCAGGCCTTGGGCGACTCGCCGGTCTTCGGCGGGCTCCGCACCGAGCGGCTTCTGCAACGCAACCGCGGCTACTTCCGAACGGACTTCATCGACTACCTCGATGGTCTGAGCTGCGACAACCTCGCGACGGACGCACAAATCGCGGCTGTCGCCGACCCGGCGGGCTACCCATGGCGCGCCTCTGAAGTCGAGTGCAACTGAGAAGGAATGAAAGCCATGCAATCGAACCAATGGATTCCGCTTTCGATGGTTGCCGCACTCGCTACGTCCCTCGTGGCTTGCCAATCGAAAACCACCGAGCCCGAGCCCACGGCGCCCGCGCCGAAGATGGAGGCCCCGAAAAACGCCGAACCGGTGATGCGCATGCATGACCACGCCGAGACGCCGACGAGCGCACCGTTCGTCGTCAAGCTCTCGAAGGCCGAGGGCAACGCCAACCCGGGCGAGCTTCTGCTCACCGCCACGATCTACGTGCCGCGGGAGTTCAAGGCTCCGACCACCATCGACGTCGAGCTGCCTCCGGGCGGTGAGCTGCTCGATGGCGAGACGCACGAGAGCTTCCCGACGCTGCCAGCGGGCACCATGATCCGAAACTACCGAGTCAAAGTCGGCCAGGAGCCGACCGAAGCGATTCCGGTGAAGGTGCGCGTTGCCGGCGCGAGCCCGGGCGGCGCCTTCGGGGCTTCGGCCGAGCGCCACTACCCCGAGAGAATTGTGCAATCGCGGCACCCTTACAGCGGGAAGGTCCCGCCGCCGCCCATCGCTCGCCCGATGAACGGTTATCCCGCGAGGATGCCCAAGCCGGTCGGCATTCCGAGTCTGCCGCAAGGGCCGGGCAGCTCAGCCGCGCTCCCCAAGAAGTAGCGGGCCAGAGCAGGTTTCGGCCCGCCCACTTACAGGTGGGCCTGTGCGGAACTACGCTTCTTCGCGTAAATGAGCCTCAAGGAAAAAGCCAAAGGAGCCGTCATCAACGCCCTTTTGGGCGAACGCACGCTCTCGCTCCGGCGCAAGCTCGACTCGATCCGCAACCGCACCCACCGAGTCACCTTCTACTACCAGGCGGACGACCCCTACAGCCACGTGCTCGCGCAGCTGATGCCCGAGCTGGTGGCGCGCTACCCGATCGATCTCGACGCCGTCGTCGTGCCCTCGCCGACGGCGGAGGCGAACCCCGAGCCCGAGCTTAGAACCTCGTTTGCCGCTCGCGACGCCCGCGAGCTCGCGCGCTACTACGAGATCGAGTTCCCCGCGGGCGCCGAGACTCCGGACGCCTCACACGTCGATCTGGCGAACCGAGTATTGCTCCACAAACGGGCGCTGCCCGAGCAACTCACGGCGATGCAGGAAGTCGGAGACGCACTCTGGAGCGGGGACCAACGGCGCCTCGAAGAGCTACAGAGCGGACTCGGCGGCGTCGCACCACCCGAAGTCGAAGCCGCGCTCGACGAAAGCTCGGCCAAGCTCCGTTCCTCCGGCCACTACCAAGGCGGCATGCTGCAGTACGGCACCGAGTGGTACTGGGGCCTCGACCGCGTGCACTACCTCGAAAAGCGCCTCGAAGCGGAAGACCTCGGCACGGCCGAATCGGTCGTCCGACGCCGCGACATCACCCCGCGCGACGAGCTCCGCGAGGAGAATGGCAAGATCCCGCTCGATTTCTACTACAGCTTCCGGAGCCCGTATTCGCACATCGCCGTCGGGCGAATGATCCGCCTTCGAGATCGCTACCCGATCGACCTCCGCGTCAAACCCGTGCTCCCGATGGTGATGCGCGGTTTGCCGGTGCCGAGGGCCAAACAGCTGTACATCATCCAAGACGTCAAACGCGAAGCGAAACGACTCGGCGTGCCCTTCGGCCGCGTGTGCGATCCCGTCGGGCTCGGCGTCGAACGCGCCTTCTCGATTTTTCCCTACGCCGTCCGTGAAGGCAGAGCCGCCGAGTTCCTCGAATCCGCCGGCACTGGGTGCTGGGCCGAAGCACTCGATCTCGCCGCGGACGCCGACCTGCGCGGGGTCGTCGAACGGGTCGGCCTCGACTGGGCCGAAGCCGAGCGCAGCATGAAAGACGACAGCTGGCGCAAGCTCGCCGAAGAGAACCGCGAAGCGCTCTTCGGCATCGGCCTCTGGGGCGTGCCCTCGTTCAAGCTCGGCGACTACACCACCTGGGGCCAGGACCGCATCTGGATCCTCGAAGACAAGCTTCGCCGATTCGGCAACCCGACCTCCTGACCAGCTGGGCAGCGACTAGATTTCTAGGCGCGCCCTTGAGACCCTCGACCTAGCATGTCCGACGCACGCGCGGACGCCGTCGTTGGCTCGGGAGACACGGCGGACTCGGGAGATACGGCGGACTCGGAGACGGCCGACGTCGTCGGGGTGGATCCGTCCGCGCTCGACCGGCAAGCGGCGCTCGACCGCGAAGAGCACGTGGCCAACGTGCTGCGCCTTCGGATCGCGATCGGCGTGGGCGCGCTCTTGTGGCCGGCCTTCGCCGTCGTCGACACGATAGTCGCGAAGGTCATCGGGGTCGGCGACCTCGGCACCTACCTCACGGTGCGCTTCGCCATTTGGCCGATCATTCTCGTGGGCTACTTCCTGCTTCGTCGCAAGCCGCCGCCATCGCCCGCTGTGGCGCGCGCGACGGATCTCGTGGTTTTTGGCAGCGCGGCCTACGGCATCGCGATCATGTGCGTGATGTTCGAGGGATTCTCGAGCCCGTACTACGGCGGCCTCGTGTGTGTGCTCGTGTGCCGCGGAGCCTACGTCATCGAGCCGTGGAGACGCGCCATCGTACCCGCGGCGCTCATCGTCACGAGCTTTCCCGTCGCGCTCGTCGTGGGCACCTTCGCGGTGCCGGGTCTCGCGGACCAGCTCGACGAGGGGCGTTCGCTCGGCTTGTTTCTCATCACGATCTGTTTTCTGTCGGCCGTCGCGACCTTCATCGTCGTCGCCACCCACTCGTCCTGGGTCATGCGGCGCCAGGTGTTCGAGAGCCGCAGCATCGGTCGCTACCGACTCAAGCGCCGTATCGGCGCCGGCGGCATGGGCGAGGTGTGGGCCGCCTATCACTCCGGCCTCAAGCGCGACGTCGCGCTCAAGATCCTGCGACCGGACGCCGAGCAGGGCACGTCCCAGGTCCGCCGCTTCGAAACCGAAGTCAAAGCTTCCACCGAGCTCACTCACCCGAACGCCGTGCACGTCTTCGACTACGGCGTGACGGAAGACGGCATCTGGTACTACGCCATGGAGCTCTTGGACGGGCAGGATCTCGCGCGCACGGTGCGCACGAACGGTCCGCTCAATCCCCACCGTGCCGCCCGCATCGTCTGGCAGGCCGCCCGCGCCCTGAGCGAAGCCCACCAGAAGGGCATTCTGCACCGGGACATCAAACCCGAAAACGTTTTCCTCACCCAGGTCGCCGGCGAAGGCGACTTCGTCAAGGTACTCGATTTCGGCATCGCCAAGCTCACCCAAGGCGAGGGCAACGCCCAGCTGACCGCAACGGGCGTCATCTTCGGCACGCCGGCGTACATGTCGCCGGAGGTGGCCGGGGGAAAAGAAGTCGGGCCTTCTTCCGACGTCTACTCCCTCGGGTGCCTGCTGTACTTTCTTCTGACCGGCTCCCCACCCTTCGAAGACGAAAACCCCGGCGCGCTCTTGCTCGCCCACACCTCGATCGTTCCCGAGTCGCCGAGCAAACGGCTGGGCACCCCGATACCCCAGGACATCGAGCGCGTGGTGCTCCGCGCGCTCGAAAAAGAACCCGCCGACCGCTTCGGGGACGCCGCGGCTTTCTCCGCCGCCATCGCCAAGACGATAGGCGCTCCCGAGCTCTGGGTCGCCCCCGCTACGCCGAACGAGACTACCGCGCTCGAACCGACGCACTCCCCCGAGGCGCAAACCCTCGAAGCGCGACCCGTGACGAGCGCCACCGACGACGAGAACCGCGCCGCGGCGGACACGGTTTCGAAGCGCGAGCTCGAAATCGCACCGACCGGCAAAGTTTCCGGCGAACCCTGAGTCAGGCGGGCTCTATGAATCAGGCGGGCTCTATGAATCAGGCGGCTCTATGAGTTAGAGCGGCTCTATCGAGATCACCGACTCGATCTTGGCGGCGACGGGGACCAACATTTCGTCCACGGTAGTCAGCTGCCCCGTCGGCAGCACCGCATCGAACCGATAGGTGAGCTCGCCCTCGCTCCCCGTACGACCGCCACCGACCGCGCTCCCCTCCGATCGCACGACCTTCACGCGCACCCCGTCCTTCGAGGCGAAGACGAGCTCGTAGGCGGTCGCTCGAAGCACACGGCCGCCGTCGAGGATCCGAGTCGTGATCCACTTTGCGCCGACGCCGACGGCCTCCGACGGAAATGGGTCGCCGAGCTCTAGCAGCGAGCCGGCGATGAGCGGCGACTCGAACTCGGCATCGGGATCGCCACCGGACAAAGCCGTCACTCGGACGCTCCCCGAAACCGTCGCTCGGGCAGTGCCCTTCCCGGTCGCCGCAGCGGGCGGCTCCGCGGGCTTCGACTCACCGCCGGTCGCCTTCCGGTACGGCCCCGCCCGAAAGTCGACCAGCGCATTGCCGACGTCGATTCCCTCCGACTCGACGCTCGTCACCTTCAGCACGAGCGGCCCCTCGAAGCCGATCGTTTTTTTCTCCCCGCCCCTCGGCGTCAGCTCGGTCCGCGATCGCACGCGATACCGCTCTTCCGATCCGGCCGTGTAGCGGTGACCGAAGATGCGCCGCGGCTCCGCTCCAACACTCGACACCTCGATCTTCGTCGGTTCGACACGAGCATTCGCCGAGGCATCCGCCGACGGTGACCCGTCCGGGGCGCCTGGCGGCGCGGACGCATCGACCGCCGGCGCGGGCGGCGAGGGGGCCGGAGGTACGCTCGGCGGAACGGGCGATGCCGGCGCCCCGCAAGCCACGACCGCGACCAGCGCCACCAGCGCCGACATGACGAGGATCGTCCACGCCCGTTGGGCTCGCCGCGGGGCGACCCGCGCGCTGTGCCTCTCTCGCCGGCCACCTGCCCTCACACGGCCCACCTTACCGCCATCACCGTCCCGCGGGGCTTCATCGGCTCGTCAGCGGTTTCGCCGCGTCGCCGCCGCCGCCTCACGATCGAGCTCTCTCGTCTTCACGGCCATGCGTTTGTCGTGTTTCTTCTTGCCCCGGGCGATCGCGATCTCGATCTTCCCGCGGTTGTTCTTGAAGTAGCACTTGGTCACTACCAGCGTCATGCCGTCACGCCCGACGGCGTTTTTCATCCGCTCGATCTCGTACTGATGGAGCAGCAGCTTGCGTTTGCGCTTCTCTTCGTGCGCAAACGCGGCGTGGTGGAGCGCCGGGATGCGCATCTGCTTGACCCAGGCGTCCTCGCGCTCGTCGATGTCGACCCAGGCATCGCTCAGGTCCGGCCCGTGCACGCGCAAGCTGCGCACTTCGCTGCCGATGAGGACGAGCCCCGCCTCGAACGTGTCGAACAGCTCGTAGTTGAAGCGCGCACGTCGGTTGTTCGCCACCAGGCGATCGCCGAACTCCTGCTTCTTTTCCTTCTCTTTGGCCACGAGCGGGGCAGCACTATGCACGCCGGCGCTGGCCGCGCAATGCCCGGTTGGTCAGCTAGCCAATTGTTGCTACGCCTGTTGCGTGGCTGGAAAGCGGCTGGAAAAGCGGCCGGGAAAACCGGGGGAAAAATGATTGGAAAAATCGCCTTGGCCCGAGGGTGTCTGCCGCTCTTGGTCGTGTCCCTCACCTGGGGGTGCGGCGACTCCTCCTCCGCCGACGGAAATGGCGGCTCCGCGGGCGCCGCCGGCGCCCCAAACAACACCGCAGCCCCCGATCCCGCCCAGACCGGCTCGTTTCTGGTCGGCGCCACTCGATTCACCGTCGATCACACCGGCGTCGGCGGCGTCGCGCGTCCGCTCGACGTGGTGGTCTGGTACCCGACCGCCGACAAGAAGGGCGCCGACGAGACCCTCGGCGGCGCGCTCGACGTGTCGGTCGCCGGCGGCGGCTACCCGCTCATCGCGTTTTCTCACGGCCTCGGAGGGATCCCGGAGCAGTCGACGTTCTTCACGACCTTCATGGCGAGCCACGGCTACGTCGTCGTGGCCATGTCCCACCCCGGCAGCACCATCTCCGATCCAATCATGGGAGAAGGCGTCGCCGCGGCATTCGTGAACCGCCCCGGAGACGTGCTCGCGGCGGTCGACGCGGTGGTC
Organism: Polyangiaceae bacterium; assembly: GCA_029261965.1. GTDB lineage: Bacteria > Myxococcota_A > Polyangia > Polyangiales > Polyangiaceae > JAJDAH01. Next base: position 96,252 of record JAJDAH010000039.1, read on the forward strand.
GCACGCTCGGACGACAACGGCGATCTCTTGTCCGGCAGCGTGGATCCCTCGCGAATGGGCGTGAGCGGTCATTCCTTCGGTGCGTGGACGACGCTCGCCGTGATGGCGCTCGACGACCACCCGTTTTTGGCCGGCATCCCCATGGCGCCGCCGAGCCCGGAGATCACCCCCGTGGAGATCGCGAACATCGGCCAAGAGGTGATGATCATGGGCGCCACCGAAGACAGCCTCGCGGTTTACCCAGGCGCGGTGCTCGCTTTCGAGCGGCTGTCTCCAGACAAACGTTGGCTGCTCACCTTCCCCGGGGCGGACCACTTCGCCTATTCGGATCCCTGCCTCGCCGGTTGCGAAGGGTACGACCAGGACACCGCTCACCGGATGATCAACACCTACGGCGCCGCATTCCTGATGAAGTTCGTCGGCGGGGAAGACGGCCTCGACACCTACCTCGAAACCGACACGAACATCGAAGACGGCGCCGGGATCCTCGAAGCCGGAACCCACACGCCGCTCTGAGGAGTCTCGTCGGGGCGAATCCTCCGGCCGAATTCCCCTGGATTGATTATTTTTAACCCTTAAATTTAATACTTGAACTTAATAGTTCCCCGGGGTACCTTCTTCGAACCTCGCGATGAGCCTCGCCGCCCCCAAAACCCCCGGCCCCTCGGATCCCGCCATGGCGCGTCGCATGAACCGCCAGCTCGTCATCGGCGCGCTGCGCCGGCAGCGGGAGATCTCCCGCGCCGCGGTCGCGGAAGAAACCGGCCTCACCCCGGCCACGGTCTCCTCCATCGTCGGCGAGCTGCTCGACGAGGGCATCGCGCGGGAAATCGGCCTGGCCAGCAGCACCAAGACCCGCGGCCGTCCCGCGATGCTCGTCCAAATGGTCGAGAGCCACCGCTACGTCGCGGGCGTGCAGATCGGCCGGTGGAAAACTCGCATGGCCATCGCCGACGCCATCGGCCAAGTCATCCGAGTGGAAGAGGTCGACACCCTGCCGCTCGACGTCAAAGGCTCCGCGCGCGCTCTCGCCGGTCAGCTCCAACGTGTGCTCGGCCTCGCCGGGGCAGCCAAATCCAAGCTCTCGTCGATCGTCGTCGCGCTGCCAGGCACCGTCGAGACTCGCTCGGGCCGATCGGTCGACGTGCCCGCGCTCGGATGGGGCGCCATCGACATCGCCGGACCACTGACCAAAAAGCTCGGTTGCCCCGTCGTTGTGGTCGAGGATACGCAGGCCGCGGCCACCGGTGAGCTGCTCGACGGCGCGGCCCGCGACGCGAAGAACGTGCTCGTGGTCAACCTCGGCGAGCAACTTTCGGCGGCCCTGGTCATCGACGGTCGGCTCCACGAAGGCGCGACCGGCGTCGCTGGCGCGCTCGGACACGTGCGAGTGACCGACCGACCGCTCGCGTGCGGGTGCGGCCGCACCGGCTGCCTCGACACCGTCGCCACCCCCGACGCGATCGTCACCGAGCACCGCCGCCGGCTCGGCAAACCCCGGCGCCGACGGACCACCGCCTCCCGAGACCCGTTCCTCGACGTCGTGCGCGCCGCGCAAAACGACGACGAGCACGCCGCCGCCGTGCTTTCGGAAGCGGGCGAAGGCATCGCCCGCGCGCTCGCCGCCGCCGTCAACCTGCTCAACCCCGAGCTCATCGTCATGACCGGCGGCGTCGAGTACCTGCCAGAGCCCATCTTCGAGACCATCGCCCAGCGCGTGCTCGACAGCGCGCACCCCGACGCGGCGGCGGCACTCCGAGTGGTACGCTCGGAGCACGGTATGAGCGGCTGGGCCCGCGGCGCCGCGCTGCTGGCCCTGCATCACGCCGCCGAAGACCTCACCGATTTGATTGCTGCCTGACCCCAGATCCGAAAAGCCCGCTTCTTCATTCCGAGACCACGAGACGCCACGGAGACTTCAGATGACCCACACCTACCGCCAGTTCGATCCCCTGCTCACCGACGACGAAGCCCGAGGCATCCTCGAGCTCTGCCGCGCGTTCGGCCCCCACGGCATGTATTCGGAGGAGGGGCTCAACGAGGGCATCGGCGAGGGGCTTCCCCAGCGCTACGACTCGGTCCGAAACTTCGTGATGACCGGCGGCGAGCGCGGCAGCAAAGGCGTCGACATGCTCCAGCTGCTCGCCCGCACGAACTACTTCCGCGAAACCTACGCCTACGGCCCGGACGTGCGCGCTCCTGGCATCGAGCCGTTCCTCCACCACGAAGGTTTCGTCGAAGCCGCGCGCGAAATCCACGGCCGGCCCGTCGTCGAGCCGGCGATCGTGTTCGCCAACATGTACGTGCCGGGCCAAGAGCTCGCATTCCACACCGACGTGCCGGAGTTCCGCGGCGCCAACCGCAAAGTTCTGCCCCAGTGGCTGCTCGTGGTGATGCTGCATTCCCGGCTCTTCGAGACGTGGCGCATGCCCATCGCCACCGCCGTCTCTTGGTGGACCGAAAGCGCCGGCGGCAACTTCGTCTTCTACCCGGACGGCCCCACGGCCCCCGCCAAAGAGATCGCCGCCAAGTACAACACCAGCGTCATCATCGACACGGACGAGGTCTTCCACGGCGTCGACCCCGTCTCGAAGGAAGCCGGCGACTGCAGCGCGCTCCGCCCCGGCATGACGCTCAGTGCCCTCGACGCTAGAACGTGGCTCGTTCGCGACGGCGAGGACGAAGTCGCGCGTTTCGACTGGTCCGATCTCCGCTTCTCGGTTTCGTGGAAGGCGTACTGCTTCCGCGACGAGGTCGAGCGCAAAACCTGGCGCGAGCACTCCGACGACCTTTCCGCCGAGTTCATCCTCGACAAGCTCGAAGCCGACTTGCGAAAACGCGGCCGCCTCGAAGGCCCTCGCCCCCCCGCGAGCGATCTCGCCGAGATGCTCGTCGAAACCTACATCCCGTTCCCCAAACGCGGCGCCACGGCGAGCGCCGCCTGACCGGGCAGCGCCGCCGAGGGCTTCCGGCTCCTACGCCCTAACCCGCGGCTTGCGTCGAGCACTCGGACCATCCACTTCCGCGAACACCTCACGCAGCACCTTCGCCGTCGCCGTCTTCTTTTTGGCGACGCTTCGCGCCGATCCCGCGGCCACGACCTTGCCGCCGCGCTCGCCGCCGCCGGGGCCGAGCTCGATCACGTGGTCCGCACCCGCAATCACCAACGGGTGGTGCTCGATGACAACCAGCGTGTCTCCGCGTTCGACCAGTCGACCCAGCACCTCCATCAACCGCGACACGTCCGCCAAGTGCAGCCCCGTCGTCGGCTCGTCCAGCACGTAGAGCGTCGGCTCGTGGCGAACGGTGGCGGTGAGCTCGGCGGCCAGCTTGAGCCGCTGGGCTTCGCCGCCCGACAGCGTGTTCGACCCTTGACCGAGGGCGATGTAGCCCGCGCCCAAGTCGACCAAGGTATCGAGCGGCCTGGCGATCTTCGGATGGTTCTTGAAGATATCGGCGGCTTCGCTCGCCGTGAGCTGCAGCACGTCGCCGATGGAGAGCCCCGCGTACTTCACGTCGAGGGTGCGCGGCTCGAAGCGTTTGCCGCCGCAGGTGGGGCACTCTGTGACCACATCCGGCAGAAAGCTCATCTCGTGCGTGATCGAGCCCTGCCCGTCGCACGCTTCGCATCGGCCCCCGGCGGTGTTGAACGAAAACCGTGACGCGGCGAACCCCGCGACCATCGCGTCCGGGGTGATGGCGTAGAGCTTTCGGATCTGGTCCCAGATCCCCAAAAACGTCGCCGGCACCGAGCGCGGCGTCCGGCCGATGGGAGACTGGTCGACACTCACCGCGCGCTCGAGCGCGCGATGGCCCCGTATCTGCCGGTGCACGCCCGGTTCGTCCGCGACGAGGTCGAGCTTTTTTCGAAGCGCGGGCAGCAGCACCTGACGAACCAGCGTGCTCTTGCCCGAGCCGCTGACGCCGGCGACGACCGTGAAGCGACCGATGGGAATTTCGATGTCGACGTCGTCGAGGTTGTTTTCGCCAGCGCCGAGCAGCGAGAGGCACTCGGCGCCTTTTTTCGTCGGCAGCGGCGTGCGCACGATCGGCGGCTGACAGAACGCGCGCGCCGTCGGAGAAACCGTCGTCGCGAGCACGCGCTTCGGCGGCCCCTCCGCCATGACTCGGCCGCCACTCGAGCCGCCCCCCGGGCCGAGATCCACCAAGTGGTCCGCGGCGCGGATCGTGTCGGCGTCGTGCTCGACGACGACGACGGTGGAGCCGATCGCGACGAGCTGGCGCAAGTTGTCGAGCAGCCGCCCGGTGTCGCTCGGATGAAGGCCAATCGTCGGCTCGTCCAGCACGTAGAGCGCACCGGTCAGCCCCGCACCGAGCTGCGCCGCCAATCGAAGCCGCTGCATTTCTCCACCGGAAAGCGTGCGCGCGGCTCGGTCGAGCGACAGGTAATCGAGCCCCACGCGTTCGAGAAACTCGAGCCGCCGCCGAAGCTCGCCCACGACGGGACCGGCGACGAGCGCGCGATCGCCGCTGAACTTCCACTTCACGAGCGCCGCGAGCGCCGCGGCGACCGACCGCTGGGTGAGCTCCGGGTAGCTCATCCCCTCGAACCGCACCGCCCGCGGAATCGGCGCGAGCCGTGCGCCGTCGCACTCCGGGCACGGCACGTATTCGTTCGTCTTCACCTTGCGCCGACGCCGCCGTCGACGACCGCGGATCTTGTAGAGCGTCGTCTTCGGGTTCTCTTCGATGATGCCGTTGCCCTCGCAAGTGGCGCAGCGCCCCTGAGCGGTGTTGAACGAGAACCACCGCGGATCGAGATCCGGCGCCGAAAAATCGCACTTCGGGCAAGAGCCGCGGGTCGAAAACAGCTGCTCGCTCGCCTTGCCCTTCGCCACGAGCCGGAGCTTCACCGCGCCGTTACCCCACCGGATCGCCCGGTCGAACACCGCGCGGTCGAGCTTCTTCGGCTCGATGGGATCACCGATCACCAGATCGATCGTGTGCTCTTTCGTCTTGGCAAGCCGCGGCGGGTTGTCGGTGCCGACGAGCACCCCGTCCGCGATAGCGAGCCCAATCCCGGCGCGCGCCGCCGCCGTGAACACGTCGAGGTACTTGCCCTTGCGCGCTTTCACGACGGGGGCGAGCAGCTGGTGCTTGCCGCGCACCCGGCGGAGCGTTCGAAACACCGCGTCCGCGTTCGTGACCTCACACGGCTCGCCGTGATCGGGGCAGTGCGCCAATCCGAGCTTCGCGTAGAGCAGCCGCAGGTAGTGCGACACCTCGGTCACCGTCGCAACGGTCGACTTGGGCCCGGCGCGGGTCGAACGCTGCTCGAGCGCAATGGACGGCGGCACGCCAGTCACCGCGTCCACATCCGGCCGCGGCATCGTCGGCAAAAACTGCCGCGCGTACGGGGTCAGAGTTTCCAGAAACCGGCGCTGCCCTTCGGCGAACACGACGTCGAACGCCAGCGTGCTCTTGCCGGAGCCACTCGGACCGGTCACCACCGTCAGCGCCCCATGAGGGATGGACACCGAAATCTCGTCGAGGTTGTGCTCGCGCGCACGAGTGACGTCGAGAGTCGCGCCAAGGTTCGCCGCGCCGTTCTCGTTCTTCTTGGCCGCGCCGTTCGACGTCCGCCGAGGCGTTACCTCGGGGGCATGCGCGGCACTGCGGGTCTTTTTGCCGCCCACTTTGGGACTCTTGGCGCTCACGCGGTTGGACCCGTGCCCGTTACCGCGGGTGCCCCCCAACCTGTCCGCGAGGGCCCGACCCGTGCGAGTGGCGGTCTTGGCGATCTCCGCCGGCGTGCCCGTCGCCACGATCTTTCCGCCCTTGGCTCCTGCGTCCGGGCCGAGATCGACGACGTAGTCCGCCGCGCTGATGACATCCAGATCGTGCTCGACGACCACCACGCTGCCGCCGGCGTCGACGATGAGATCGAGCGCGTCGAGCAGCTTCGCCACTTCGTCGGCGTGCAAGCCGGCGCTCGGTTCGTCGAGAATCAACAGCGCGCCTTCGTGTTTTTCGCTCAGCGCACGGGCGAGCTTGAGCCGCTGCGCCTCCCCGCCAGACAGCGTCGTGAGCGGCTGGCCGAGGCGCAAATACCCGAGCCCAAGTCGAGTGAGCGGGCCGAGCGAGCGATTGACCGCCGCTTCGTCGCTGAAGAGGGCGAGGGTTTCGTCGACGGTCGCGTCGAGCAAATCGGCGACGGTCACGCCGCGGTAAGTGACGCGCAGCACCTCTTCCTTGAAGCGCTTGCCCTTGCACACCGCGCACACCAGATGCACGTCGGCGAGGAACTGCATCTCGACGGTCTCCCAACCTTCACCCGAGCAAGCGTCACAGCGGCCGCCATCCACGTTGAACGAAAAATGAGAAGGCGTGAGCCCGTGAGCTTGCGCCTCGGCCACCCCCGCGAAGCGCTTGCGCACGGTGTCCCAGGCTTTGGTGTAGGTCGCCGCGTTGCCGCGAGAGGTGCGCCCGAGCGGCGATTGGTCGACGAGGTTGACCCGACTTACCGCCTCGTGCCCGGACAGCTTCCGATGCGCGCCGGGCATTCCGACGTCGAAGTTGCCCGTAGCGCGAGCGAGCGCTCGGTACACGATGTCGACGGCGAGCGTGCTCTTGCCCGATCCGCTCGGCCCCGTCACGGCGCAGAGAACACCGAGCGGGATGTACGCGTCGACGTCGTCGAGATTATTCGCCGTCGCTCCCACCACACGAAGCGTCCCGGTCGCTTTACGCGGAACCCGCCCGGCGCGGGACGCCGCGGTCAGCGCACGCGCCGTCGCGCCGCCCGTTTTCGCCAGCGCTGCCGGCGTTCCATCCCCCACCAGCCGGCCGCCCTCGATGCCCGCGCCCGGGCCCATTTCCAGAACGCGGTCGGCGGTGCGAATCACCGCCGGATCGTGCTCGACCACCAACACCGCGCTGCCGCGCGACGCGAGCTCGTGAATCATCGTCGAAAGCGGCTCGATGTCCGTCGGGTGAAGCCCCACCGTCGGCTCGTCCAGAACGAAAAGCGCATTGTGAAGCGACGTGCCGAGCGCCGCGGTCAGCGTCACCCGTTGCGCCTCGCCCCCGGACAGCGTTCGCGCTTGCCGGTCGAGGGTCAAGTAACCGAGACCCACGCGGTCGAGGTAGCTCAGCCGAGACGAAAGCTCCGTGCGCGCGAGCTCCCCTTGGCCCGTCGACGTCTTCAGCGACTCGAGGGCGCGCACGGCATCACGAACTTCGAGCCCGTTCCACTCCGCCAGGTTCCGCCCGCCGACTCGATACCGGAGAGAAGCCTCGTTCAGGCGCTGCCCATGACAAACGGGGCACGCATCGTAGGACCGGTACCGCGCCAGGAACACGCGCACGTGCATCTTGTAGGTGCGCGTCTCCAGCCACTCGAACCACCCCGCAATGCCGGGAAACTTCCCCTTGCGCCAAGAGCCATCGCCTTCCACGAGCACACGCTTCTGCTCGCGAGTCAGTTTTGCCCAGGGCACGTCCGTCGGCACACCGTGCCGTTCGCACAGCTTCTTGATCTGCCCGCGCTCCCAAGTCGCGCTCTTCCCGCTGAACGCCCGAATCGCCCCCTTGGCGATCGTCTTCGAGTGATCGGGGATCACCTTCTCGAGATCGATCCCGATCACGCGACCGAACCCCCGACAGTTGTCGCAAGCCCCCAGCGGCGAATCGTAAGAGAAGAGCCCCGCCATCGGCGGCTCGAACGGGCGCGCGCAAGTCGGGCAATTGAGCCCCGCGCGCAACCGATGCCTTTCGGCGTCGACCGTCAAGTGAGCGAGCTGATGGCCGCGCCGCCAAGCATCTTCGATCCCCGCGGCCAACCGCTTCTCGTCGATCGCTTTCGAGCTGCCGATCGTGAACCGGTCGACGATGACGTCGATGATGCCGTCGTTCGCCCGGAGCGCCTCGGTGGGTTTTACCCCGTCGATGTCGCGAGGCTCGCCCTTCATCAAGAGCCGTCGGTAGCCATCCTTCGCGAGCACCTCGCGCACCACGAGGTAACCGTCAGTGTCGCCGTCATCCAGACGGATCGGATAAGTCAGGTACAGTTTATCCGCGCGCTTCTTCGCCTTCTTCGAGAACTCCGCCGCGGCGCCCGCAGCAGCCTGCGCGTCCACCTCGACGGCGGCCACCTCGTGCTCGGGGCAAAACGGAGCCGCCTCCCGAGTGAACAGCGCCGATAGGTACGGCCCCAAATCCGCCATCGTCGCCACCGTCGACCGCGAGCTCTTGACGGGCGCCCGACGGTCCACCGCGATGCCCGCCGGCACCGGCTCCAGCCGATCCATCGGCGGCCGCTCCAGCCGTTCCAGAAACTGCCGAGCGTACGGACTGAACGACTCCACGAACCGCCGCTGCCCCTCCGCGTACAACGTGTCCACCGCCAGCGAGCTCTTCCCCGACCCGCTGACCCCCGTGATCACCACCACCTCGCCCGGGCGGATGTCGACATCCACGCCTCGCAGATTGTGAGTGCGCGCGCCGCGAAGGGCGGTGGGCAGCATGGGGGACAGTTAGGCCTTCGCAGACTCCCCGGCAAGGGGCGAACGCACTCGCAGCACCCATCCCCACGAGGCAACGCCCGCCGCGTCGTCAGCAGAGATCGCTCGCCCAAAAGATGAGGCTTGATTTTCCCGACGAGCGCTCAGCTGAAACGAGCACGGCCCCGATCGCCGCGCGCGACGCGTGCGCACACGCGGACAGCACACCGGCCGCGCGGGGCACGCGAACGCGCGGGGCACGCGAACGCGCGGGACGTCCGGCCCAAGATTACGAACATTTTGACGGGCATACTTTCGCAAGCTGATTCATGAACCACCGGCGCAGGCAGATCGCGCCGTCCCAACTTCTTCTCTACCCGTCAACCGACGCTACACCGCCTCCGAGCGACCGCGAGCCTCACGCACACCCGGACCACGTGAATCCGCTCACGCAGCGGGTTCTGCCGTTGCAGTCGGAGTCGTTGTTGCACACTCGTGTGCATCGCCCCGCGTCACAACCCACGTCACACGCACCATCGGCAACGTCGCCGTTCGTCGTGTCCATGGGGCAACCGCAATCCTCGTGCGCATCACACTCTACCGAGCAGAACTCCTGGCCCGTGCAGAAGCCCATGCCGCCGCACTGCTTGTCGTCACTGCAGTCGATCCCAATTTTGCTGACCGCGCTCCCGCTGCCACAGCCAGAAGCCATGCCCAGCGCAGCGGTCGCCACGATGAGCACGACCCTCCCCAGTTTCATCTTCCGTAACTTTTTCACGACGACTCCTTATCCAACGCGAAACGAGTTCGACGGCTCAGGCCTACGATATAGCGTAGATGCGACGCCGCAATGTTTGTTTACTGTTTCTTCTCCTAAGATTTCGAGGGCATGGTTTCACCGGCTCGCTCGAGAGACCGAGCAAGTCGGCAAGTCGACGCTCGTTTGTTGCTGGGGACCACGGATGACAAGAAGGCCGCGCTCGTCGAAAACGTGCGGACGCGCGGAGCACGCGAACGCGCGGGACGTCCGGCCCCCGCCCCGGTGGGAGGGCACGCGAGCACGCGGGGCACGCGAGCGCGCGGGGCACGCGAACGCGCGCGACGTCCGGCCCAAAGCATCCCCTCCAGAATGTTCGTAGCCCGAACATTTCGACCGGGATAGTCGTCTATGCCCCCCAAAATGTTCGGATTACGAACATTTTGACGGACATACTCCCAAGATTCGCTCCGTCACCGCCGCTCCGTCACCGCCGCTCCGTGACCACCGCTCCGTCAGCTGCTTTCTGTGCGCGGAACTTGGCTAGATCTTCGTCGGCGGCGGCCAGTTGACGCCGAGCAATGAAATGTGAGGGCCCGAAGAACGCGAACGCGAAAATCGTGGGGAGAAGCGCCGAGCTGAAGGCTATGTGCGTCTCGAGGTCCTTCGGAGGGTCCAAGGAAATCCAAATGAGCAGAGCGACCGTCATCAATGCTCCGCCGATGACGACCATGCGAGCGAGACGGATTTTCTTGGCGGCGTCGCGGCGCTTCTCTTCGAGCTCGGCTCCGTACCCCACGTATCCCATCGCGCGATTCTACCACGCCCAGGCACCGCGGTAGCACCGGCCGCTCGAGACTCGCGTGCATCGGTCGAGTCATGACGAGGCCGCTCCTGCCGTCGGGTCGACTCCGTTCTCGGCTTCGCCAGCCCGTCGTCCGACGCGTGCGATCCGCGCGACGGCACAGCCCGCGCATTGCGCGAGTATCCCCCCAAAATGTTCGCAATCCGAACATTTCGACCGGGATAGTCGACTATGCCGCCCAAAATGTTGCGTCTACGAACATTGCGACGGGCATGGTTGTCGCGGGCCGCGCCCCAACGCCGAGTGCCGATTTTTCGGGGGCGCCCCACTGAAACGGGCACGGTTCCTATCGCGGCCCGCCACGAGCGCAGAAACTCAACGCGCAACAACCCACGAGAGTCGCGCCTGCGCACACAGAAACGCCTGCGCACACAGAAACGCCTGCGCGCCCTTCCATCCCACCAACACGCGCGGAACGCCCCGCCCCAAGCATCCCCCCCGAAATGTCGCTCATCGACACATTTCGACCCACATAGACGCCCATGCCCCCCGAAATGTTGCGCCTGACAACATTTTGATGGGCATGCCTGCCCGCACCCCGCAGTACCGCCCGTCAGCGCACCGCCCGCGCTGCACCGCCCGTCAGCGCACCGCCCGTCAGCGCACCGCCCGTCAGCGCACCGCCCGTCAGCGCACCGCCCGTCAGCGCACCGCCCGTCAGCGCACCGCCCGACAGCGCACCGCCCGTCAGCGCACCGCCCGCGCTGCACCGCCCGTCAGCGCACCGCCCGCAGCTTCGCCCCACCCCGGCTTTGCACTTCGCCTCCGCTGCCCTAAGTGTTCCTCCATGACCCAGCTCGACGTCCACATCTGGTCCGACATCGCCTGCCCATGGTGCTACGTCGGCAAACGCCGCTTCGAGCAAGCGGTCGCCGGCCTGCCTCCGGACAAGACAATCTCCGTCGAGTGGCACGCCTACGAGCTCGACCAGTCCGCTCCGGCGGTGGTGGACACCCGCGTGCCCTATATCGATCGCTTGGCGCGGAAGTACGGCGCGACGCCGGCCCAAGCGCAGGCGATGGTCGAGCGCATGGTGGGCGTGGCGGCGGACGCCGGTATCGAGATGGATTTCGAAAACATCCAGCCCAGCAATACGTTCGACGCGCATCGTTTGCTTCGCCTCGCCAAGGAGCGCGGGCTCTCGGACGCTCTCGAGGAGCGACTGTTTCGGGCTTACCTCTGCGAGGGTGCGCGCATGAGTGACCACGACGCGCTGCTGCGGCTCGCCGAAGACGTGGGCATCGAGGTCGACGACGCGGCGGCAGTTCTCGGCTCGACGGATTTCTCGGACGAAGTGCGCGCCGACGAGCTTCAAGCCGCCAAGATGGGCGTCACCGGCGTGCCCTTTTTCATGATCGGGCGCTATGGCATCCCCGGCGCCCAAGAGCAGAACGTGTTCACGCAGGTCATCGAGAAGGCGTTCGCGGATCTTTCTTCAGAGCCGAGCTTGGACGAAGGCGCGGCGTGTGGCCCGGATGGCTGTTGACCCCGAGTGATGTGCGCGCGAACGCGCGGCTCCCCGCCGGACGACTATCCAGCTTCGTCCGCCCCGATGTCGACGGCGCTTCCCTGAGGCCGCGTCTCTCCATCCAGATCCAGCGCCGGCGCTTCGGTCGCCGTGCCGGCGTTGATCGCGGGCGAGCCAGCTCCGACGTGTCCCATAGAGCCCAGCATCGGATCACCCTCTATGTTCGCAGCGACCGGACCGCTTTGAGGGATCGTCATGCCGTTTACCGCGCCGAGCATCGTGTGCAGCGTTGCCGACGACCCGTCCCATTCGCGGTAGAGAGCGTCGTTGCCCGCCGGACCGCCTGCGAGGAACAGCAGATTGTTCTCGAAGGCTTCGGGCTCTTGGGTGCGCGATGGGGGCGCGTCTTCGTAGACGGCAAATCTCGTGGAGGCGTCGCCACCGACGAGGATGTTGTTTCGGATGCGACCGATGCGCGCATTGAACCCGCACGTGCCGCAATCCCCGATGCGCAGCACCAGCGCTGCGCTCCTACTGCCTCCACCCGGTGAGCCCGTAGGTGGACTGCCGCCGATGGTATTGCCATTGAGAATGATCGCGCCCGCCGGCATCTCGGCTTCGAAGAGCATTACGCCGGTACTGTTCGGCGCGTCAGCGCCCTGGATCACGTTGTTGTAGATGTCCGCGGTCGCGCTGAAGCTCGCAATGCCCCCGCACCAGTTCTGCTGGCCATTTCCGCAAGAGCCGACGCGATTGGCGTCGACGTTGATGCGGTTCGTGTCGATGGTCATGACGCCTTCGATCGCCATACCGAAGGAGGTCCCCGAACCTGCTGGGCCGCCAGCGATGTCGTTGTTCACGAACATGGTGCCAGCTGTCGTTCCGAACGCGGCCACTCCGTTCGAATTTCGACCCTGACCGCCTCGGAGGCGGTTGTTCCGAACGACGGCGACGAGGTTTCCCGTGACGCCCTGAGCCCGGTCCATCATCAGACCGATGCTGCTGTTGCCGCCCGACATGCCGCCGGTGATTTCGTTCGATTCGATGAGCGCCCCAGCCGGATCCGCGGTTGGCGCGAGGACTATCAGCCCTTGAGAGCGCCCAGAACGGAAGTTGCCACCCGTGACGTCGGGGCCGTTGATGACGTTGTTCGAAATCGTCGGGCTACCTCCGTCGAGCGTGACCGCCGCTCGCCCTTGCCCCGCGCCACCACCGTCGTTGCCCTCGATGGTGAACCCATCGAGTCGTGTCGCGCGCGTGATCGAGTCGTCCGCCAAGACCCCGTCGGCATCGGTATTCTGAATCGTGCTCGGCGTCGCGCTGGCGCCGCGCGTCCACGAGCACGAGCTCGTGTCGCATTGGTGGTCACCGATGATGCTGATGCCCTCGACGAGGGTGACATCCTCGTTGTACGTGCCTTCGGCGACGAAGACGTCGACCCCACCGCCGATGGTCTGCGCGTTGACGATGCCCTGGTTAATCGTCTGAACAGGCATCGCTTGGGTACCGGGGTTCATGTCGTTGCCGGTCAGCTCCGAGACGAAAGTTCCGAGCCCTCCGCAGTTTTCGTCAGCCGTCGCGTCGCAATTGTTGTCCGCGTTGTCGCCGCACACCTCGGTGTTGCCGGAGAAGTTGTTGGGGTCGGTGTCGTCGCAGTCGCCCGCGCACACCGTCTCGCCATCGCCGTCGTCGTCGGGACAGGCGTTGCCTCCCGCTCCGGCGCTGCCGCCGGCGGATCCGCCGGTTCCAGAGCCCGCAGCGCCTCCCGTCGCTCCGCCGGCACCGGTCATGGTACCGCCGGTTCCGGCAGTGCCGCTACCAGCCGAGCCAGCCGAACCGTCGCTGAAGATCCCGTCGCTGTCCGCGCCACCGCACGAGACGGCCGCGAGTGGCAACCCAGCCAAGATTCCAATCAACGCCGCGATGCGCGGCTCAACGGGGATTCGCGTTCGAGAGCCCATAGTAACCCTCCATGTAGGTAAGCAAGAACGCTTCCATGGTGAAGGGATCGCACCGACTTGTCTAGCGCGCCGGGGCGCCCTCCCTTCCCGCTTCGATTGCGCGATGCGCCGTGCCAAACGCTGCGAAAATGATAACTCTCCACAGGGTGCGGAGACTTGGCATGGGAACGGTGGCGCTCGCACTCGTGGCGGTCGCGTGCGGCGGTGATGACGAAGGCGGTGGCAATCCTGGCGCCGGCGGGCAGGACGGTGGCGGGCAGGACGGTGGCGGTGGTCCTGTTCCCATCTGTACCGACGGCACGCGCTGGGCGGCTGGCACGCCGGTGTTCACCGAATCGGCGGCAAGACGCGGGCTCGCCGGCGTCCTTGGAACACGCCTGACGGCGGTCGACTTCGATGGCGATGGTTGGCCCGATCTGTTGGTGCGACGCGCGGGCGATGTGGCCGACGATCTTTCCGAGGGCGGTGCGCGACGCACTTGGCTGATGCGGAACAAGGGCGATGGCACCTTCGAGGACGTCACGCCGTCGAGCGGGCTTCTACAGAATCGTACCGAGACGAATCCCGATCTCGGACGACCAGGCACGGTCTACGCCTTCGGCGATGTCGACAACGACGGTGACCTCGACGCCTACGTTGGCAAGAGCGACGACCCCAGTGCCATGCCCGCGAGCCCGGAGACGAGCGAGCTGCTGGTCAACGATGGAGACGGGACGTTTTCGCTGGGACCTGCAGACTCGGCGCTGCGCGTCTCGAGGGGTGACTCGCCCGCCGGCGCCGCGTTCGCCGACGTCGACCGCAACGGCACGCTGGATCTCTGGGTGACCCGATCGATCAATCTGCAGCCCCGCCAAGACGCGCTCTACGTCGGCGACGGGGCCGGGGGCTTCGTGGACGTGACGACGCCCGCCGGGCTGAACACGAGACCGTGGACGCCCGACGACCTCAACCGTGCCGCATCGCACACCGTCGCGTGGGGCGCGTTGGCGTGCGATCTGAACGACGACGGCAACCTCGAGCTCCTGTCGTCGTCGTACGGGCGCGCGCCCAACCATCTTTGGCAAGCGGTCGGCACTGTCGACGATCAAAAGTACGCCAACATCTCGATCGCCTCGGGTTATGCGTTCGACGCACGCGTCGACTGGGCCGACAACGAGTCGGCGCGCTGTCACTGCCAGCTCAACCCGATGGATGCAGATTGCGCCGGCGTGCCAGGGCCCGCGTTCATTCAATGCGTCACCCAGGCAGACGCGTTCCGTTGGAACCACGCGCAAGATCGCAATCCGTTTCGCCTCGGCGGCAACAGCGGCGCGACGATGTGCGGCGACGTCGACAACGACGGCGACATGGATCTGCTCACCTCCGAGATCGTGCATTGGGATGTGGGCACATCGTCCGATCCGAGCGAGCTACTGCTCAACACCGGGGCCGCGGACATCGCGTTCGAGCGACCCGGAAACTCCGTGACGGGTTTGACGCGCGACTACGACATCGTGTCGTGGAACGACGGCGACATCACCGGTGCGATCTTCGACTTCGACAACGACGGTTGGCCGGACATCTACATCGGCTCCACCGACTATCCCGAAGCGAAAGGCTGGCTGTACCATCAAGTCAGCTCAGGCGTGTTCGAGCCGGTCCCCATCGCCGAAGGCATCGACCAGCACCGCAGCCACGGCATCGCCATCGCCGACTTCGACCGCGACGGCGATCTCGACGCCGTCGTCGGGCACTCGCGCGCTCGCTGCAGTGGCGCCGGCGGAGCAGACTGCTACCCGGACGAGCAGGTCCGCTTTTTCGAGAACACCTACGCGCAGGCGGGCAACTGGTTTCAGGTCGAGCTCGCGGGCGTCGGCACGAGCAACCGCGCGGCCATCGGCGCGCGCGTGACCGTCGTTGCAGAAGACGGCACTACCCAGACGCAAGAGATCGGCGGCGGCCATGGCCACTACGGCGCCCAGCACGATCTGACGCTGCACTTCGGGCTGGGCACCGCGTGTCGCGCGCAGGTCACCGTGCGTTGGCCCGACGCCGAGCTCACGACGGAAACCCACGACCTCGTCAGCGGCTACCGCTATCAGTGGATGCAATTCGAAACGCCCACAGTGGCTCCGTAGTCAGTCGCGATTCTTTGATGCCCACACCTACCTCCTGAGCTGTGCTCGCCCGGACGCAGCGTCCGCTCACTTGGGCAACCAGGATAGACAGACTCCTCCGTGGAGAGACTGTCGGGCTCCGCGCAGCAGGAGGAGGTCTGGTCCGTCCGGAACCGGCGACGCTGGCTCGCGCATCCGGACGCTACGCCAGAACCGACCGGGTGGCGTAGCGACGCGTTGTCGCCATGGAGCCTGTGCGGCGTGTCCTCGACGACGCGCAGAATCCAAATCGATGACGAACGCGGATTCCAGATCGATCGAAAGTCATCTTCCTGGGCACATGTACTCACGCGTGATCGCTGCCGGCGGGTGACAACGATCGCCAGTTGGCGTATTCGGATGATGTGTTGCGTCGTCGAGCGGGGTCTGCCGCGGCCGTCCTGGCGGGTGTCGGGTTGTTCACGGCCCTGGCTACCTCGTCTTGTGGCGGCGGCGGTGGCGTCGACCTCGAATGCGCCGACGCTTGTCCCGCTGGCACCAGGCTCGCGAAGGTGGACATCGACTCCATCGAGGCCCAACAGGGCGCGCTCGATGGAGAGTTTTTTTTCGTGGCAACCGAAAGCTGCGAGGCGCTCTGCGAGACGGAGCAGCCCTGCCGTCCTCCCAACGTTCCAGTCATCACCGGCGATGCTTCGGGCAGCACCACATACGCGTGTGAACCCCTCGAAGGTTTTGCCGACATCCCTTCCGACAACGAGGTGGATCTGGCGTTCGGAGAAGAGTGGGACCCCGGCTACACGTTCGAACGAGCCAGGATAGATCTGGCCGGCGGTAGTCGAGGCATGGCCGCCGGCGACTTCGATGGCGACGGCCTCGTCGATCTCGTGATGCTCGGGGCCACGAGGATCGATTTCGTTCGCGTGACCCAGGGCGCGGATGGGCTCGTGTTCGAAGCGGTGTCGAATCAGTCACTCACCAACGTCGGAGAGACGGCGCGAATGACGATGATACCGGGCGACCCGGACAGTGTCGTCGTCGTTGCACCAGCGGAAACTTTCATCGCCGAGGTCGACGCCAGCGGCCAGATCAGCACGAGGCCTTGGTCAGCGCCCCACGATTCTGCGCGGCACATCATTTCGAAAAGGATCGGCGACGTCACGGCGACCGTCGAGTGGCGCGCGACGCCAATGCCCGTGCTCGACGGTGTCGAGCTTCCTTCGAGTATTTGCCCGCTCGAGAATCCAGCGGACTGTCCAGGCTACGTGCAGTGGCTCGACATCGGTGATTTCGATGGGGATGGCTTGGTGGACGTCGCCCTGCTCTACGGTGGCGGGCTTCAACTGGTGAGGAACGACGGGGGGGGATTCACCGTTCTCGCCGAGGTCGCCGTCTCGGGAGCGCCACGTGTCGTCGGCGTCGGCGACGTCACCAATGACGGCACTGCCGACGTCGTCCTGGTCGGGGACACGATCGACATTTACGCCGCGGATGGGGCCGGAGGGTTTGCGTGGGAGCTTCCCGCGCCGTTCGCGCCCATCTCGGCAAGCGGACAGGTGGCGATCGCAGACTTCGATGGCGACGGCAGGAACGATGTGGCTGCCGCAGGCACCACGACAGCGGGTTTGGAGCTCGATCCGTTCTACAACCCCTCCGCTCTGGGCGTGGCACTCCAGGAAGAGAGCGGGTGGGCCACCCCACAATCGTTCGAGCTCCGAACGTCGACCGGCGGCTACGGCGTTGCCGACGTCGACGGTGACGGCTTCACCGATCTGGCGCTCAACTCGTCGGGATTTCCAGCGGTCTTGCTTGGGGGACCGCGATGAGTCGGTTGGCTCGCCAGCTGGCGGTGCTGCCGATCGCGATCGCGACCGGATGCGGCAGCGGCGGCGGCGGCTCGGACGCGGCGCGGGCGATCGATCCGAACGACACGGAATTCCGAATCGATTGCGTGGGAATGCTCCCGTCCCAGTTCATCCGGAACCACTACTCGATGACCACGCCAGTGCGCGTGTACGGAGACGATCGACTGACGCTCTCGGGCTGCAGCGGCGTCCTCCCCTCTCTTCTCGACGGCCCCCTCGAGCTCAGCGTGGATCCCACGATCGACAATCTCGACAGTCAGAGCAGCGGGAGCCTGAGTCTTCGATTCAACGGGGAATGGTGGACTGGCGAGAGCGGCTCGATCAAGATCGACAGTCGAAGCGATTGGAAAGGTGAGGGCACCTACGAGATGCAGGTGTTCTCGGACTTCGACCGGAACCGCAAAGCGACGGCGCGGGGCCGGTTCTCCTACTGTGAGTACTCGCGAGCGGATGACTGCCCGATTCGCCCCGCGGCGACCAGCCTCAGCAAACGCGTGTCGATTCACGTTCCCGACGTGATCCGGGGCGAGGGGGAGCCAGTCGTGTGTCGCGCGCTTCACGATCCCGGTACGGGTGCACTCCAGGTGGACATGGAGCTCGGCACGTGGTTGGGAGAGCGCGTGACCGACCTCTACCAGGAGTCCTGTCCTGGCGGCGGCGGTTTCTTCGAGTTTCCTTTCGATTTCAGGTTCCGTGCGGGCGGCGTGTCGGGGCCGGGCGAGTACGGTCCCCAAAGAGTCACCGAGTCGAACGGCACCCGGCTGCCCGAGGTTCGGATGAACTTGCCGCACGTGCTGCTTCCAGGATCAGCTGACATCGGTGACTTGGTCTGCGGCATCCTCGGCGATCGAATCCAGTACCAAGAGGTCTACGACACTCAATGCAGCTTCGGCCTCACCAACGACCACTTCTCGCTCGTGTGCGATCCGACCTTCGGGCGCGACCCACGCGGAATCGTGAGCTTCGCGTCGACGCGACCACTGTTCATCGACGCCGACTGCGACTACCGAGAGGTCGATCCAACGGCGGCAGCCGGCCGCCCCCTCTTGACCGGCTCGTTGCCCACGTCAGTCAACGCCGGCGAGACGTACTCCGTCGATCTCGACACCATCTTCCAACCCGCTGACGGCACGCCGCTCTGGTACGAGTGGAGCATCGACGCGACGATCCCTTGGGGCGGACCGAACCCCGAGGACGTCACCTTCACCGTCGCCGACACCGGGGCGCCCGGCGGGCCGAGGGCCAACCTACTCTCGCTCGTGATCCCCGCGGCAACCCCACCCCAGAACCCCGGACGACTCGCCATCGACGTCACCGCACACGGGCCTTCGGCGGTCACCACCATTTCCGGCTCGGTCAGCGTATTGGCCGAACCCGCCGTGGGCGCCGAAGCGCTTCATCCCTTTTCGTTCACTGCCATTCCTGCAGGCACCACGTTTCTGTTGAACCCCGCGTGGCGCCAGACGCCGCCTATGGCGCCGTTTCGGATCGAGTGCGCGGCGTCCAACCCGAACTGCGGCGTCACCGTCGCCAAAGCGGCGGGCGAGCCGCGGTTCACGATTCCCGACGCCGCTCCCGCCGGCACACGGCTGGCGCTCGAGATCGGCTCAGCAGGTGGCTCGGTGTGGACTCTCGTGCACGAGTTCGACGTCGCCGCCCCGGTCGTCGTGCCGACACCGAGCCTCGGCGCGCCCACGATAGTGTGGTCGAAGACGTCGAGCGCCCAGGCCTGCAGCGTGGTTGCCGCCGCCAACTTCGCGGGATCGAACCACCCGGACCTGCTCATCCATTGTTTTGGTGTCGTCGGCATCGCCCTCGGTGACGGCACGAGCTTCGCCCCGCTCGTCGAAGTGGTTCGAACACGCGGCGGCGGCCCCCCCGATGGATCGGTGTTCCCCATCGGCCTGAGCGGCGGCCGCTACGGTTTCGTTCATGCGAGCTCCGACACGGGCCGGCAACCCGTGTTCGTAGCGTACCAAGCGACGCTGAATGCCGATCTCGACGGCGATGGGGTTCCCAACACCACCGACGGCTGCATCCTCACCCCCGATCCGCTCCAGCCGGACGCGGACGGCGACGGCGTGACCGACGCCTGCGACATCGTGGGCTATCCGATCGATCTTCCGCGAGACAACACATTGCTGGTGCAAAGTGCCCCTTCGAACCCAGCGCTCGCGATCACGAGCCTCGCTCCGCCTGGGGTGCTGGTCGCCACGCTGCCGGGCCTGGCCCCCACCGGCACCCTCGTCGATCCGACGCTCGAGCTTCTCGCCGACTTCGGGAACGATGGAGATCTAGATGCCGTCACTTCCACGGGCCTGCGAAAGCTCGTGGGCGGGACGCTCATGGACGTGTCGTCGTCTGCGGCGGTGAGCTCGCTCGTGACCCCCGACTGGCGCGTCGCCTCCGCAGGCGCCGGTGAGGCCAACGTCGTTCTCACTGGCAACCCCGCCTTCCCTAGCTTGCACTGGCGCCCAGCAGACGCCCAAGTGGACGGCTGGTTCGAGCTCACGGTGATCCCCGAGCCCCCGTGCCCGAGTGCCTGCGTTCCGCGTAGCTTTGCAGACACCGACGGAGACGGAGCCCTAGAGGCGGCACACTTCTGCGTGAGCAATCGCACCGAGGTTTGCGTCCTGGAGTTTTCGCCGGACGGGATCCCCTCGGACGCCAGGATGGTGCCCAACGGCGGGGCCGGGCTCGTGGTATTCACCGACTACGTCGACCTCGACCTCGACGGAAAACTCGACACCATCGCCGCGACCCAAGCCGACGCGACGGCACAGTTCGGACAATAGACGTCTGCCGCTCCCTTCGACGCGACCCGCTGGGCGCGGTCGTGACGGTCGCGCGAGCGCCGCGGGGAGCGTGACGAGGCCACGTGAGCACCGCGCTCGACTCGGCGATGGCGCCGGAGGCGGTGTAGCCCGACCCTGGGGGCATCTCCGGCAAACCCATGAAATCAGCCCACTTATCTGAAGTTTGGGGATCAACCGTAGGAAAAGCCTCACGAGCGGCGTCGAACCCTCAGAGCCCAAAAGCGGGCCCGAAGGAGATTATCGAGATGCGAAATCGCACCATCAGTTACACGGTCGTGGCCATTGCACTTTTGGGCGTCGGCTGCGCTACCGGCTCTGACGGAAAACAGCCCGTCGAGCAGCCCGAGGTCAAGCAGGAGGCGCAACTGGCAGAGCCCTCCGCCCAGCCGGATCGCGGCAAGCGCCACGGCAAAAACGGCAAGCACGGCAAGCAGCACGGTAAGCGTGGCGCCGACCTCATTGGCGGAGCGCTCGAGTTCGTCGACCTGAGCGACGAGCAGCGCACCAAGATCGAGGCGCTGCGCAACGGCCTGCGCGGTGACCCCGCCGCGCGCCACGAGGCGCACAAAGAACACAAGGCCAAGCTCATCGCCGCCATCCGTTCGGGCAACCTCGCGGACCTCGAGATCGACAAGGCCGCGATGGAAAAACGCATGAGCGAGAAGACGACGAAGATCGTCAGCGCGTTGAACGAGCTCCACCAAACGCTCGACGCCAGTCAGCGCGAGACGCTGGTCGACACGCTCCGGGCCAAACACGAAGCGCGATCGAAGCGCCGGGCAGAACGAAAAGGCGCCAAGGGTGACGGCGAGAAAATGCGTCGGCACGAAGGCAAGGCCAAGGGCAAACACATGCGCGGCGGTTTTGGTCGGTTCATGAAGGATCTCGACCTCACCGAAGAGCAGCGCGCGAAGCTCGACGCCGCTCGCCCCACCGACAGACCCAGTCGTGGCGAGTGGAAGGCCAAGCGCGAGGCCCGGGCGAAGAAGATGACCGAGACGCTCACGGCGTTCGCGAAGGCCGACTTCGACGCCGCCCGTCTCGATCTCGGCGCACGGTTCTCCGAGCACATGGCCCACGGAATGAACCGCGGAATGAAGCACTTCGAGACGCTTCTGCCCATTCTGACGCCGGCGCAGCGGACGAAGCTCGCCGACAAGATGCAGCTACGGTTCGAGCAAATGAAGGACCGAAAGCTCGATCGACCGGGGCATGGCGGCATGCTCGACATGCAAAACCCGGCGGACGAGCCCCCTACGGAAGAAATCGTGGAGCCCGAGGCTCTCGAGCTCTAAACCACCCCGTGGGCGGCGAGCGTCGTGTCCCCCGCGCGATGCCTCGCCGCCCCATCTCCCCCCCGATGATGACCCGCCGTGAAGAAAGCCCCAAAGCGTGAGCGCCGACCTGAAGCTGATGGCCGCGAGAGCGGCGGACGGCGACCAGCCGGCGTTTCGCGCGATCGTGGCGCACACCCAAGACCGTCTCTACCGTCTGGCTGCGCGCATCATGGGAAACACCGCGGACGCGGAGGACGTGCTGCAAGACGCCTACATCAAAGCGCATCGCGCGCTCACCGGCGGGCGGTTCGAATCGCGAGCGGACGTGTCCACGTGGCTTCATCGCATCGTGACCAACCGTGCCATCGACTCGTTGCGCGCCCGAGACCGACGCAAAGAGGACGGACCAACGGACGAGCCATCGTCGTAGGCGCCCGCCATCGCACGATTCGACCAGCACGTGACTCAAGACGTGTAGTTGGCGCTCGAGGAGCTCGGCGAGTGGCTCGACGCGCTGCCGCCGCAACAGCGGGCGGCGATCGTTCTCAAGGCCGTGGAAGGCTACACGACGGCGGAAACCGCGGAGATTCTCGAGCTGACTGCCGGCGCGGTCGAGCAGCTGTTGGTCCGCGCGCGCTCGACGCTTCGGCTCCGGAGGGCGAGCGGTGAGTGACCAGCACGAAGACCGGCTGAAGGAGCTCGCCGCCGAGACCGCGGAGCTTCGACCGAACGACGACTTTGCCGACGCCGTCGTCGAAGCCGCATTCGACGACGACGTGAATCGCCGGCTCGAAGCCTTCGCCAAGGCGACCGCAGATCTTCGCCCGACCAACGAGCTCCCGGACGCCGTGCTCGCCAAGCTCGGTGACCGGCCGGCACCAGAGGCCCTCGGCTCGGACATCTGGAGGACGGGCCGCGTCGTCGTCGCGGGCTTCGCCGCGGCCGCCGCCGCCTGCAT
The DNA here is from genome assembly GCA_029261965.1 of Polyangiaceae bacterium. Lineage (GTDB taxonomy): Bacteria > Myxococcota_A > Polyangia > Polyangiales > Polyangiaceae > JAJDAH01. The sequence continues at coordinate 118,774 of JAJDAH010000039.1, forward strand.
CGTGTGGGCCGCCCAGGCCGAGAACGCCGTCGACGAACAAGTCATTGCCACCTTCGACGTCGTGGAGCTCGAGCAATGAAAGGTTTCTCCTGGAAAGCCGGTGTCGTCTTGCTCGTCACCTTCGTGCTCGGCGGCGTCGCCGGCGGTTTTGCGATGCGCGCCACCCACCACAAACGCTTCGGCCGCCACTTCGGCGGACCGCCCCACGAAGCCCGCGAAAAGTTCCTGGTCGAAGCCATGTCGCGTCGCCTGGATCTCGACGACGGGCAGCGCGACAAGATCCGCACGATCATCGAGTCTCATCGAGACGAACGCCGAGCAATCTCCGAGAAGTGCCGACCCGAGCACGACGCCCTGCGAGACAAGGTCGACGCCGAAGTCGCCGCCGTGCTCACCCCCGAACAAAAGAAGCTGCACGAGGAGCTACGAGAGCGCCGCGCAAAACGCCGCAAGCGACACTAAAGCGCCGCCCCCCCCCTCCGAAGCATCCACCCGAAAATGAAAGCGAACGTCACATTCCCGGGCACATGCCTACCCATGCCTCTCGAAACGTAACGTTCTCTCTCATTTCGACCGGGATGCTTCCCGCGCCGCCCCCCCCTCCGAAGCATCCACCCGAAGCATCCACCCGAAAATGAAAGCGAACGTCACATTCCCGGGCACATGCCTACCCATGCCCCTCGAAATGTAACGTTCTCTCTCATTTCGACCGGGATGCTTCCCGCGCCGCCACAGAGCGACGTCATCCCTCGGAACACGTCATCCCTCGGAACACGTCACCCGTCGAGGAACGTCAGCCGTAGTGACACGGCGACCCAGGCAGCGCGCGACTCGGCGACCCGCGTGGGAGCTTTCTATGGGCCCACGAACGCGCCTGCCCCAGCAGGCCGAACAAACAACGGTCTACTACGTGCTCAACGGCACCAGCGGCGGAGTCGGCGGGCGATCAGTCCGAGCCGAAGGATGCCGTGGCGCTGTAGCTGAGCACTCGTTCGCACGAGCCGGTTCCGGCTTCGCCGTAGCAGATGTCGGTACCGTCGAACTTGGTCGACGCGGCGTGTAGCGCACGCATCACGACGAGGGTGATGTCGTGCCCGCCGTTCGTGCAGTTGGACCCGCCGCACGGAATCAAGAACAGCGCGGGCGCCGTTGCGACCATGACGTGGCGGACGTACCCCGGCTCGGCGACTCCGTACCCGCCGGCTTCATGCTGGATCTGAAACTTCAAGGTTTCGAGCGTCGGGATGATGTCCTTCAACCTGTCGGCCGAGTCCTCGGCTTCTTTTCTGTCGTTGTAGCGTGCCGCCGCTGCGCGGGCCTTCGAGTTTTGAAACATCGGTCTGGCTCGCTACCTTCCGGCGAGACGATTCACGGCGAATCGAACCCGTGACCCAGGTCGCGTCTTCGAGGCCCGTGACCGCGCGACGCTCGAGGCAGTCACGAACATGACGTTGCCCGTTTCCTCGTCGCGTTTCGAATCGTGCTCTCGAAGCTCGAAGGTGTCGCCGACGGCAACGTCCCCATCGGGGAGCGTGCAGGACGGATGTAGGGTTCCGAGCGCGCGCCGATAGGCACGCACCGGAAGACGATAGAACAGTTTTTTCATGGCGTGGCTCGTTGGCGCTCGGGGTACTGCGAACACGCTTCGGCCAGCGCGCCGCCTCATTCTTGTCGATCCGCGCACGCGGCTTGAGGCCGTGCGGGAGCACCTTCACTATAGTCCGAATCGACGATTAGGCCAGCTAAGAGCGAAAAGCGACGAGTAAGGAGCGGCGCGCCGCTCGTTTACTCGCGCGTCATTGCGCCCAAGGAACCGCCGTCTCCGGTATCGTGCGAGGCGTGCAGGACGTGCCGAGCGACGCTGAGCTGCTCGAGGTGTGGCGCGGCGGCGACGCGCCCGCGGGAGAGGCGCTGCTCGGGCGTCACTTCGACGCGATCTATCGATTTTTTTCCCACAAGACCGGAGAAGACGTCTCGGATCTCGTGCAGCGCACCTTCCTCGGACTCGTCGAGGCACGCGAGCGCTTCCGCGCCGAAGCTAGCGTGAGAACGTACCTCTTTGCGATCGCGCGAAACGTGCTGAAGAAGCACTTCGAAGACCGACGCAAGGAGTCGGTCAACTTCGAGCTCTCGACGCTCGAAGACCTCGCGCCATCACCGAGCTCGCTCGTGCGACACCGGCGGACCGAGGCGCTTTTGGTGAGCGCCCTCCGAAAAATCCCCCTCGACCAGCAGATCGCGCTCGAGCTCCACTACTGGGAAGGTTTGAGCGGATCGGAGGTCTCGACCGTGCTCGACATTCCCGAAGCCACCGTGCGCAGTCGTCTGCGCATCGGCATCGAGAAGCTGCGCTCGCACCTCGAGAGCGTGGATGCCGGAGATCTTTCGTTCGACGACGACGAGTCTTTCGAGACGTGGGCGAAGTCCGTCCAGCCGTACTCGCGCTGAGCCGATCAAAAGCGGGTGTGCCAGACGTCCGGCCACGGCCGCGAATTCTTCGGGTGAGCTCGGGTCGAGAGCGACGGCGCGTCGAGCCAGGCGGTGACTTCGCCACGCTGTGCTTTCGCGAGCGGCTCGTCCGCCGACAGCGCGGCGAGCGCGTCGCGGGCCAGCGCTTCGGCGCGCTCTCGTTCGCCCGACTCGTAGAGCACGCGCGCCAGCGCGAACGAGAGCAGCGCGCTCGTGGGCGTTTCGACCTTCTTCGAAGCTCCCGTCGACATGGCGTGGGCGCGTTCGAGGGGCCCCCGCGCGGCGTTCGTTCTTCCGGCCGCCAAGTGGGTGAGGCCGAGGCCCATCAGAGAAAACATGAGCCGATGCGCGCCAGGATCGCTACGCGCCTCGCCGATCTCGATCGCGCGACGGTAGACTCGTTCCGCGTCTTCGAGCCGGTCGAGTGCACGGAGCGCGTTGCCGAGCTGGAACAACACCACCTCCATCGACGGATGTTGCTCCGGGATCGCGGCCTCGTAGATTTTCTTGGCTCGCTCGAACGATTTTTTCGCAGCCTCGAAGTCGCCTTTTCGGTAGAGCACTTGCCCCTCGCCGGCCACGGCGGCACCTCGCTGGTGCTCGTGGCCGGCCGCCGCATAGGCGCGCTCGGCGCAACGGTAGAGCTCTATGGCTCGCGGGTAGTCGCCATGCTGCATCTTGAACCACGCAAAGTTGTTGCAGATGCGCGCGGTCTCCCGGTGCTCGGGTCCAAAATCCCGGCCCGCGATGCTCAACGCCTTTTCGTACAGCGACGCGGCGTTCTCGAACTGCTTTTTGGAGGCAGCGCAAATCGCCAGGCGGTCGTAAGAGTTGACGAAGTCCGGATGGTCGGGGCCGAGCGTGCTTTTTCGAATTTCGTAGGCTTCTTCGTGGTGCTCGCACTCGGAGCCGAGCCCCGCCTTGCCAGCGGCGACGCCGACGCGGGACAGCACCGTCGCGACCTGAGGATGGTTGCTTCGATACGCCGCCCGAGTCTCGTCCAGAGCGCCGCGAAGCACCCGGAGCGCCTGCTCGTGGTCCCCGGCGCGCGTCAGCATCCAACCGTGAGTCGCGTGCACCTCGGCAAGTAAACGTGGAGATGGCGACGCCGTTTCTAGTGCCGCGTCGGCGATATGAGTCCACTTCAACGCGTCGTCGTAGCGCCCACGGGCGACCCCCAGAGTCTGCGCCAGTCCGAGCGCAGAGCGCACGGCACCGACCTCGTTCGACGAGGCGACGCTCGCGATGTACGCATCGAACAGCAGCGTTTCCGACCGTTCGTTCTTCCCGACGCCGCGGGCCATGTCGCCGGCCAGACGCAACGCTTCGGCTTCGAGCGGGCGCCATCCGATTTCTTTCGCCTGGGTCACCAGCGTTTCGGCCGCCTCGAACGCGTTCTTGTACCGCCCGGCGCTACCGAGCACCGTGACTCGTGTCAGCTCGCTCCGCACGGACTTGGCGCGGTCTTGCACGGCCGCCGGCGGAAGAAGAAGCCTCGCGGGGCGTCTGCATGCACTCGGTTGGGGCAACTCGTCCACGATGCGCTCGGCGCGCGCGACGACGTCGTGCTCGGGGACGCTGAGCAATCGCAGCGCTTCGTCTGCCGCCGAGAGGGACTCTTTTAGGCAGTCCATCCGGACATCGAGGCGGGCTGCGGATTGCTCGTGGCGCTCACTGGTGGCCTCACACGCATCGACGTACTCGTCGGACCAGTTCTTCGTGAACCGGTCGAGCGCCAGAGTGGCGAGCTCGAGCGAACGAGTAGCGTAGGTCGCTTTGGACTCGCGGAACGCCAGAGCGACCTCTTTCCGCCGCACGTCGTTCCAAACGGCCTGCCAATGCTCGTCCCCCGTAGAGCAAGCGGGGTCGAGCGACGACGCCACTGCGCCGATGCCGACGGCAGCCGTAGCTGCAAACGCCAGGCCCGCGACGATCCGACGACGACGTGGCGCGGAGTGGAGATTTTGCACGAGAGCATCCATCGACGGGAAGCGCGCTCGGGGATCGGGATCGAGCGCTCGGTCGATGGCGCTTCGGAGCCACCTCGGGACCTTCTGGGACAGCGGCCTCTTTTGCCCCGCGAGAAGCGAATCGCGGAGCACCGCGGCGTCGCCAACCCCAAAGGGGCGACAGCCTTCGAGCGCCTCGTACAGCACCACGGCAAACGCGAACTGATCACTGGGCGCGCCGGCGGCTTCACCTCGCCAAAGCTCCGGGGCCATGTAGGCGGGGGTGCCGCGGAGACCCGTCGACGATGACGGTGACGTGCTCACCTCGCCTTCGACTCCCACCGCGAGACCGAAATCGACGACTCGTGCGACGCCATCGGAGTCCAGGATCACGTTCTCGGGCTTGAAGTCTCGGTGGATCAACCCGCTTCGATGGGCGGCGGCCAGGCCGCGGCCGGCGCCGAGCAAGACCCTCAGCACCTCGCGTTGGCTTCTGCGCTCGGCATCGAGCCAGGCGCGCAGCGTGGTCCCCTCCACCAACTCCATCGCCAAGAACAAGACGCCCTCTTCCTCACCGATGTCGTGAACCGCGACGACGTTCGGGTGCGAAAGCTTGGCGAGCGCACGACCCTCCTCCTCGATTCGACGCCCAGCGGCGGCCGCAACCGCGCCGAGGGGCGGCGTGAGCAGCTTCAGCGCGACTGGGCGCTCGAGACGCGGATCGAAGGCGCGGTAGACGACGCCGCTCGCGCCCTCGCCGAGCCGAGCCCGCACCTCGAACCTTCCGAGAAATCGAGACTCGACGGGGGCGCCGAACAGCCCCTCGCGCACGGCGTCCAGGACACGGTCCCGTTCGAAGTCGAACGCCTCGTTCACGGCACCAGGAGGTTAGCCCTCGGTGGCGGCCCGGCCTGAAGTCTTTTTTTTCGGCCAGCGTGATCGAACCGACCCCTTTTCGGACAAACACCCCGACGACCCTCGCCGAGGACGGTGGGGCGCCAACGACTCCGCATGGATCCCTTCGAGAAAGCCTCGCGCGACGATCTCGCCCACGCGCTCGATCGACTCGATTTCGGGATAGTGCTCGCCACCCCCGACGGAACCATCCGATTCACCAACGAGGTCGCCCGCCGACTGCTGGCCAAGATCAACCCGGAAACGCCCCCCGACGAGCCCGACTGGTCCGCGACCTACGACGGCTGCCTCACCCTCCGAACGCTCGTCCGTCGAGCCACCCGAAGCTCGCGCGGCAAACGCGAGCCCCGTGGGGGGTCGATGCGGGTCTCTGACGCCGACGGCTGCTTCTACGCAATCCACATCGGCCCGCTGGCCGCCGCCCGCGCCTCACGGGCGGCCACCGAGACGCTCACCATGATCGTGATCGCTCCCCTCGACGCGTCGCCAGAGCCCGAAACGACGGCGCTCGCATCGGTGTTCGATCTCACCGGAGCTCAATCACGACTCGCCGCGGCCCTCGCGTCCGGCGTCGCCCCGAACAGCTACGCCCGAGGACTCGGCATCAGCCACAACACGGTTCGAACCCACCTCGCCCAACTGAGAGAGCGAGTAAACGCCAAGACCCAAGCCGGAGTCGTGGCAAAGATCCTTCGGGCAGTCCCACCCGTGCTCGGTTGGCGCGCGGGTCCGACCTGACGTTCCGCCGTCACGCCGTGACGAAGCCCCGCGTTCCTGTCTAGCTGGTCGGCGCGCGGGCGCGAGTGTTTGTTCAACTTCAGCAGGAAACCTCTTACACTGTGGTGCAAGGGGCCAGGACCAGGGGGGATGTAGTTGCAGCAGCCGCCCGTTCCCGATTCAGAAGCGGCGGCAGCGTTGGCGGCGACCGAGCCCACTCCACCCCCCGAGGTGGCGAACGGCCAGGCGTTCTACGACGCTCTCTTCCCGCACGCGCTCGAACGGTTTCTGGAGGAAGACCGAAAGTCGAGAAACGCCGGGGCCTGGCTCGTGGGCAGCGCCGTGCTGTTCGTCGTCTTCGGGCTCGGCGAGTTCGACTGGCGCACGCTCATCGTGCTGATGGGCGTGCTCGTGTTTCACGAGCTCGGTCACCTCTTGGCGATGTGGCTCTTCGGCTATCGCGACCTGAAGGTGTTTTTCATCCCCATGCTCGGCGCTGCGGCGTCGGGCAAGTCGCGCGGCGTCGCCCCTTGGAAAAAGGCCGTCGTTCTGCTTGCGGGACCGCTGCCCGGGATCGTCGCGGCGTATCCAATTCTTTTCTTCGCCGCCTTCCTGCCCGGCGAGCCCGAGTGGCTCTTTTCGGTCGCCACGATGCTGCTCTTGCTCAACGGGTTCAATCTCTTGCCGTTCGTGCCGCTCGACGGGGGGCGCCTGGTTTCTCTCGCGCTTTTTTCACGCAGCCCGCGGCTCGAAACCTGGTTCACCGTGATCAGCGCCAGCGGTTTGGTCGCTCTGTCCGTCGCTCTCGAAGCGTGGCTGCTCGCCGGCGTAGGCGTGTTTCTGGCGTTCGGCGCTTTCGTTCGTTCCGGCCTCGTCCACCGCGCTCACGACCTCCGGACGGGCCTCGCCGGTGCCGCGCAAGAACCCGCCGACCTCACCGAGCAAGAACGCCGACTGCTCTACGACGCAGCCGCGAGCTACTACGCGTCGTCGCTCCCCAAGAGCTCGCTCCCCGATCCGCAAGCTGCGGCCAAGATGATCGGCAGCCACATGAGAGTGATGCACGAACGCGCCATCACCCCGCCCCCGAGGGTCGTGGCAACTGTGGTGATACTGCTCGTCTACGTGGCTTCGTTCATTTCGCTCGCGCCGATCGCAATGATGGCGCTCTGGGGATCGGAGTGATGATTCGAGCTTCCGACAACGCAGTTGGCGGATCCCGCGCGTGGTACGCTCGCGCTTCGTGGCTCGCGCGAAAAAAGTGAAGGCCGTCGGCGCATCGCCGAAGACCGCGGAGCTCGGTGAAGTCTACTTCCGCCAGCATCCGGACCGCCGGTACAGCGCCTGTCAGGTGACCTGGACCGACGAAAAAAAAGTGGAGATCCTCGCCCTCGATTGGCTCGGCAAGAAGCCACCCACGGCGGCGGCCATCGCGAAGAGCAAGCCGCTCGTGCTCGACCACCATTCGCATCGGGGTCGCGAATACCGGATATTCGTCGAGCCGGTGCCGCACTGGTCGCTCACGCTGCTCGGCAAGCTGCCTCCGGTGAAGCAGTACCGAGAGCGCACCCTGTCCTACTCGGCCTGGACCTCGGCGGGGTCCCAAAGGATTCTTCAGTCGCGCTGGGACGCGCGTCCGAAAAGGGAGCGCGCGGCCTTCGACGCTGCGGTCGACGACTCCGGTGCGCTAACCGTGCCCCTCGGCGGCACGAAACACGAGATCCCACTCGGAACCAGCACGCTCGTCTTCACCCAGAAACCGGCCTCCGGCTCGGGCATGATCGGTGTCGGCGCGGACGAAAAGATCCCGTGGAAAGAGCTCGAGAAGCTCGGCCGTCTCACCGAAGTGCGCTACTCGGGTAGCGATAGCGGCTTCGCAGACTTCTTGAGGCGCCACCGAATGGTGAGCAACGTGACGTGGACGGATCACGGACTGCGAAAGATTGACCTCGGCGAGACCGGCGTCAGCAAGCTGTCGGTCGAAGCAACGGGCAAACCGTTCGAGCTCGTTCTAGGGGACGTCGTCGACTGGCTGGGGATCCGGAAGATTGGCAAGAGCAACGTCCGCGTTTTTTCGCCGCTCTCGGGCGCCGGCACGTTGCTTTGGCTCACCGAACCCGAGCTCCCTTCGGGCATCGTGGGGCTCGAGCGGCTGTCGCGCATCGGAGCGATCCAGTTGAGGAGCGCATCTCTCGACCGGCTCGAACGATACGAAGATCTCGCCGAGCTCGCCTTGACGGGTGCGCCCGGGGAGCTCGTGCGCACAGACTCGCTCTCGAAGCTAGCTGGCCTTCGCGAAATCGAGCTCCGTGACTTCTACGAAATGGATGTCGAACGCTTCCCTGACCGCACCGCGCTAGAGCAACTGGCTTCGTTCGAGATGTGGGGTCTCAAGAAAGCTCACGCCGACGTGCTGAAAGAGAGACTGACGGGGCTGAGACAGCTGAAACTGGGCGGAGCCCGCACCGACGAGTGGATCGCCGTCAATGCGAACAATCCGTTCCGCCAGTGGGGCGAATTCGATCCGAAGCTGGAAAAACCAGCCTGCAAGGCGTTCAAGGCGGCGATGGCCGCAGCGCAGTCCAAGAAGAAACCAACGAAGAAGGCCGCCGAGAAAATCCTCCACACGTTCATCGACGCATTCACGAAGCTCGACGCGAAACACGGACTCGACACGACGCATCGCGAGGACGTCTACGAGGCGATGCACACGATCGGAAGCGAGCTACCGAACGTCAGCAAGTCGGACGTCGACGATTTTTTTGGCGCTTGGGTCGATTTCTGAGCCCAGCGCATTTCTGAGCCCGGCGCGCGCCGCTCACGCCTTCAAAGGCACGTTCGGTTGCTGTCGCGAATCGCGCTGAGCGCGTCGAAGACCGGCACGAGCACGAACGCACTCGTCCCGCCCGCGGTCGCCACGCTTTCGAAGAACGGTCGCCTCGTCCCCGCGTCGAACCCGATCCCCACGACGAACGTTCTCACGCTCGGGCTACCGCTGAGCCCGCTTGCCGCCGCTGTAACGAGCGGCGCTTCGTTTTCGACGCAGTCCATCGAGTTGGGCGGCCCGTCGGTGACCAACACGACGACGGTTTCCACCGAGTTGCTCGACTCGTAGCTGCGAGCGTGCGTCACGCCGCCCTGGAGGCCCGGGACGAGCGCCCCTTGCCCCGACGCGATGAATGGAAACTGCGACATGATGCTGCTCGCGTTGCCGGGCAGCGTCGCGATCGGAGCCGCCGGCGACGCGTACGTGTTGGCGCTGCAGCTCGTGTCCGCGGTGAGGAAGTGCGCACCCATCGAAACCCCCGCCGAGGCTGGATCGTTCGCGAAACGATCCACGTCTTGCATCATCGGAACCCAGAGCGAGCTGAGCGAGCCCGAAGAATCGAGCAACACGTACATGGCCAGCGGGCTACATCCGCCGCCTCCGCCCGAACCGCCAGAACCGCCCGAACCGCCAGAACCGCCCGAGCCGCCCGAGCCGCCGGTGCCCGCTCCACCAGTGCCCCCGCTGCCGCCTGTGCCGGCTACACCACCCGTGCCCGCTCCCCCGCTGCCGCTGCCTCCACCCGAGCCCGAAATCCCGCCACTCCCCCCGGTGCCCGCCACTCCATCGCGGCACACGTTGTCGAGGCAACGCAGACCGTCGTCGCAATCCGCGTCCCGCAAACAGCCGACACAAACCGAGGCCGCACGGTCACACACCATGTCGACGGGGCAATCGAGGGAGTTGTTGCAGGGCGGGAGCTGGCACGACTGGTTCACGCAGTCCGATCCCGAGCGACAATCGCTGGAGGACAAACACTCGACGCAGCGCTCTTCCCGAGTGTCGCAAACCAAGCCGCCGCAATCGCTGTCGGACTGGCAGGCCGCCGTGCCCCCATCCTCGCCGCCGCCGGCCCCGACGAGATCCCCCGTGCCCGGACCACCACAGCCGGACCCCGAAACCAGGAACAACACCCCCAGCCCCCAGAAAAATGTCGCCTTCCCGTTCACCCGCATCGCCGCGTTCATACGCCAAATGCGAGCAGATCTCCCCTGGGAAAGTATCCGAGGGTCAGGCGCGCTCTACCCGTGCCGGCACGCTCTTGTGCCACGGCGTGCCGACGAACGGGTCGCGATCTTCCGTGGCGGTCAGCTCGTTCGGCGCGATGCCTCCCAGGTCACCGCCGTTTTCGGGATAGGTGACGCCGAGACCGTTGGGCAGAGAGACATGCCCCGCTTGCATCGTATCCGATACCTCCACCGCGACGACGGCGTTGTCGCGTTTGGTCACGAGCCGTACTCGGTCGCCCGTGCTCACACCGAGCGCTCCGGCGTCACCAGGGCTCATTCTGAGCGCGCCGTCGGCGCCTCTGCGCCGCCATTCCGGATTACGAATGATGGTGTTTGCGGTGAACGAGCGGCGCTCGCCTGCCGACAGGACGAGTGGGAAACCGTCGGGGGCGGCGTCGGGCCCGGCCTCGAGCTTTTTCAACTCGAGGAGCATGTCTTCGAGGTCGAGGTGGAGCTTTCCGTCGTCCGTCTTGATGCGCGAGAGCACGTCGCCCCACTCGTCGACTGAAAAGACGATGCCCGAAGGGGTCTTCACGATCGCATCGAACATCTTGCCGGCGGCTTCGCCGGGCGGTCCATCGAAACCAGCACGGGCAAGCGATGCTGCGTTCTCCATGGCGAACTGAAACGCGAGGCCCAACAAAACGGCGCCCTCTTCGGTGCCTTCCGGGAGCGTCGGCCCGTAGGTCCGGTAGAGAACGATGGCCGCCAGACCCGACAGACGGGGATCACCGAGCACCCGAGCCATGAACTCTTGCGCGTAGGAGTCGAAACCTTTCGTCGCGGCCTCCCGAAGCGGCGCGTAGTCTTCTTCGCCCACGACACCGAGTGCCTCGGCCAGGCGCGCGTGTATTTCGGCCTCGGGGAGCAACCCCTCCGGCGGCGGGTAGAGCCGGGGACGCAGCTGAAAATAGTTCTTCGGAAACTCGAAGTTGAAGAACGTGGCTTCGCCTTTTTCGAACTGGCTCGCCGACGGCAACACGTAGTCCGCACACTGGGCGCTCTCGCTCATCGCCACGTCGATGACGACCACCGTGTCCAGCGCAGCCAACGCCTCGCGCATGCGTTTGCTGTCAGCGAGCGAATGCACCGGGTTGGCCGCCTCGATGATCATCGCCCGGTAACGTTTCGGGTGATCGGTGAGAATTTCGTCGGCAATCACGTTGCACGGCACCAGACCGCTGACGATCGGCGCCTCCGCAACGGGGCTTTTTCTCTTCGAAGCGCCGTAGACGAAGTTCACGAGCGGCGTCGGAATGTAGTGCGTGCCCTTTTTCCCGAGATTCCCCGTCAGCATCCAAACGAGCCGGTGCAAGTAGCTCAGCAGCGTCGAATGCCGGTTCATCTGGACGCCCAGGTCCTCCATGCTCGCGAGGCGCTCGGCGCCGCCGATGGCGCGGGCAGCCTCGCGAACCAGATCCTCCTCGACGCCGGCACGCTCACAATACTGGCCGACGGGGATCGATCGGAACGCTCCAACGACGGCATCGAGGCCGGTCGCGTGGGAGGCGAGAAATTCGTGATCGAGCAGGTCTTCTTGGACCAGGACGCCGACGATCGCGCTCACGAGCCACGCGTCGGCGCCTGGGCGAACCTGCAGATGGATGTCCGCGAGCGCCGCCGTCTCGGTCTTGCGTGGGTCCACGACGATGAGCTTGCGCTTGGGGTCGTGGGCGATTTGCTTGAGGATCACGCGCGCCCGCGCGATCGAGTGCGAATGCCACGGGTTCTTTCCGACGAAGAGCGCGACGTCGCAGTGCTCGAAGTCGGCACGAGTCATCGACCCGAGCATGCGGTCAGAAATCCAAAACTCGCCGGTCTTCTCCTGGGCGAGCGCGCTCGAGCGATAGCGCGAGCCGAGCGCTTTTCGTGTCGCCGTGGCGTACGCGCCAGGCAGATGGTTTCCCTGGCCGCCGCCGCCATAGTAGAAGATTGTATCGCCACCGTGCTCGTCGCGAACGCGCGCCAGTCGTTCGGCGACCTCACGAATGGCCGTGTCCCAGTCGATCGGCTCGAAGGATCCGTCCTTCCGCCGACGAAGCGGCGTCGTCAGCCGATCCTTGCCGTTCTGGTAGAAGTCGAGCCGATGGGGCTTCTCGCAGGCGTACCCTTGGGAGGCAGGGTGTCGCTTGTCCCCCCGGAATTTGACGAGCCTTCGGCCATCGTCCCCCCCGAGCTGCACCTCGATACCGCAATTGCACTCGCACAAGATGCACGCCGTAGGCTTCCACTCGGGGTCGGTCATGGCCAAAGTCTAGAGTCACCCCCGCGGGATGCCCACCGCGCCACCGCGGCAATTTTGCAGCTGCGAGCTGTGATCGCCTGAGTGGCGCTCGCTCGACCAGTCGGGAGCGCGGGGGACGGCTCAGGCGAAGCTGAGCCACAGTAGCGACGCTGAGATCGCGGGAACCGTGACGATGACGCCGACTTTGACGAACGTGCCGAGACGGATCTCCACGCCCTGACGGCGCAGGATGTCGATCCAAAGAAGACCCGCCAGCGAGCCCATCGGCAGGAGGCGCGGTCCCAAATCGCCGCCGACTAGAGCGGCGAAAATGGCGGCGTCTCCGGGCGCGCCCTCGAGCGCCATCATGTTCAAGTGCGCCATGGGGTGGTTGTTGAGAACGGCCGACCCCAAGGCGGACGTCACCCCGACCGTCCCGACGCCGGCGCCGGCGTAGTGGGCCGCGAGCCGGTCGACCAGACCGACTTCGCGTAGCCCCAACGACAAGACGAGAACCGCGAGCAGAAAGGCCAGCGTCTCCCACGAAACGCCGCGGGCCACTACGCTCGCCGGGCGGTGATTGCCGAACCGAGCTCCGAGCGCCAGCGCAACGATCGCCCCGACGGTCGCCACGGCCCACACCGGACCGCCAAAGTAGCCGACGGCGGAGTACGACGGCAGCACGCAGAGCAGCAAGACCATCATGGCGCGCTGGCCGGTGTCGGTCGGTCGACGATCGACGCGAGGAACGTCGGAGTCAGGCGCGGTGGACAGCTGGCGCGCAAACATTCTGCGCAGGATCAAGAACGCGACGACCCAGCCGATGATCGCCACGGGGATCATCGTGACGGCGTAGTGATTGAAACCGATCCCGGCGAACTCGGCGACGACCATGTTCATCGGGTTCGAGACGGGCAACGCCGCAACGCCAGCGGACATGAACACCGCGAACGCGAACGGCACGATGAGCTCCGGGCGGTTCGGGTAGCGCCGACGAACGAGAGCGACGACGAGCGGCGTGAGCAGCAAGATGGCCGCGTCGTTGTTGAGCAGCGACGACGTGAGCACCCCCAGCGCAAACACGAGAAAAAACAGGTGCGCCGACGACGTGGCGCGGGTTTCGACCCGTGTTGCCCACTGATCGAGCAGCGCGACTCGAGTCGCGACCTCGGTCATGACCATGATGGCGGCGATGGTGAGTAGCGGACTCCACAGGTTCGTGGCCGCCGCCCGGAGGTGCGTAAACGACACCACGCCGAACATCGCCATCATCGCCACTCCACCCAGGGCAGCGACCGCCGGACTGAGCCGAAAAGACGCGCTCAGCCGGGGGCGAGTGACCACCAACCCGAGGGTGACGGCCACCGTCGAATAGGCGGCAACTTCCTGCATTCAAGCTCCGCTCGCCGAGCGAGCAGGCCATTGTAGCAGCACATTGATCGGACGGTCGCGTCGAGGACTGGCGCTCGCCTTCAGTGCTTCGGCGAGAAGCGAACGATGAAAAAGCTCCGATCGTCAGCGACATAGTCGAGGGCCACTCTGTACTGGCCCGCAGCTTCGCCGCCGAGGAACGACGTCCACGAATCGGGGTACGCGAGAGTCGTCACGTGATCGTGTCCACGCTCGACGCTCAGCCGCAGCAACCGATGCTCGCGCCGCGCAACGTAGGCGTCGACATCTAACGCGTTCCCGGTGCCCGACATCGTCGGAAAACCCGTCGTGTAGGCGACGATCCCATCGTCGAAAGACAACAGGCGTGGCGGTTTCTCCCCATAGTGCGCACGAACTCTCGGTCCCTCTTCATAGAAGAACTGCGCGAATCGAGCTTGGTAGTCGAGTTGGCGGTGAAGCGTCAGAAAGTAAAAAACCGCCAGCGCGCTCCAACCCAGCGCCCAGGCTCCGTAGGCGCGCGCCGAGGCGAACAGGTTGCCGAAACGACGATCAATCGCTCGAGCGGCCACGAGCGAAACCCAGAGCGATGACAGGGGGAAGTACCAGTGACCTTGAGACCAAACGTTGACGAAGAAGAAGTTGTAGGCGCCCAGGACTACGACGGCGGGCGCGCACGATCGGAGCAGCCCATCGAACCGATCGCCCTCGCGCGACAGATCCGTCAGCCTCCCGGAGACCATGTGTGCGACGCCGATGCCGGCTGGCAGGATCTGGTTCGCTTCGCGCCAGGCGAAGGCGAGCCACGCGCTTGGCGGGTCGAACATCAGGCCCAGCGTCATCTGGAGATTGCTCCAGTCCGGCTGGGGAAAGCTGGTCTTCAGCGAACCGCTCAACGGAAACGCAGCGCCGAACGCGACGCGACTCGCGAGGAGGTAAAGCGCGATCGGAACGACGAAGGCCAACGCGAGCAACCCCGCGCGACGGGCGCGTGTTGCGGACCCGCGAGACCGCAGCGCGACCGCCGTGACCAGCGCAACGCCGAAGACCGTGTGATCGAGCCGCGCCAAACCGAGCGCGGCCAGACTTGCGCCAAACGCGATGGCCGATCGTTCGCTCTCGAGCGGTGGGCGCCGTGTCCAGAGGTAGGCCGCCACCGCAAAGACCAAGATGACGGCGGAGCTCTCCATCCCGTTGGCGAAGCTCCAGGTCGTTCCGAACAGCGGGAAGCTACCCGACGTGTGCCCATGATGCGGGAGGTTGCCGAGCGCGGCCCACCAAAGTGGTGAAAGCAGTAGCCCGAAAGCGCCCACGGGTAGAGTGAGTACTCCAGGTCCAACGGGCGTCCTCCATGCTCTCACCAACAATAGAAACCCGCCGCCGATCATCGAAGTCCCGACGAGCACGACCCCCAGCACGCCCCACTCGACCCCCATCAGAGCGACCACTCCGACCGTGACGAGCTGCCAGAGCGGGTGAAAGCTGTTGGTTGGGCGGATCTGATCGAACGAAACGACGCCGTGCTCGACGACGTTCCGCGCGATGGTCAAGTAGTAGAAGCTGTCCGCCGCGACGTAGCCGAAAGCACGCCGTGCTCCTCCGTGGGCGAGGTCGACGAGCACCGGCCCGACGATGAGCAACAGAGTCAGCGCCACCGTGACTCGCTCGAATCTCTGGGGGAACGAGCGGGTCATCGAGCAGTCGGCGTGTAGCAGCAACGACGATCGAATCTCGGTCAGCGCCTCACTTCGTCGTCGAGTACACCGCGAATGCCACGCCTTGGGGGTCCTGGCACTGCGCGATCACGTCGTCTCCCGGGATCGGCATGGGGCCGTTGAGGATCTTGCCGCCACCTTTTTTGATGCGGTCGATCGCGGCATCCATACCGTCCACCGTGACGTAGTGCAGCCAGTGGGGCGGTGTGCCCATCTTTTTGGCGAGGTTACACATGCCGCCTTTCGTCTTGCCTTCGGCGTCTTCGAACATGAAGTAGACGTCACCGTCATCCATCTCCATCTTCGACCGCTCCACCCACCCGAAGATGGCGGCATAGAACTTCCAGGCCGCCTCGTAGTCGTTGGTGTTCAACTCGGCCCAGCTGAAGTGGCCGGGCACGTCTTCGGGTGCGCTCATCTCGCCGTCGGGCTTGAAGACGGAAAAAACCGCCCCTTGCGGATCCGCCAGCACGGCGAAACGACCGATCTTGGGGATGTCCATGGGCGCTTTGTAGATCTTCCCGCCGAGCCCCTCGGCTTGCTTGACGATGGCATCCACGTCGTCGACCACGGTGTAGGCGAGCCAGTGAGGCGGCGCGCCCATCTGCTTCGCGTCCTCGGGGAGCGTCGTCAGGCCTCCGATGGGACCCTTCGGGGCGACCCACATCGTGTACGGCGTGCTCGGATCGGCGCCGCCCAAGTCTTTCGTCTCCCATCCGGCGACGTCCGTGTAGAAGCGCTTCGCGCCCTCGAGATCGGTCGTCATCAAGTCGAACCAAACGTTCTGCCCTGCCGATGCCATGGGGCCTCCTTCCTCGTCGGGCCGGAGTACGAATGGGCACCGCCGACGTCAATGGATCGCTCTCTACGCCCAGGCTGGTTCACCGGATCCGCCGAGCGCGGTTCGGCGATGTTTTCAGGCGAACCATGCAGCCGCGAACGAGGGTGGGCGTGCTGGGCTTGACCCCCCGCGCCGCGGCGCCTACCGAGTGGTTTGCTCCGGCACATTTCGCCGGTGACTCATTGGGAGGATACCAAGTGAAGATCAAGACCCTGACGACTCTCGCGATTCTGGCCGGTGCCTTGGGCATCGCAACCGCGTGCGGCGGCGGCGGCGGCGGCGCAGACTGCTCTGCGTGCTCCGAGTCCGCGAAAGCGCAGTGTGAGCAAGCGGCGAAAGACTGCAAAAAGGGCGGCGGCAACTCGTCGCAATGCCAGCAGGCCATCGACGTCATCTGCGGTCTGAGCGGCGGCGTCGGCGGCGGCGCCGGCACCACCGCCAACTGACGGAGCGGCGCCAAAGGGGCAACGGCCGACCAAGTGCGCGACGTTTTATCGTCGATGCACTTGGCGCCGTTCTCCCGCCTTCATTCCTCGAAGCGCCTTCACTCCCCGAAGCGCCTTCACTCCTCGAAGCAGTACAACTTGCCGCTGTTGTTGCACCCGCGCGGGTTTGGCGCCGCTGCGGGCCGTTGCTCGTTCCACCAGAAGTCTTCGATCTCGCCGGCGACACCGTATCGATAGGTCCCGGCGATCGTGCTCCAGTCAGCACAAGTTTCCGCCGCGCTCCCGTTGGTGGATGGGAGGGTCGCACCGGTCATCACGATGTCGCCCCCCGGCGTGTCCCAGGTGGACGTGCCGTCCTCGAAGTCGGTGATGGGCACCTCCAACAGCGTCGCCGTCCCGATTTGCGCCGCCGTCGTGGTGATGGGCACCCCATCGAGCCGACCCCAGGGCGCACCGGTCGTGTCGAACCTCGAAATCGCGCTCGACCCGTCCGCGGCAACGAAGGCCTTGAACGTTCCGGCGATCGAGCCCGCGGTTGCCGCTGAAGCGCAGTGAGTGTCGAGCGCAGCGAGATCGGTGAACCCGGTGAAACCAACCCTCGACACGAACGCCTTTCGGGTCGTGGGAAAGGAGACGTCGAGAGGCTCGGAGTGGTCAGTTTGGAAACACAAGAGCCGTGCTTCTTCGTCGCAGCCGAGTAGAAAGATATCGAGGAGCGAAGACACCGTCCACTGCGGCCCGGCAATCTCGGTAGAGCCCCGGACCACGCCTGCAGTCGTGTTGTCTCCAGTCCAATCCTGGCAAAAGTCGCCGCTGCCGGCCGCCTTGAGGCCGTCGATCGTCGTGCCCGTCATGACCAGCTGCTTCGACACGCGTTGTGCGTTCTCGTCTCGAGCAACCAGGTAGTAGTAGTCGTTGGTTGCGAGGTCCGTTACCTGATCGACGAACTGGCGCCCGTCGGTTCGCACCCATCCGCGGGCGCCAGCCAGCCGACTGGCGGCGTCCGTGCTCGAGTCCGAGAGCCAAGCCACGAAGTTGCCGGGAAGGCCAGCGGCCTCGGCGCGCGTCTGACAAATCGCGTCGGCTCCGGTGAGCCCTCCCAAAGCCATCGGCGTGCTCGTCGTGGAGGTGACGAACATGACGTTCGGCGGCGATCCGACCGAGCCGCCCGCGCCCGCAGCACCAGCGCTGCCCGCCGCACCAGCGCTGCCCGCTTGCCCCATGCCGCCCTGTCCCGCCCCGCCGGTTCCGGAAGCTCCGCCCGTTGCCGCACTGCCGCCTGCACCGCCAGCGCCGGATGTTCCTCCGGTCGACCCGCCGCCCGATCCCGACGTGCCCCCGGATCCCGAACCGCCGCCGGAACCGGATTGTCCGCCGCTTCCCCCGCCGGATGCGCCGGCCCCGCCGCCCGTGGCATCGCCGCCGCTGCCGCTACTTCCGCAGGCGAGCGCAAAAACAGAAGCCAAACAAGCGATTCGAGATCCATGCATGAGCGGCAGCGTAGCATCCCGACGCGGGTAGAACGACACGCTCAGGGCGGTAGCATGACGACCTGGACCGGCTCGGTACGACTCGACGTCGCACCGTCGCCGAGCTTGCCGTCCGTCCCGTGCCCCCAGCAGAAGACGGCCGAGCCCAGCGTTGCCGCGCACGTGTGCCGATCCCCGGCGTCGACCGAAACCGCGTCGGTCAGGATGCTCACCGCGACGGGCGTGGGCGACGTGCCGGAGGTGCTGCCACCGTTGCCGACGCGCCCGTCCGAGCGGCGCCCCCAGCACACGACTCCTCCACCCTGCCGCACGGCGCAGGTGTGTTGCGCCCCGGCGGCTATCTGCACCGCGTCGGTGAGACCGCTCACGACGGCCGGTGTCAACTGGTCGCCCGACGTCGAGCTCCCGTCGCCGATTCGGTCGTCGTCGTTGTTGCCCCAGCATCGTGCGGTTCCGTCGAGCAGCACCACGCACGTGTGCTCTCTCCCCGCAGAGACTTGCGCCGCGTTGGCGATTCCCGGCACGGCGACCGGCACCAGCGCGTTGCTGCTCGTACTGCCGTCGCCGACGCGGCCGCGGCCGCGGTCACCCCAACCAAGTACTCCGCCGGTTGCGAGCACGACGCAGGTGTGCCGGTCTCCGGCCGAGACCTGGATCGCGCTCGTGATGCCGGGCACGGTGAGCGGCACGTCGGAATAACCCGAGGTCGTGCCGTTTCCGAGTCGGCCGTGCCCCTTGTCGCCCCAGCAGGCGACGCTTCCCGTCCGCCGCACCGCGCACACGTGGTCGTCGCCCGCCGAAAGTTGCACGGCGTCGGCGAGGTTCACGACGGTCTTCTTCGTCGGTGTATTCCCGCCGTTGCCGGAGCCGTCACCGAGCTGACCGTGCTCGCGATGGCCCCAGCACGACGCCTGCCCCGACGCGTGAAGACCGCAGCTCGACGCCCAAGCGTCGTACGTCTTGGTTGCCGGTTGCACCGAATCGGTGAACCCGACGACGGCGACCGGAACATGGGACTCGGTGGTGGTGCCGTTGCCGAGCTGGCCGACGAGGTTCCGACCCCAACACGCGATCGCACCGCTCGGCCTCGAAGCACAAGTGTGAAAAAACGCGGTCGAGACCGTGATGGGCGCGGGCACACAGTTGCCGTCTCGGCATTCGGACGCGCTCGGTGGACAGACATTCCCGCACGCCCCGCAGTGGCTCGGATCGCTGCCGACGTCTTGCTCGCAACCATTCGTCGCGTCGGCGTCGCAGCTCGCCCAACCAGCGCTGCACGAGAACAAACACGCTCCGCCACTGCAGGAGGTGGACCCGTTAGGGTTGGTGCACGGGTTGCCGCAGGCGCCGCAGTGAGACGTATCGCTCTGGGTGTCGACGCACGAGCCGCCGCAGTTCTGTTCGCCCGCGCCGCACGCGAGCGTGCACTGGCTGTTCGAGCACACCTCTCCTCCGGTGCATCCCATGCCGCACGAGCCGCAATGCGCTACGCTGGTCTGAAGATCGACGCAGTCGGTGCCACAGAGCGAGAAGCCTGGACCACACGCGCCACCGCACATGCCGCCCGTGCAGGTCGCTGTCCCATTGGAAGGCGGTGAACAAACCGTCGTGCACGAACCGCAAGAGGAGGGATCGTTCGCCGTGTCGACACACGCACCCCCACAGTCGGTGAGTCCCCCGTTGCAAGCAATGCCGCAGGTACCAGTGGCACACACCGCCATCCCGTTCGTCGGCTGCGCGCAGCCGACGTCGCATCCCCCGCAGTGATCCGGATCCGACGTCGTGTCGACGCAAAAGCCCGAGCACGCGGTGAGCCCGCCGGTGCATGCGGCGTTGCACTGCGCTTGAGAGCACAGCTCCGTGGTGTCGCACGCTTGATCGCACCCGCCGCAATGGCTCGGGTTGCTGTTCAAGTTGACGCATCGGTCCGCGCATCGAGCGAAGCCCGCGTTGCACGTGTTGGTACACTCTGCACCAACGCAAGACGCCGTGCCTTGGGCCGGCGGGTCACACGTGTTCCCGCAGCCGCCGCAATGCGCCGGGTCGACGTTCTCGTCGACACACGCGCCAGCGCAGTCGGTGAACCCCGTGTCGCAGGTGACACCGCAGGTCCCCGCCACGCAGGCCGCCGCGCCGTTCGGGGGAGACGTACACCGCACGCCGCAACCCCCGCAGTGCAGCGGACTGACGCTCGGATCGACACACGCCCCACTGCACGCGACGAGCCCGGCGGGACACGAATCGGCGCACATGCCAAGCGCGCAAACCCGACCGGTCGAACAGGCGTTGTCGCAGACGCCGCAGTGATCGGGATCCCCCTGTAGGTCCACGCAGCGGCCATCGCAGAAGTCGAACCCCGCGTCGCAACGTGCGCTACAGCTGCCGCTCGTGCACTCGGGGTCGCCGAACTCGACGCCCGTACAAACATTGCCGCACCCGCCGCAGCTCGTCGGATCCACGTCGCCGTCGACGCAAACTTCACCGCAGCGGAGCAGGCTCCCGCACACGAAGTCGCAGCGCCCCGCCACGCACACCGACGTCCCGCCCGGAGGCGCCGTACACGCGGCATTGCAGCCACCGCAGTGGCCGACGTCCGAGGCAACCGTCACGCACTCGTCACCACAACGCGTTTCACCTTGCTCACAAACCAGCGGGGCGTCCGTTCCGCTGTCCGATCCCGCGGCGGCTCCCGTGCCGGAGTCCACGACGCCACCGGTGCCCGCGGATCCCGCTCCACCGCCAGCTCCGGCAGTTCCGCCCGTGGCGGCGTCCCCCGAAGCCCCGGCGCTACCCGACGACAGGTCGCCCAAATCGTTCGTCAGCGAGCACCCGAAACACACCGCCCCCGCGACGACGACTGTGCGGCCACGGCTCAGCTTCTTCCGGTGCCGCTCGAGCCATGCCATCGAACCGCAGATCTTAGCAGGAGCGCCCCCGGGGGAGTCCGCGAGATCGCGAGAGGCAACTTCGGCGGCGCACACGGCGCAAGACGCGCAAGTGGTCGAAAGTACACCCGCGCCAGCGCGGGTCGATGAATCCCGCCTCGCGACTTCTGAGCTGCCCGCGCCAGCGCGGGTTGTTGCAACCCACACCTGCGAACGGTTGGTGCGCTAACCGTTCCCCTTGCCTTTGCCCTTGCCTTTGCTCTTGCCCTTGCCTTTGCCCTTGCCCTTGTCGTCATCGCTGGTCGGGGGTGGAGGCGACGCGGGCTTCGGTGGCGAGGTGGTCGGCGCCGGCGGGCTGGTCGTAGCGGGCGGGTTCGTCGTAGCCGGCGGGCTCGCGGTGGCCGGTGGACTCGTCGATGCGGGTTTCTCGGCGGGCGGCGGGCTCGGCGGGCTTTCGGTCTTGGCCGGGGGCTTTTTCTCCGTGCCTGGAAGCTCGGGATCGCCAGTCGGCGGCTTGGCGACATTGCTCGGCGAGTCGTCGTCGGCGCCTGTCTTGCTTCGCTTTCTGCGGGCGGTGACCGTCGTGGGAGGCTCAGTCGGGTCGTCGGGGTCATCCGGGTCGGCCCGCGTTCCGGTGGCGACCTCTGCGCTCGCGTTCGGGCTCGTCGCTTCGGTTCCGGAGGCCTCTTCCGGCGCCGCCGTCTCCGCTGCCGCCACGCCGACGTCGCCCGCCCTCCAGAAGAACACGGCGAATGCGCCACCACCCAGCAACAAGAGCACGAACAGCGCGCCGAGCAACAGTGGCAACACCGAGCCCTTCTTCCGTCGAGGCTCGACGCTCACCGCCGTGACGACACCGACCGGAGCGGGCATTGGAGAAACATCGAAGCCCGCTGCCGTTGGTGACGAGCCCACGGCCTCGTAGCTCGCAACGGTTTGCGAGATCGGTCCCGCCACCGCAGCATGCGCGGGATGCGCTGCGGAGACTGGCGAAGAAACCGGCACCGCTCCAGCCACCGTCGGCGCCAGAAGGGGCGCAGTGTGCGGCACCGGAGCGCTGAGCGGCGCGGTGTGTGATACGGGCCCCGCGATCGAAGGAGCCATCGCCGCAGGAACACCAGGAGCCGTCGCCATCGTCGGCTCGGCCGCCGGAGCAACGAGCGACCCCGCGGCAGCCGGATCGGCCGTCGCAAAGGCGGCGGCGCGCACTTCGGCTCGGCTCGAAATGGCGGGCACCGCGCCGCTGACGTTCGTCGCCTCTTCGCTCTTGGCGAGCTTGGCCTTCGCAAACGGCGGTGGCCGACCTTCGCGCACCGCGCGGACGTCGGCCTGCATCGTGCGTGCATCCGGATACCGCGCTTCGCGCGCGAACGACAGCGCCACGTCGACGATTTCACAAACGTCCGCCGGCACGTTCGGGGCGACGCGGGCGAGCGGGGGCGCCGCCTGCGACGCCATCGCCATCAACACTTCGGCTTCACTGTCGGCTTCGTGGATCTTCCGACCCGACAAGATTCGAAAGCACATGGCGCCGACCGAATAAAGGTCGGTCCGCGCGTCGATTTCCTTGTTCCGGCCCAAGGCCTGCTCCGGTGCCATGTACGGAAGCGTGCCGAGAGCAATGCCCGTTCGAGTGCGATGGTCGCGCGGTACGCTGTCGTGCAACCGAGCAATGCCGAAATCCAGCACTTTGAGCTGGCCATCGCGGGTGACGAACAGGTTCTCGGGCTTGAGATCCCGATGAATGATGCTCTTGTCGTGCGCCGCCACCAACACGTCGAGCAGTTGGTCCACGTAGCTCAAGAGATCGGCGACCGGCAGCCCTCCCGGCCTTCGAACGACGTCGCCCAAAGTTTCGCCATCGAGCAACTCCATGACCAGCATGGACGTCGCGTCGTTGGGCGAATCGTGCTCGAGCACGCGGATCACGCCGGGGTGCCCGACCTGGTTCGCCGCATAACCTTCGTGGAGAAACCGTTCGCGCAGCTCCGGACGTTGCGCGATCTCCGGGTGCAGGATCTTTATCGCCGCCCGCGTGCCCTCTGGGTCGCGCCCGGCATACACCGCGGCAGTCCCGCCCACGCCGAGCAACGCCTCGAGCGCCCACTTGCCCCGCAAGACTTGCCCGACCCGCGCCTGCGCGATCTGCTCGTCAGACTCCACCAGCCGCAGTTTATCCGAACGAGCCGCGGTTGCGGGTGTAGTCGGTTCTTACTGGGGAGGGCGCCCCGCTGAAACGGGCACGGTTCCTACCGTGCAGCGCCGCGAGCGCAGAATCGGGGCACAGGGTGACCCGCGACAGTCGCGCCTGCGCACGCGGAACGGGCCCCGACAGAGCGCGTCGGCTACGGCGCACAACGCACTCCGACGCCCACGTTGTTGAAGAACGGATTGTACGGGTCGTCTTCTTCAATAGTTGCCATCCTCCCGAAAACTCGGCGTGCCCATCGAGCCCCCGCCACGAGCGCCGGCTCGCGGCCCACCCTTCTTCCTCAGCCCGATCGTTCGAGATGTTCCGCTCTAGCTCGGTGATGCCAGCCCGTGACCATAGCGTGCGTACGCGAGGGGTGTGCGCGCCGTCCACTTCCCCGATCGATTTTTCACTCGAGATCCAGTCAGGGGTTCGGCTCGACTCGTCACAAGCCTGCAACGCACCGATACGTCCGCTCCACTGACGCGGTGTCTGCCATCGTGCCACAGGAAGGAGGGGTTCATCCGACCTACGCGCTGCGGACATTTGCGTGAGCCCGGCGCTTGGGGAGTTGAACGAGATTGCGGTGGACATGGCGCAGCAGGCGGGGTGCTTGTAGGGTGCCGCGGTGGGATGTCGGATGATGGAGGTGACGTTGTGAACTTGTTGCGCATGATTGCCGCGTTGGCTTTCGCTGGCTCTTCGGTGACCCTGATGAACTGCAAAACCGCGACTCTCTCGAACGAGGGAGCCGCGATCGAAAACGCCACCGCGCCGCCGCCCGCAACTTGCAGATCGCTCGGCCCGGTGACCGGCCGGGGCGGGGGCTCGTTCGGGGGTGGTTGGGTGTCGAACGAGAATCTGATCGAATACGCGATGAACGACATGCGGAACAAGGCGGCCGAGATGGGTGCGAACTACGTGCACTACGCCGGCAACCCCACGCTCGGATCGAGCGAGGGCACGACGTCCACCGCGACGGTGACGGGAACCGCGTACCGCTGCCCGCCGGGCGCGGAAGCTGAGGAGGGATCCATGCCGGTCGCGGCCGAGGGCACAGCCCCGGCCAAGTCTTCGGGACCCAAGCCACCCATTGGCGCGGCCGGGTTCGACTTCGGAGATTCTGTAGTGGACGCCGAGGCAGCGTGCACCGAGGCCGGGCACGAGTGGACGGGCGACGACGGACGGTTTCGCTGCTCGGGGCCAGCCGCGAGGATGGGGCTCGACCCGAACGTCGTGCTCCAGTTCTGCGGCGAAAGCCTGTGCGCGGTGGTGCTCTTGTTCAACCCAGGGTCGCCCGAATCGGGTCCGTGGGTTTCTGCATACGCGGATCTCAAACGGGCGCTCAAAAAGAAGTACGGCAAAGCGGCGAGCACCAAAGAATCCGTACCGCAATACTGCAAGGGACCTGAGTTCAAGGAATGCCTCGAGACAAATAGGGTGCTGCTCCAAAGCCTGTGGCGCTGGTCCGAGGGACATCGGGTGCAGATGCGAATGGGGACGCCCGCGAAGGGCGGTGGAGACCCGGCCATTCGCTTGACGTACATCTCGCCGCAACTGCGGGCGGATGCTGCGGCGAAGAAGGGCCGGCCAACGGGGGAAGGGCTCTGAGGGCCTTCTGGCGCCGGGAAAAAATGATGTTGATGCGGGTCTTCGAGGGTGCGTGCGCCATGCGCTCGTTGTGCTCGCTCACGTAGAAGCCGACGAGCTTCTTCACAGTCGCCACGCTGTCGAGCTGGTGCAGGTACAGCCACTGATGTTTGATCGATCGAAACCACGCCTGGATCTCGGGGGGGGGGGCGTTTCATCGCGGGCGCGGCGGACCAGGCGGATGGAGACCACGTTGGAAATACTCGCGCTCGACGGCGAGAGCTATCGCATCGTCGCGACCCATGGTGGAGACGAGCGCGTGCGCGCGGTGCCATTCGATGCCGTCGAGCTCGAGCTAGCCGCTCTCTGTGGGCAGAGCGAGAAACGTTGAGGCGGCGCCCAAGAAGCGCCGCGCTTCTGGCTGCTCGCTTCCCCACGTGTAAGGAGTCATCGACTTCCGCGGCAATACGATCGCGCTCGGTTCAGCGTGCCAAGCTGCATGGGCTCATGAATTCGCCTCGAAATTCCCGCCGTGTTCGATAGTCGCTGCGCCGCCCAGCCGCGGCGTCAGACATTTGGGAGCTGACGTGGTGCAACTGCGCGCGCCGCAATTCCACCTCGAAAGAGCCTAAGGTTCATGCGGCGACGTCCTCCTTCGCCGCTGGCGAACCCCGCGGGCATGCACCGCAAGCCGAACGTGGACGCTGCGGGGGAGCTCGGGGTGATCTTCCTGCCGAATGCTCCTCCCCAACTCCTCGGGTCCGAAGTAGTCTGACGACGGAAAGGCGGACCGACGTGTTTCGAGGAAGGTACCTAGCAGGGTCCGGGGCGTTGCTGCTCGCGGGCATGGCCTGCGGTGGGGCTCCAGCACCACCCGCGTCCGCTCCGACGAGCAAGCCGCCGTCTACTCCTGCGCCCACGCCTGCCGCGGTGGATGTGCAAATGACTGGGGCAACCGCACCGAAACCCGAGCCACCGCCAGAGACGGCCGACGAGGCTGACGAGCCCGATCCCGAGCCCCCGACGCCGAGCCCGCCAGCGCGCACCGTTCTGCCTTCGGAGCGCATCGGTGCTTCGAACGTTGCGTTCATGATCGACTACCCGGCGTCCGCCCCGGTGGAGGCCGTCCGGCGCGCCTGCGACGCCGAATCCGAGGACCCGAAGACCCGCGCGGGGTGTCGAGCCAAGGGTAGAGAAAAATTCGTCGCGGACGTTCTCGTTTTCGAGAAGGACAAGGCGGGGCGGAGGTGGTGGGTGATCTATCGCCGCCAGGGCAAGACACTGCTCGAGGTCTCGAAGACCCTTATCGAGTTCGGTGAGGAGACGGACACGACGATCGAGATTGTCGTCAAAGGCAAGTCGACGGGCGAGCGACCGCTGTTCACCGGAAAAAAGACACTCGTTCTGACTGTTCCGGGAGACTCGACGGTCACCATTCAAGACCCGAAGTTCGGCAAGCTCATCTACAACGCGAAGATCGGGCTAGTCGGTTCCTGACCCGTCGGAACGTCGGCGTTGCGATTTCGGATCCAGCCACTGAGTAGGGAGATCCGGCTAGCGGCACTGCGCTTCGCACGCGCCTCGGGTGCGCTCGCAGCTTCTCCGGCAGGCCGCAGCGCCGAAAGCGGGATCGGTGCGGCTTCGGGTTGCGCAGCGATCGTCGCAGCTCGTCGCGACTTGCTCGCACTGGGTAAGACAGTGCTCGCCAGGGCGCGTGGGGCGCACGAGGCGCTCTGGCAACCGAGGCGGTATCTCCGCCATCTGCGCCGCCATCTGCGCCGTCGTCGGTCGCCGCGGCGCGACAGGCGGATGAATTCGACGCGCGTAGTTCTTTCCTTGAGTGATCAAAGCGGGATCGGCTTTCTTCGGCTTCGCCTTCGAAGAATCCCACTTCTTCTTGATCTCCTTCGCTTCGTCTTCGGACAAGGGGCCAATGGCGATCGCGCTACTCCCGTTCGTCGTCTCGTAGACGGACACATCCCATCCGCCTTCCTCGTCGCTCGACAGCCGTTTCGCCCAATCGACGAGTCCAGTCGGACCCGTCGACGTCGGCGTCGCGCCAATCTGGACGTACCGGCGCTTCTTCACTTCGACGTCGCCCACTCGCTTTTGGATGAGCTCGATGGTTTCTTCGACCGCGTTGGCATCGGTGGGCGCTTCGGCGGCACTCTGCGTGTCGTCGACGGTCAACCTCGCCATCGCCACGAGCAAAGGGCCGTGGTTGCACTGCCCGTGCTGATGCTTCTTTCCCGTTTCGTCCTCGTGTTCGTGAACCGAGCTGATTCGCGCGCCGTGGTGCTCGACCTGCTCGAGGGCGTTCAGCATCGTCAGCACGTAGCGCTTGGCGTCGAGTGACTCCGCCGCAGTGAACCGGTCGATGAACTCCGTGGCTTGCGCCTGGCAGTAGCGGGCGTGCTCGACCTCGTGCTCGTGGTCGACCCGTACCGTTTCGACGAGCCACTGCGAGAACGTGAAGAGCGCCGCGATGGCCGGGACCAACAAGCCCACCCAGA
Source organism: Polyangiaceae bacterium (assembly GCA_029261965.1). GTDB lineage: Bacteria > Myxococcota_A > Polyangia > Polyangiales > Polyangiaceae > JAJDAH01. Next base: position 146,164 of record JAJDAH010000039.1, read on the forward strand.
GCTTGGATTGCCACCACGGGAAGTCGTGATGGTGCCCTGCTGGAGCGCTCTTGCCCCCGCCTTCCGTCCCCGAGCTCGTGCGTCCCTCGGCCATGTCCTACCCCGGTTTCGGAGCTACCACAGTCTTCGTGGACACCGAAAAAAACGGCAAGAACCCAGAGGAGTTCCGAGCGATGTTTCGCTAGGGTCGGCGCATGAGCAAATCCGAGCGGGTACTCGCCTTCGCGACCCTGATTTTGGGGGTGTGCTTCGGCTGCAACAAGTCGAGCGACCGGTCGGCGCCGACTTCGTCTGCGACGTCGCAGGCGGTCGCGAATGCCGCGCCGACCGCGCTGACGGCGCGATCCGCCGCGGCCCGGCCCACGGCCGCGGTGCCGCCCACGGCCGCGGTGCCGCCGTCCGCCGCCGCGGCAAAAAGGGTCGCACCGAGCCCTTCGGTCGAGGGCGACTTCGAGTACGTGTACGTGTACGGAATCGATTGGCGCACGGGCGGCTATGCGCTCTTCATGCGTGGAGACGGTAGCGGGATCCTCCGGGTTGCCGGCAAGTCCACAATCAACGAGCAACCCGAGAAGCGCTACGATCTCGGTGCCGACGCCAAACGCTACTCGGCGATCGAGAAGACTCTGAAAGCTCACGGCGCGCTGACGATGAAGGTCGACCCCTTTCAGGCGCCGGGGGACAGCATCGTCAGGATGCGAATGCGCCCGACCTCCGGCGACGAAGTCGTTCTGAAGGGATCACCCGGTCGGAACGAGAAGTTTCGGACCTTGTTTCTGGAGCTCCGCGAGCAAATGAAGGCGATCTCCGTGGAGGGCCTCACGCCCACCCACGACGGCCAGCTCGACCGCGATTGGGAACCTCCGATACCGCCGAGAGGCTGAACCCAGCCGCCCCGGAGCTACTTCGCCTTCTTCTCCATGGCACAGGCGAACTTGTCGCCTCGTCGACACGCCGAGCCCAGGCGCTGCTTGCCGGTCCCGACCTTGCCGGCGACCTGAATGATCCCGAGAGCGACGCAGTCGGCGACGGCGCCACCGCTACAACTCTTGTTGAGCGCGCTAGTGGTTTTTGCGTCGGGGATGACGGTTTTCTTTTCGCCATAGGCGACCACCATCACGGCACACCCCAGCTTGCTGCCGCGGAGGCAGGCAGCGCTGAAGTGGCTCTTGGCTTGCTCCGGGCTGGTTTCGTAGACGAGGCGGCCGAGCTGCGCGCAGCCCGCGGCGTCGAAGCGGTAGCAGGCCCGCCGATACGAGGTCTTCGCGACGATCGCCCCGCCCGGTTTTACCGAACGCGCTTCTTGCAGCAGACCCAGCCGTGTGCAACTCGCGCCGTCGCCCGCTTGGCATGCTCGACCGAGGAGCTTGCCGGCCTCTGCGACGTCCTTTCCGACGCCTTTGCCCTCGAGCAACAACGAAGCTGCGGCCGCGCACCCGCCGCGATCACCGCCGGAGCATGCCTGGTTGAACAAGCCGAAAGCGCGCGCGGGATCGGTCTTGGCGCCGCCAGCGCCGGTGAGATGGGCAGTGCCGAGCGCAAAACATCCGGCGGCGATGCCGCCGTGGCACCCCTTCTCGAAGAGCTGGTTCGCGCCGGTTTTCTGAGCGTCGGTACCGCGAGCCTCGAGTCTGCCGAGATTCACGCACGCGGCGGCGTCGCCCTTGTCGCAAGCGCCCCTCAGGACCGCAGCGGCTTTCGAGTCTCCGTTCCGCATCAGAATCGCGCCGAGCGCCGCGCAGCTTCCAGCGTGCCCTTTGTCGCACTGCGCCTGACAGCCGGACTCGTCGTTCACGAGGCATTGATGTGGCACCGAGTTGGACGGCGCGGTGCACTTGCCCGCGCCGAAAACGAGCCCGGCCGGACAGGCCGGGGCGTCGGCCACGGTCGTCGTAGCTGCCGGTGGTGCCTTCTCTGCGCTGGGCGAAGGCGAGGCGATTGGCATCAGCGCCAACCGCACCGGCGCGCCGCACTGGGGCGGAGGGATTTTCGAGTCAGGGGTGGCGTTCTTGCAATCGGCGATATCGCCTTCGCGGTTGCTCATGCTCTTCGAGCTCGAAGACGCCGTGCCCGCCGAGGCGGCGAAAATCTCCGCGACCGCGCGCACCTTCGCGTCCGAGGCGCTCGACAGTGCGAAGGCGCCCACCGTTGCCCCGCGCACGTAGTGGGTCGCGCCGTCACAGCTACCCGCGAGATCGTCGCGGGTGGGTGAGTCCCAAGCCGACCGCCGCTTACCGACGATGACCGTAGCGATGTCGAGCGAGACGCCCCGCTTCATCTCGCCGCCGATGCTGGCACCGGTCAACGGGAGGTTCGCGTGAACCTCGTCGGCACTGTCGAGGCGCACGACCTGCTCTTTTCTCGTCATGCCGATGAAGCCGTACTCACCGTCGATGTGGCACCCATCGAGCAGGCGGATGCCGTCGCACCCGTACGAGACCACAGCGATGCCCTCCTTCATCGCCACTTCGAGATCTCCGCGCTTGTCTGGTTTCCAGTCCACCACCAGTGGTTCCGCGCCGCGCGTCACGTCGCGGCACTCGACGTCGTCCGGTCCACTCTCGCCGAGCGCTTCGGATGCCGTCGGCGCCTCGGGGCGCAGCGCTTCGGCCGCGCCCCCGGGGGCGCAGGCCAACGTGGTCAACACAACTAGCGGGGAAAGGCGGATCGATTTCATGGGCATCTTGCTCGCAGCCTCATACACGAATTCGTGCCGAGAGTCCGGCGTCGGAGCCGGTCGCCGTGAAGCCATCGCCGGGCAGAAGGTTCCGCGCCCAATTCGTCGAGGCGCCGGGAAATCGGGGCGAGACGCGAGCCATACCGCCGTCCCCGAGGTGCGCACCTTTCGGGCGCGCCGTCTTGTGGATGGAGGTGGGTGATGAAAAGCGTCCGAAGTTACTTCCGGCAGATCGCATCTTGTGGGTCTGGCTCTCCGGGCTGGGGGGCAATTGGCGTCACTCGCTCGTCATCGTGAAGCCGGAAACGGTCATCGACTGGCACAGGCAGGGTTTCAAGCTCTACTGGTCTTGGATATCCCGGCGGAAGAGAAGCCCCGGCCGATTCCCTGACATGATCGAGATCGGAAAAGCCGCGATCGCGGAGGTGTGACTCGCTCCGGCACCCAGAATCAAAACAGTCGGAACGGTGATCGACATCTCGTCTGCCTAACCAGCTGCTGTAGCTCGCACCGTCCATCCGAAAACACGCGTCCGGGCTCTCGAGTAGCTCGGGCGCTGCCGCGTGGGCAGCGTGGAAAAGCCCCTGGCGTAATCCATACGTTGAATGATCGGCTCGATACGTCGCGAGTGCTTGAACCACCTGATCATCCTGAACGAGCGGCACCTGCAACGGATTCTTTGCTCCTATCTCGCCTACTATCACGAGTCCCGAACGCACTTGAGCCTCGGCAAGGACGCTCCGACGCCAAGGCCCGTGCGCGGACCTGAGATCGGGAAGGTCATCGCGCTTCCTCAGGTGGGCCGCTTGAATCATCGCTACGAGCGGCGAGCGGCGAGCGGCGTAGAGCGAGGAACCGTCTGCTCGTTCAACCCGTGCTCGGGCCACAAGTTCGTCCCCTCCATATTGACGTATGGCCATCGTCGTCCCACGTGCCGCGCTCGTGCTCATTGCCCGTTCCC
>JAJDAH010000381.1 GCA_029261965.1 Polyangiaceae bacterium
CATCGTCGCCAAGCGCAGCGTGAAACGACCGAAGCTCAACCGGTTCGACCGCATCGCCATGGTGCTGCTGTCGTCGATCACGAAGCACTGGCGGGACGCGCTGCTGCTGGTCGAACCCGAGACCATCCTCCGCTGGCACCAAACGGGATTCCGCCTGCTCTGGCGAGCCAAGTCCGAGGCGAAGCCACGGGAGCCGCGCATCGCTGCGGAGATGATCGAGCTCATCCGTCAGATGGCGGTCGAGAACCGGCTTAATGTGAAGCTGGAGATTATGTGGAGTTCAGCTGATCCCGTTGCCGCAAGACGTTGAAATAGGGCGGGGATCGACAACGAGAGCTGATAGCTGCTCCACATATCTTTTCACTGCTCACAGGTCGTCGAGCCACTCGACGATGTCCTTCCGGGAGTGCCAGGGGCTGTCGCCGGGTTGCATCGGGACGGGCGGGGAGCAGCGGTCGAGCGCCTCACGTTTCATCGCCATGTCGATCTCGATGTACTGGCTCGTCGTAGTGATGCTGACGTGGCCGAGCCAGGACTTGATGACGTTGAGCTCGACTCCGGATTGGAGCAGATGCATGGCGGCCGTGTGGCGCAGGGTGTGGGGGCTGACGCGCTTGGCCGCGAGTGATGGTTGCAGCCTGATTGCGGCGGTGACGTGGCGTTTGACGACTGTCACCACACCGAACCGGCCGAGGCGCCCACCGTGAGCATTGAGGAAGAGAGGCGCATCCGGACGTTCACCGTCATCGCATTGTTCGAGGTATGCGCGAAGCGCGGTGACGGTTTCCGGCCAAAGGGGGCACGCTCGCTCCTTGCGTCCCTTGCCGAGGATGCGCACCTGGGCTGACGTCTCGAAATGTATGTCCCTGATGCTGAGGCCCACCGCCTCCGAGGCGCGCGCGCCGGTGTTGTACAGGAAGGTGAGCAGGGCGAAGTCGCGCAGGCCGAGGCGGTGAGAGGGGGTGGGCATGGCGAGCACCGCCTTCATCTCGTCGCAATCGAGGTAGGTCATTGTGCTCGACACAGTCTTCTTGACGGGAATGTCCAGGACACGACGACACAGTTCGGCGTGCTGCGGCTCTCTCTCCGCGACGTACGCGAAGAAACGATGGATCGCGACCAGCCGGCAGTTGCGGGTGGCCACGCAGTTTTTCCGCTCGATCTCGAGATGGCCGAGGAATGCCAGCACAATGTCGGCACCAAGATCCGCCAGCCGAAGCCGAACTACCTGACGGCCGGTACGGCGCGCAGTAAAGCGCAGCACGAGCTTGATGCTGTCGCGGTAGGCATAGATCGTGTTGGCACTGACGTCGCGTTGAGCCGTGAGGTAATCCTCGAAGAAGCCGCGGAGCAAGGTCGGCAGGGAAGTCGGGGTGTTCATGACTCACGTCCAGACGGCAAGATGTCCTGGGCAAAGGCATGGAAGCGCGTGTTCGCCTCTTGGAGGAGGGCAGTGGTGATCCGCAGGTAGACCTCGGTGTCGCTGACGCAAGCGTGGCCAAGGTATGTGCTCAGCAACGGCAGGCGGGCCATGACGTCGTCCCCGTCGCGGTACCACTGCAGGAGGCGGGTAACAGCGAACGTTGCACGCAGGTCGTGCAGACGGGGGCCACGTCCTGTCGGTCTCCGCAGCCCCGCATTGATCGCGATGTCGCGGAACATCCCCTGGACGCAGCCGGTGCTGTAGGCCTTCCCGAGACCGGAAACGAAGAAAGCCTCGGCGGGATCAGCATGAGCCATCGCGACGCGGAGTTTTCTGTAGCTGCGTAGAACGTCCGCCGTTCCTGGCGAGAGCGGCACGAGGCGGGACTTGCGGAACTTCGACTGGCGAATCGAGAGCACGCCGCTCTGCAAGTCCACGTCCTGCAGCGTGAGGTGCAGCGCCTCAGAGATCCGCAAGCCCGACGTGGCCAGCAGCAGGATGACCGCGTGCATCGTGTTCGATCTGATCGGGCACGGATGCCATTTCTCCCAGTCTCGTAGCGACAGCGCACCGTCCAGCAGCAGGCGGACCTCTTCTCGTGAGTAGATGTGGGGTGGTCTCGGTGGCCGGCCACGGGGGCGAAGTGACTCACCAGGAACGAAAGTGCCTGCGCGGCGCCTCGCCAGGAAACGGCAAAAGCGACGCAGCAAGTAGTAGCGCGCGCGACGCGTGTTCGGTCCACGAGACTCGCAAGGAGCCAGCCACGCCCTGACGAGCGGCTCGTCGATCGTGCCCGACGGCAGCTCGCTCTGCTTGGTAAACCGATCCAGCGCTCGCAGCTGTGTGAGTGTCGTCCTATTGGCGCTGGCCCCAGCCTCGAGGGTAGCGACGAAATCTTCAAACTCAGAAGCCAGAGGTCCCGAGAACTGGTTCGCGATCATGACACCACCTCTGGCTCCAATGCCACCGTCCTGAGGTCCTCGACGTGGAGCTTCGTGTAGATGAAGGTGGTCTCGGGACTCCGATGGTGAGCACGATCACCTAGCGTGATGGGCAAGGGCGCCATCCTGCTCACGTAGCCTGAGGGTCAAGAAAAAAGCCCCCTCAGAAAACTTGGCTAGAAGTTCTCCGAGAGGGCTGTCTCCGAGGTTGCGAGACAACGGAGGAGACCGATGGTGCATCCGATCGAGGGCAACGCCAAATTGTTCGCGATGCTCGAGAAGGTTGACGAGGAGATGACCGAGCAGGCTCGCTGTGGCGGCTGCTTGCACTGCGGCGGCGTGCTTCACCGAGCCGACTACCCCCGCAAGCCGCGAGGTGAGCTGGGCGAAGCGGAAAAGCTCTTCGAGAAGCGCTTCAGCCTGTGCTGCTCCCGGGAGGGATGCCGGAGGCGGTTGACGCCGCAGTCGGTGCGGTTCCTGGGGCGGAAGGTCTACGTGGGTTTCGTGGTGCTGGTGGTCGGCGTGATGTGGGCCGAGCTCATGCGGACCGGTGCGGTGCTCGGCAAGCGGCTCGCCGGCGTGCCGCTGAGGACCGTGCGCCGGTGGGATGCGTGGTGGCGCACGGGTTTCACGGCAACATCGTTCTGGCGAGCCGAGCGGGCACGGCTGCTGCCGCCAGTGGATGAAGACGCGCTGGTGGCTTCGCTCGTCGAGCGCTTCGGCACCACGGAGCAGGCCGCGACTTACCGACGGGTGCTCGCGTTTCTCGCGCCCGTGACGACAAATTCGGCACGCATCGCGATGGGCTCGTGATGCGGGATCGGCTCACGCAGAAGATGGTGTTTGTCACGGCAGCCGAGCGTCGATAGAGCACAAGGCGAGCCGAGCGCGGCACCAGACGCTCACTCGGCCGCTGGAGGACGCGATGGCAACGAGCGATCGCGACGGCACCGGTCCGCGCCGTCGCTGGGCAGAGCTGCGATTTTCGATCGTCGGACCCCTTTTGGCTTCGCCGCCGAGCCGCGGCGAGCTTCGCGGTCGGCTCGAAGAGCTGGCCGCCGTGACCTATCGTCACCCGACCACGGGTGAGGCCGTGCGCTTCGGCGTCTCGACACTCGAGCGTTGGTTCTACCTGTCCAAGAAGAGCGAACAGCCGATCGCTGCGCTCGAGCGCAAGGTGCACCCGCTGGCAGGCTCGCACCCCGGCGTGAGTGAAGCGCTAGCGCGAGCGCTCCGCACTCAGTACCGCGACCACCCGAGGTGGAGCTACTTGCTGCACCACGAAAACCTTCTCGCGCTCGCCGCCGAAGACGCAGCGCTCGGCCGGGTGCCGTCATACCCGACGATCGTTCGCTTCATGAAGGCCAACGGCCTCGTCAAGCGAAGACGCAAGCGCCGAGACGTCGATCTCCCTGGCGGTCCGCGCGAACGGCGCAGCTTCGAGGTCGAGCACGTCTCGGGGCTTTGGCACTTCGACTTCCACGAAGGCCGGCGCAAGGTGCTCTTGCCCTCGGGTGACCGCAAGAAGCCGCTTCTGCTCGGCATCATCGACGACCGCTCCCGGCTCTGCTGCCACCTTCAGTGGTACCTCGCCGAGACCGCCGAGTGCCTTGTGCACGGCTTGAGTCAGGCGTTTCAGAAGCGCGGGTTGCCTCGTGCGGTCCTCAGCGACAACGGCGCCGCGATGCTCGCCGCCGAGACTCAGGCCGGCTTCAAAGATCTGAGCGTCCTGCACTTCACCACGCTCGCCGAAACGCCGGAGCAAAACGGAAAACAGGAATCGTTCTGGGGGCAGCTCGAGGGACGGCTCATGGCCATGCTCGAAGGGGAGGCCGAGCTGACGCTCGGCCTGCTCAACGAAGCAACCCAGGCCTGGGTCGAGCTCGACTACAACCGGCGGCAGCACTCGGTAACGAAGGAGCCGCCGCTCGAACGGTTTCTTCGCGGTCCGAGCGTGGCTCGCGCGGCTCCCTCGAGCCAAGAGCTGCGTCGTGCCTTTCGTTTGAAAACCACCCGCGCCCAGCGCCGCAGCGACGGCACGCTCACCGCCCAGGGCAAGCGCTTCGAGCTGCCCAGCCGTTACCGCACTCTGCGTCGCGTCACCATCCGCTACGCCCGCTGGGATCTGTCCACGGTCGACCTCATCGACCCGCGCAGCGAGAAGTTTCTCTGCGCGCTCTACCCCATCGACTT
>JAJDAH010000382.1 GCA_029261965.1 Polyangiaceae bacterium
GCCAGCGCTGGCGTGAGAAAAACCTCCGTGGCGCGCTCACGCTGCGAGGCCTCCTCCAAAGCAATCGCCTCCCCAGATTTTGGATCCACTTCTCACGTCGTTACGTCGCGAACGTCGAGGCACTGGCGGAGACCGGGTGACAGCTCCATGCGTAATCCACGCCCCTCACCGCAGTTGAACACGCCATCGTTGCAACTGCATCCCGGATCCAAGTCCACATCCACCTTCTTCACATAGATTTCGTCGCGGCACACGCCGGCGTCGTCCGTGCACGACGCTCCACCCCCAGCAAAGCCCAACGCTGGACCTTGGAGTCCCGATTCGAACCTGCCCTCGAATAGATGGGCTTCGGTCACCGCCGAGTGACCGAACGACCTTGCTTGAAGATTGAAGCCGTCGCCGTCAGTTCGAAAGAAGACCGGATGCGGGAGATTCTCTAGACCGCCGGGCGGCGCGCTTGTGAGCAGGTCTGGCGACCATGGATGGAGTATCGTCCCCGCGACAAGAAACCCGCCGTCGTGTGTCACCGCCACGGATGCTCCTTCCGATGGCGCAAAGCCGCCGAAAAACCGAAATCCCGGCTCCGCGACGAAAGCCGGCGGAGCCGTCGGGTCTGCGTCGGACCAGACATCAAATAGCCCCCCACCTGAGAGCCGCTTCAGAAATGCCCCTGGGCCCGTCCTTGCTGCGTTGAACGATTCGGTGGTACCAGCCGCGATGATCTCGGGGAAGTTCGTGCCATCCGGAATGTCCCGAATCGAAAACACTCTGTCGTGATCGCTGCCTCCGAACAGACGGATCGCGTCAAGGCTAGCGTCCTGAGGACTGCCGGCATTGGGGCTGGTGCGTAGCGTGGTTACGTAGCCGTCCACGGTCCCAGCGCCAACTCGCGCCTCGCCGCCGGCGACGATTTGCCTCGGGCCGTTGAAATCCCGAACCGAAAGCGAATGGAACCGAGACTCAGCGTTGCCTGACGGCGCGAAAGCTTCTTGTATCGTGACGCCACTGCGCGCCACAACGAAGCCCTTCGTCCCTGTGACTACGTCAAATACGCCCGGTGACACCTCCAACTCGCCGTCAGCATCGGTCTCGCCGACAGCAAAAACGACTCCTTCGAACTGCTCAACGGCGTTCAGACGATTTCTTGCCGCCAACCCCTGCAAGGTGCCACTCGCATCGCGGAATCTCCCATCAATGTACTGGAACGCCGTCACGCCGCTCAAGTCGAGTGCCACGTTCGCCAGGAACCCGCGATCCGCTTCGCATGGCACTCCCGGGAGGCAAAACTGGTCGCCCTGGCTGCCCGAATAACCGGAGACGAGGTAGCCCACAAAGTTCCCGTTCGCGTCGCGAAACTCCGTGACGTCCGTTGCAAAGTGATCGCCTCGCACCTCAAGGTGAGTCAGAACCTCCTGACCAACGAGATCAACCCACGTCAGCGCGAAGAAATTCAGGCCCGCCGATGAAACACCGTTCCACGCAATGATGTTGCCGCCGATGCTAGTGTGCGCCGTCTTTACGGAAACCACCTGGCGCTCATCAAAGACGCCGCCCTGGCTTCCCAGACCCGTGTACTCAAACGTGGATGGGACAAAGAAGAATAGGAAATCGAGGTTCGGGAATACGAGGACGAAATCTTTGATGCTGTCCGCAGTGAGCGTGGTGAGCGCATGGTCGCTCTCGTCATGGTTGAAGACCCGAATCCCGGCTGCCTCCGACGGGTGGGTCATATGCGTTAGGTCATAGGTGTCCGCTCCACCACCGCCAACGAGAATGTCCGCGCCGCCTCGCGAAGAGAGGTAGTCGTTACCAGCGCGACCCACAATGTAGTCGTCGCCCACCGTCCCGATGAGCACTTGGTCGCCATCGTCGGGTGCCATCAGCACATTGTACGGCCCACCCGGCACATTCCCCACCGCATGAAGCCGATTGTCATGCGAGCCGAAAAAGATCGTGCCGGTCGCGCCGATGGCCGGAGTCGACTTCACGTTGTGGCCCGTATTGAAGTCCCAGATGAGAACGCCGTTTTCATCGACGCAGCGCATCCGGTTGTCATCCGAGCCAAAGTAGACGTTGCCGTTCGCGTCGACCACCGGCGATGAATCAATCTCCGCGCCCGTATCGAAGTTCCACTTCTCGGTGCCGTCTGGATTGACCGCATAGAGCTTGCTGTCGTCGGAACCAACGTAGATTGTCCCGTCAGCCGCCAGTGCGGGCGACGATTGGACGTCACCTCCGGTCGAGAACTGCCACTTCAACGTGCCGTCCGGGTTGACCGCGTAGAGGTTGTTTTTGTCTGAGCCCACGTAGATCGTCCCGTCCGAGCCGACCGCTGGGGACGATTTCACGTTTCGGTCGAGATCCATCTCCCACTGCTGAACGCCATCCGCCGCGTTGACCGCGTAGAGCCGGTCGTCATCCGACCCGACGTAGACCGTGAGCCCGTCGAGCGAAACGGCCGGAGATGACTCGACATCGCCGCTAGCTGCGAACTGCCACTTCTCAGTCCCGTCCGGGTTGATCGCGTAGAGCTTTTTGTCGTTCGACCCGACGAAGATCGTTCCATCCCCTGCGACCGTTGGCGACGACTTGACGTTTCCGCCCGTCGAGAACTCCCACTTGAGGGTCCCGTCTGGATTCAGCGCGTGCAGCTTGTTCTTGTTCGACCCGACGTAGATCGTCCCGTCGGTCGCGATGGCGGGCGACGACTTCACGTTGCCCAAGGCGCCGAAGTGAAATTCCCACTTGATCGTTCCATCCGGGTTCAGCGCATGCAGCCGGTTGTTATTGGAGCCGACGTAGACGGTTCCGTCCGCAGCGACCGCTGGCGACGAATGCACGTTGCCACCAAGGCTCGTCTCCCAGTTGAGCGTATTGGTCGCGGAGCCCGGAAACGAAGAGCGGCCGGCGTGACTGGGGCAACAGCCGCGCATTGGTGCCGGCCCAGGGTCGAGACCAGCCGTATCTCCGCAGGTGCTCCCTTCCTCTAGCGCCGCGCTTTTCCGACTCAGACGAACATCGTCGTCCGGAAGCCGGGAGTCGGAGCACGACACACCAACCAGCACTGCGCAGACCAACGTGAGCGCGCCAGCATTGCGGATCTTCATGGAGCCTCCTCTACAGCACGCTTCTCTGTCTCCCAGGCGTGGAGTGGCGTCAACGCGCACCGCGTCGCCAAGAGTCTACGACATCGCCGATGCGGCGAAGTCTTTGAAACCCCTGGAAACTACTCTTGACCTACATCGGCACCGGCTGTGGGCGCGCTCACTCATCGTTTGGCAAATCGTCACGCCTACCCACGCCCCGTCCCCTCCCGCAGCCACGCCCTCGCCGCCTCGACGTCGTCCCCGAAGATCCGCACGTTCGCGAACCGCCGAGCGACCTGCTCCAGACCCGAGTGGTACTCCCCGACGACGACGGCGCATCTCGACAACTGATGGCGCCCGGCCTCCGCGAGCAGATCAACCCGCCGCTCGACCTCGGTCCGCGTCAGGCTTTCCTCCGATCCCCGGTGGTCGACGACCATGCCCATGCCCCTGAACCGCTCGTCCTGCGTCGCCGCCTGGACGATGGCCACGACGCTGCCTATCGATCGGTCCGCGCGCCCGATGACGAGGATGCCCCCCTCGAACTCGTGGGTCACGCCGACGCGACCACACTCCCCAGTCCCAGAACGTCGA
>JAJDAH010000383.1 GCA_029261965.1 Polyangiaceae bacterium
TCCCATCATCACGGGTGTCAGGAAAAAGAGAGCGGCGCCGTAGCTCCCCAGCACGTAGACACTCACCGCGATCATCGCGCCGCCGATGGCGAGGCCGCTGCCGGCACCGATCAAAGTGGCACGCAACCGCTCGGAGAGAAGCTCGGGCTCGACCGGCTTCGGTGGCTCCCGGTAGACGTAGGTCGGCGGTCCCTCGCTTTTCGTTCTGGTCGGGACGACCGCCAAAGCGGTGATGGCAAACAGGTTCAGCAAGGGGACGAGGAACGCGAGGCCGGTCCAGGGCGAAAGCCCGGCGTCCGCCGCTCGGCGCACGCTCATGGACACGCCCACCCACATGAACATCATGGCCCAGAGGGTCATCGCCAAGAGCGCGAACTCGTCGGCGTTGACCGAAACCTCGGCCGCGGGCTTGGGAAGCCGAAATGCCATCAATGGGCTCAAGAAGCGCAGCGGGGAATAGAATCGACCCGTCGCGGCGTACACCGCGATACTGTCCAGCCCGTACTTGAGCGCCATCAGGATGAATCCCGCGATGACGTACTGTCGGCGCTCGATCGGGATCGACAAGCCGAACAGCAATTTTCCGAGAGGCGCGCGTTCGGATGCGGAGGCGGCGTCGGTCACGCGCTGGAGGTTACACCCTGGAGCCCTTCGAGCCGTCGTCCGAGCTAGCCCGTTGAGTCGGCGCGCACATCGTGATTGGATGGGCGGGCGATGACGGCGCCTGGTGGATATGGGCAACCGCCCGGGGGCGGTGGGGGCTACCCTGGAATGCCGCCGGGTGGGGCGCCGCCAGCGGGACCTGGGGGCGGAGGGTACCCTCCGCCAGGTGGACCGCCGAGCGGCGGGGGCTACGGTGCCCCACCGGGTGGTGGAGCGCCACCCGGTGGACCTCCCCGCGCCGGTGGACCTCCTCGGGCGGGAGCCGCGGCAGCGAAAAAGAGCGGAGCACCGGTGGCGCTTTTGGTGGGCGGCGGGTGCGGGCTCATCGCGGTCGTGGGCGTCGTGCTCTTGTTGATCATCGTCGTTGCCGGGGCAGCGGCGAGCTCGGACGACAGCACCGAGATCGTAGCGACACCGACGCCGACTCCCAACCTCCCCAAGGGTGACGGACTCGGGGACGTCATGCAGGGGGCGACCTACGCGCGAGTCAGGGCCACCAACGTGCAGGTTCCCGTACCACCCGGCTGGACCCAGGATCGTAAGGGGCTGTACTCGTTCGCCGTTTCCGGCGACGACAAGGCCATGCTCGCGTTCACGACGGTGTCGAGCATCGGCGAGTTCAATGGCCGAATGGCGCACGCGACGCGCACGTTTCGCATCGAGCAGTGCAAGATGTTGCCCTCAGCGCGCGTGAGGATCGGGCCAAACAAGTTGCGCGCGCGTTTGAAAGAGGGAAAGTGCATCTTCAACGGCGTAACGGCCAACGTGGCCACCGTGCTCGTGGAATCGGGGCGGAGGGCGCACCCCTTGGTCATCTACGCCGTGAGCACTTCGGCGTCCCCGCGCACGACCAAGCAAGCGCAGCTGACGATCGCCCGAATGCGAACGTCGCTATAGTGATCCGGCTGAGCCGACGCCTTCGCCGAGGGCGATGACCGCCGCCACGGCCAACACCGTCAGAAACACCAGGGCGATCCGGATCACGAAGATCCAGTGCAGGGTGTTGAGTGCCTTCAGCATGTTCTTGAGGTCGTTGCCCTCGGTGTTTACCACCCGGCGGAGCCCCGCGCTCACGACCGCGAACAGCGTGCCCGCCACCAAGTAGCAGCTGGCCGAGACGAGGCCAGCCCCCAAGTCGAACACGAGCAGCGTCGCCGAGCTGTCGGCCAGGTCGGTCCCGATGAACGCAAACGCCAGATGCACGGCGACCATCACGAAGGATGCGCCGGCGAGCGCCATCGCCCATGTGGCGGCCTTGCCGATGGTCTCGTTCTCGCGACTCGTGAACTCGTAGGCGTCCCGGGCTTCCATCACCGCTCCCGACTAGCCTCGGCTCACGATCGCCAACACGGCGAAGACGACGACCGCCACGACTGTGGCGATCACCTCGTAGCGGAAAGCCTTCGCCATGCGGTCGAGGGCACGCATCAAGTGCTCCACGTCGTTGCCTTGAGTTTCGACGACCTCTTTGAGCGCCCGTCCGGCACCGAGGTATAGCCAGCCGGCGACCGCGCAGACGAGAAAGAGCGGGAGGACCAAGATCGCGCCGCGTACGTTGTCCAGGTAGAACTGGACGAACGCCAGGGTGCCGAGCAGTACCGCGCCCACCACGGCGCACATCGCCCAGACGGTGGCGCTCGCCCCGGCCCTCTCGATGCTCACGTCTTCTTCCGCTTGGAACTCGTAGCCCCCCGAAGACAGCGGCGCTTGATCAGCGCCGGGCGGCGGCTGGCCTGGCATCTGCGGATTCATCGACCGCCTTCGTACCGCGGTGGATGCGCGGTCGCAAGCCACCGCGGCGAGCTCCCGCCTGTTCGGGCGGGCATCTCGGGCGCTGAAACGCGCGGCGTTTGCCGCGGGACGCCGTCCACTGCATCGGGTGGGGACAACCCCGCTGGCGCTCCTCCACGGAACGTGGGGGAATTGCCGAAGGGCATGCGAATCTCGAATCGACCCACGGCCAAGTCGAAGCACGAGCGGTGCGTGTTCGCCGTGGGCCTCGGGGAGGAGCATCAACGGGCCTGTGCGGAGGCGGCCGAGTCCGCGGCGCTAGCCCGGCTAGATGCGGTGGGCCTGGACGAGCTCAGCTCACTGATTGCCGAACGGCGACCGATGGCACTGGTCGTGGACGATGCGCTCTACCAATTCGACCCTGCTCGATTCGATGACTTGGCCGACGCGGTGGGCTCGAAGTGCATTCCCGTGGATGCGGCCAGAACCGCGCCTAAGATGCTCAGCAAGATCCTCGAGCCGTTGCTTGCTCGAGTGGGCGAGCAACGAAACGCCGAGCGTGGCTAGTCTCATGTCCGCTGACCCCTACGGTCTGGTGGAGTCGGCGGAGGAAGCCCTCGCGAAGCTGGCCTCGTGCAGCACAGTCGTCGTGCTCTGCGATCTCGGATTACCCGGCATACGCCTCCACGCGAAGAGCAAACGTGAGGCGCTCTCGAAGGCTAGGAAGAAGGGTCTGTTGTAGAGGCGCCGGGGCCGACGATGACGTCGCTGCCGGACACCGCTCGCTGCGCTTCATGGCTTCTCTCGATGGCGAGTTGTTGATCCGCGGTCTGGAGTCCGCCGACCGTTCTGTCGAGCAGCACGGTGGCCACGAGATCTCCAGTCACGTTCACGGCGGTCCGGCTCATGTCGAGAATGCGATCCACGCCGATCAGGAGTGCGATCCCGGCTGCCGGTACACCGGCGGCGTCCAAGACCATGGCCAATATGACGATGCCGACGCCAGGTGTCGCCGGCGAGCCGATCGACGCGGCGACCGCAGTTATCACCACGAGCGCCAGCTGACCGGTGCTGAGCTCGATGCCGAAAACTTGTGCCAGGAACATCGTGGCCACGCCCTGATAGAGCGCGGTTCCATTCATGTTGATCGTCGCGCCGAGGGGGATGACGAACTGGGATACCGAAGGACGGACTCCAAGCCGCTCCTCGGCCGTCTTGATCGACAGCGGCATCACGGCTGCCGAGCTCGACGTGGAAAAAGCCAGCAGCTGGACCTCGCGTACGGCGCTCAAGAACCACAGCGGGCTTTGCCGGGTGACGGCGACCACGACGATGACATAGAAGACAAACAGCAGGCCGAGACCCGCGAGCACGGTCAGCACGTAGACCGATAGTCCGAGCAGAGCCTCCAGACCAATCTTGGAAGTGAGCCTGGCCATCAGGCCGAACACGGCAATCGGAGCGAGCCGCATCGCCCACTTCACGACCGTCATGCAGATCTGTTGGAGCGACCCGAGTAGCGCCAGCATCGGCCTCGAGTCCTTGGCCGGAAGAGACACGAGCGCCACGCCCACGATGACTGCGAAGATGACGACCTGAAGCATTTCGGCTTCCACCATCGAGCCCAGAGGATTTTTCGGCAGAATGCCCACGATGCTGTCGGGCAGTGAACGGGTTGACCCGGATTGCTCCGCGCTCGGAGCGACTGCCGCCGCCGAATCGAGAACGCTCCTCGTCATCGACGGATCGACGAAGCGGCCGGGTTTGACCAAGAGCGCCAGGCCGATGCCGATGCCGATGGCACCGACGGTCGTCACTAGGAAGAATGCGACGGCTGCCACGCCCAGCTTTTTCACCTGGGCGATGTCCTCTCCAGCAGCGAGCCCACGGATGATCGAGGCAAATACCAACGGGACGACGATCATCTGAATGATTCCGAGAAAGATCTGCCCGGGGAGCGCGAGCCATTCACCGAGCTCGGATGCGGTGGATGGCCGAACCCATCCGGCGGAAGGGCCCAGAGCGACGCCCACGGCCGCGCCGAGCACCATGCCGAGGAGCACCTTCAGCCACAGGCGCTTCTCGACGAGTTCGTCGATGTATTCCGCCAGGTACTTCAGCGACCGGGGATGGAGAAACTCGAGGTGGTTAGCCATCCGGAATCAGCCGCTCGAAAGTCGGTCGACCGGTTTCGATCGACTTTCCGTGCAAGTCGACGTGCAACACCTTCGGAATGGGCCCCCTCTCCTTGGTTGCGACTCGCACGAGCGTCAGAACCGACGGCTCCCCGGCGACTGCGACCTCGGGATGGAAACCTTCCCCACGATTTCGAATCGTGATCCGACGGCTCTTCACCGCGACGAGCTGTACGGGCAGCGAGTCGCGCGTCGCGCCCGGTAGGATCTTGTAGCCGTAGGCGAGGCGGCGTTCGAGAGGGCGCAGCTCCTCGCGCCGACCGTCTTCCTCGAGCAGGACCCAATACACGTCCAACGGGCCGCGAAGCCGGTATCGGCCTGCGCGGTCGAGGCTCAGATCGTACCGAACGACGTTCGCGTTCTTGCTGCGCTGAATGTCGAAGAGATGCTGACGGGTGACCTTCGGCGCCCCCAGCGCCAACATCGCCGCGAGCAGCATGACGACGACAATCCGCCGCGCCAACGAAGCGTGCGGTCGGAGCCGGGTTGACACGGGCAAGAGCGAAGCATTCGGCGTGCCAAAAGTCGACACGTGCAAGAACGGGTGGGTGACGCGAGGCGCGTCGCGCAGCTGGGTTCGCCGGACGCAAGCGCTGCGTCGCCGGGGTGAGTCCCATGGGGGATCGCGCAGGGCTTGCGCAGTTTGGAGCCCCTGGTCCGGGGCTGGCCCGGCGTTTCCGCGATTTGCGTCTCTGGCACGTCCGCCGCTACTCTTCGGCAGCTATGAGGGCTCGGCTGGTGGACGGTCCTGTCGAGATCCCCGTCAGGGAGATGCCGTTCGAGTTCGGAGGGCACGTTCCGTGCGTCTGGGACGAGTCGATTCCAGAGCGCTGCTACAAGACCCATGCGCTGTCGCTCGAGGTCGCGTTCTTGGAGCCGTACTTCATTGCCACGATCAAAGAGGCAGCCGAACGGGTCGCCGACGAAGAGCTCGCGGAACGCGCCATTGCGTTTTGTGGCCAGGAGGCGAACCATTCACGGCAACACACCCATTTCAACCGGACCTTGAAACAAAGTGGCTATCCGGGTCTCGAGAAGTACGAAAAGCAGATCCAGCGGAGCCTCGTCCGAAGCCGACAAGAGCACAGCCTCGCGTACCGACTGGCCTATACCGCTGGTTTCGAGGCGTTGACACTGGCTTCGGCCGAGCGGCTATTCGAGAAGGACTTGTTGCACGTGCTCGACAAAGCTCCGCCTAGCCTCGTTGCAATGTGGGTTTGGCATGCGGTGGAGGAGGTAGAACACAAGTCCGTGGCGTTCGAGATGTTCCAGGCCGTTCATGGCGGGTACGCTCTTCGGTGTCGCGGGCTCTTGGCCGCGCTGAAAAAAACCGCCGATGACATGCGAGGCCCCGTCGCGTACATGATCGAGCAAGACGGGCGGACGGGAGATCCCGAGCTAGAGCGGCGGATGCGACGCGGAGCTTGGGAGGACGCGCGGGAGATCATTCCGCGTCTACTGCCGTACTTCCGTCCAGGATATCACCCGAACCAGCACACGAATCCTTCCGTAGTCGCCCGCTGGCGCGACGCCCACGCGAGCGGAAAGACACTTCTCGAAGTGCACCCACGCGATGTTCTGCCTTCCGTCGAGTCGTAGACGGCTGGTGCCGATCAAGAATTCCTTCAGCGGCTCATTCTGAGCGAACTTGGCAACATCGCCCTCGACGACGAGGTCGAAACGCGGGTCCGACCATCTCCGATTGTCAAAACCACGGACCCGACGACCGAGCTTTTTCGCTTCGGCCGGATTCGGCGCATCGACTCAAGTCGTGTAGCCGCATCTTCTTTGTTTAGGATAGACACTAGGATCGCGCAAGCGGATCTGCCGAAAGCCGTGGCACGTTTCACATCGGCCTTGCCCACGCGCGCATTGTTGTCGACCATGGCGCCATGTCGGGGCTGGACGAGTTCGAAAGCGTATTCAAAGCCGCCTCGAAGGAGCGCTATGAGCACTCCCCGATAGACATCAGCAAGGTGCTGGTGGTCACGGATACCGAGGGCGAGCCGCGCCGTCTGTTTCTCAAGGACGTGCGCGACTTCACGGCGAAGGTTTTGGGCGAAGGCGTCGAATGGGTGGATGTCGGCGCGGGGGACTTCGGTGACGCGGGCGAGTTGCTCGAGCTCGTCGAGCGGTGCCGCCCCGACGTCATCTTCACGTATCGAAACCTCCACGGTCCTGCCCGCGGGTTCCCGTTCAGCTTGGGCGCCCATGTCGACGTCTTGACTCAAGCCACGACGACGCCGCTGCTCCTGTTGCCTCAGCTCACCGGAGAAGGTCGTTTGGCGCCGAGCTGCGAGCACATGAAGGACGTGCTGGTGATAACGGATCATCTGACCGGCTCGAATCGCCTCGTCGACTGGGGAGTGCGTTTCACGGAGCCCGACGGCCAGTTGCTCTTGGTGCATCTCGAAGACGATGCGGTTTTCGACCGCTACATCGAAGTCATTTCGCGCTTGCCTTCGCTCGACACGGATACCGCGCGCGAGGACATTCCCAAGCAGTTGCTCAAAGAACCCGCCGACTACATCCGATCGATTCGCGAGGAGTTGAATTCCCGAGCATCGGAGCTGAGAGTCGAGAGCATCGTAGAAATGGGGCACCGCGTGACCGACGTGAAGAGACTAACGACCGACCACGAGGTCGACGTGCTCGTGATGAACACCAAGGACGACGAGCAACTCGCCATGCACGGTCTCGCCTATCCTCTAGCCATCGAGTTGCGCGACGTGCCTCTTCTTCTGCTTTGACGATGACCATGCTCGCTACCGTTGCCGCTGATGCTGGCCATGCACATCACCCGCCGCCCGCGTCGGTGACGTATCTGTTCGCCGCGCTGTTGGTGTGCATGGTGCTCGCTCTCGCGTTCGAAGAAAAAATTCACGCCAAGAAGTCGGTCATCACCGGGATCGCGGCGATCGTGACCCTCGTCGTCGGCACGGCGTGCGGGATCATGCCGTTTGGGCCGGTCGTCAATGTTTTTGGGGAAAAGCTAGCGCTTCCCGTCTACATCCCGGCGGTCGATTGGGGCGTCATTGCCATCATTTTCGGCGCGAGTTTGTTCGTGGACGTGACCAGCAAGTCCGGACTCTTCTCCTGGATCGCGATCAAGCTGACAAAAGCCTCGCGTGGCGATCCTTGGATATTGCTCTTTTCCTACGGCGCGATGACGGTCGTTTTCAGCGCCGTCTTGAACAACGTCACGGCGATGCTCATCGTCGGCTCGCTGACCGTCGTCAGCCTGGACAAGCTGGGCAAGCGGGATTTGCTGCTCGGCTTTCTGCTCGTGGAGGGGCTGCTGACGAACATCGGCGGCCTGCTGACGCTCATCAGCTCGGTGCCGAACATCATCATCGGCAACGCGGCGAAGATCGGGTTCGTGCAATTTTTTCTGGTCGCCAGCCCCTACGTACTGGTCGCGATGCTCGTGACCATCTTGCTCGGTGCGAAGCTGTTCGGGGTCAAGCGGCTCTCGGGAGACGAAGAAAAGGCGACGGCCGCGAAGCTCGTCGCCGGCTTCGACGAGAACGATGGCGTCAAGAGCCAAGGTTTTTTCTGGTTTTCGACCGCGCTGTTCGTCGCCTTCATCGGCGTGCTCGCCACCACGTCGCTCATTCCATACATCCAAGAGCTCGGCATGGGCTATGTGGCCCTGGCGTTCGCTGGAATCTCCGTGCTCCGCTATAAAAGTTCCGTCGACAAGCTCTACAAGGCTATCGACTGGGATCTGCTGCTGTTCTTCGCGTCGCTGTTCGTCGTGATCAACGTCATGGAGCACGCGAGGGTGCTGCATGCCATCGGCGGTGCGCTCGGCGGCATCATCTCGCTCGGCCCGAAGCTCGGTTCAGGGGCGCTGCTCGTCTCGTCGGCGGTAGCGAGTGCGGTGACCGACAACATCCCGCTGGCCGCCGTTCTCGCGAAGATTCTCGGCTCCATGCCGACACCGCCGGACACCGGCATGTGGTGGGCCGTCGTGTTCGGGGCGAATCTCGGCGGAAACATCACACCCATAGGTTCGGCTTCCACGGTCGTTGCGGTGACGATCATGCACAAGCACGATCTGCCTCTGGGTTTCGCTCGATTCGTCAAGCTCGCGATTCCGTACGCGGCGGTGCAGCTCGTGTTGGCGGTCGCCTACGTCGTCGTTTTTCTGTGAGGGTCAATCGTCCGCACGATGACCGAAGGCGTCGAGCACCATGGCGACGATTCTCGAGGTGAGCTCGGGCAGGCGTTCGTGTTCGCCGTGGTCCATGTAACGCGCGCTGATGGCATCGATCCCACCGACGAGGCAATACGCCGTCGTCTCGTCCGGCGCGCGTCGCACGAGTCCTGCGGCGTAGGCTTCCGCGACGCCTTCCATGATGAGCGAAGCGTAGCGCGAGAACACTGCTTCACGTCGGCTCACGCCTTCCGCGCCGAGTGCGAGAACCTCTCGCGTGACGACGAGCGTCGCGTTAGGCTCCGCTGAAAGCGCAAGCAAGTAGGTGCGAATTGCGCGCTCGACCTTCTCGCGCGGGTCCGTCGTGCTTCTGACCTCGCGTTCGATCGCTCGGAACAGCGAGCGAGTCCCGAAGTCGTAGACTTGGACCAGTGCGTCCGGCAGGTCTCGAAACTCTTGGTAGAACGCCTGGCGACTCACGCCCGCGCGGTCGACAATCTGCTGGACGGAAGCACGCGCGAATCCGTGCTCGCCGATCACGTCGATCGCTGCGCGAAGGAGCTTGAGGCGGCGCTCTTTCGCGCGCTCGCCCCCAGTTTTTTTTCGGTCGTAGCTGCCGGGTCCCGGCCCCTTACCGGCGGCCTTTCTTGTCCCCGAAGGCCCGGAGTTCCCCCGTGTTTGAGTGCTTGGAGACGACATCGTCTAATTGATAATAGTAGACAAGTTGCTGGACAGGACTAAAAAATGGCTTGCTCAGCTCCGCGCGAGACTGTATCTGAACATAAGCGTTCAGATGACTGGCCGCACACTCGTCGCACTTTCCGGAGGTTTCCATGGCCGCTTTTTTCTCTCGTTCGCCCGTCACGTCGGGTTCCATTGCCGTTTCGTTGCTGCTCTGTGGGTGCGGGAGCGCCGACGGCCACCCGGACCCCGAGGAGCCGACACTGCCGTTGGCGACCGGGCAGTTGGTCGAGTGGCCGACCGACCAGTGGGTGGTCAAGACCCCGGAAGAGATGGGCATGGACGCCGAGGTTCTCGACGGTGTGCGCGAGTACGCGTTTCAGCCCGAAAAGAACACCCAGTCGGTCATCGTGATCCGCGGCGGCGCGATTGTGGCCGAGTGGTACGCCGAGGGCGCGGACCGCACCAGCATGGCGACGAGTTGGTCGGCGGGCAAGAGCTACGCGAGCGCGCTCGTCGGCGTCGCGCTCACCGAGGGACTGATCGAGAGCGTCGAGCAACCCATGACGGACTTCTATCCGCAGTGGATCGGAACTGCCAAGGCGGACATGAAGCTCAAGGACGCACTGCAAGCCCAGTCCGGCCTCGACTTCAACGAGGACTACGCGAACCCGGCGGTCAGTCACGTCATCCAGCTCGGAGCCGCCGCGGACGCGCTGGACTACATCACCAACGTCGTAGAGCTGCGGACGAAGCCCGGCACGCGCTGGTACTACTCGAGCGGTGACACGATGCTGCTCTCCGGCGTCATCGAAGCGGTCACCGGTGTCAACGCCTCGACCTACGCCAAGGACAAGTTGTTCGGGCCGTTGGGGATGGACGAGGCCAAGTGGTGGGTCGATGGAGCTGGCCATACCGAGACCTGGTGCTGCGTGGATGCGCCGACGCGGGAATTCGCGAAGCTCGGTCTGCTGTTCATGCGCAATGGCGAATGGGACGGCGAGCAAGTCGTATCGAAGCAGTGGGTGAAGGACTCCACCACCGACACCGCGAGTGAGTTCCCGGGATACGCTTATCAGTGGTGGACGTCTTACGCCCTCGACCCCAGCGGTAAGCTGCCGGCGGATCTGTTCTTCGCTCGTGGCTACGATGACCAGCGCATCCACGTCATTCCCAGTCTCGACCTCATCGTCGTGCGTCAGTCGATCTATCGCGAGCCCCCGAACGAAGAGAGGGTCGCTCCAAACGGAGTGTTCGCTGAAATGCAGGGACGGAGCGAAGGGACCTACGGCACGATGGCTGCGGACATTTGGATCGATCCCGAGCTGCTCGTTCCCGCCATCAACTCGATCGAAGGTGCGGAAAAGATCGAGCTGACGAGCCTACCCGGCCTCGGCGAGGTGAGCGACGATCCCGACGAGTGCCGCGCCCGGGCGGCCGAGCTCGGTGGGTTCTGCGAGCCGGTGCACGGTTGCGTGTGCACCTCGTGCGCGGAGGACTTTCTGCGTTGCAATCAGGATCGGGGCTGCGCCGAAATCCTCGGCTGCGCGCTGGAAACTGGCTGTCGTTCCGTGGAGTGTCTCAACTCCTGCGGGGACGTGATCGAGCGGAACGGGGGACTGTCGGGCACGAGTACCGCGCTGGCCCTGATCGTCGACGAGTGCCAGGGCGTTGCCCAGTGCGCGACCAGTTGCGAATAGTCTCGAAGGTGCCGACGCTCAGGCGGAGCGCGCCTCGCGCTTTCGCTTCTGCGCGTCATCGAGCACCGCCGCCAGCGTCTCGAGCTGGACGGGTTTCGTGACGAAATCGTTCATTCCTGCGGCGCGGCAAAGGTCGCGCTGCTCGTCGAGCACGCTGGCGGTCAGCGCGACGACGAAGGGTTGCCCGCTCTCGACTTCGCGCCCGCGGATTCGGCGCGTCGTCTCGGCCCCGTCTATGTCGGGCATGTGCAGATCCATGAAAATGATGTCGTAGGCTTTCTTGTCGATCGCTGCGAGAACTTGCTGCCCGTTGCTCGCGACATCCGGCGAATGGCCGAGCTTCGACAAGAGCCGTGTGGCCACACGTAGGTTCAGCGGATCGTCGTCGGCGACGAGCACACAAAGCGGAGTGCTCGAGGGCTTGATTCGAGTGGCCGAAAGAGGTTCGTCTCTCGGTGCCTCTTCCTCGCGTTCCACGATGGGGATGGCGAAGTGAAACGTCGAGCCGCGACCGACTTTGCTCGTCACGCTCATGGTGCCACCCATCAACGCGACCAAGCGTCGGCTGATGGAGAGACCGAGCCCCGTTCCGCCGTGCCGGCGCGTCGCCGACGCGTCGAGCTGAGTGAAAGGCTGGAAAAGCTTCTTGCGAGCCTCGGCGGGGATGCCGATTCCGGTGTCGCTGATGTCGAACTGGAGTCGGTCTCGTTGAGAAGTGGCGCTCACTGTGACGCGCCCAGCACTCGTGAACTTGATGGCATTTCCCACGAGGTTGACGAGCACTTGCTTGAGGCGAATGGCATCGGCTTCCACCGAGCGCGGGAGGTTCTCGTCGAGGTCCACGTGGAGGTCCAAGCCCTTGTTCACTGCAGCGGGTTTGAGCAATCGCGTGACATCCGCGACGCAATCACGCACATCGAAATGCACGCTTTTCACGTGGACCTGCCCGGCCTCCATTTTGGACAGCTCGAGAATATCGTCGACGATCGTGAGAAGTGCGCTGCCGCTGCTGCGCATGGTGTGGATGATTTCCGCCCGGTCCACGTCCGGGTCGTCCATCAGCGGCAGCAAGCCCAGCACTCCGTTGAGCGGGGTCCGAATTTCGTGGCTCATGTTGGCGAGAAATTCGGATTTGGCTCGAGCTGCAGCGAGTGCCGCGTCTCGCGCTTGCTCGAGCTCGAGGGTCTTGGCTTTCAGTACCTCAGCGTACTTTTCTACTTGCATTTCGTGGGCTTCGACACGGGCCACGTGCGCGTCCATGATGCGTCGCGCGGCGATCGCGAAGGCAAGGACCACGGCGACGAGCGCAACGCGACCGAGGAGGAGCTCGCCGCCCACCGGAACGAATTCCGGTTCGACCCTCGCGACCGCTTCGCTCGCGTGCACGCAGGCGACGAGTACGGAAGCAATGAGCGCCCACACCACGGCGGCCCGAGAGCCGAGCTGGTAGGCGGCGACGAGTGGCGCGCAGGCGAGCCACCACACCGCCATCGAAGCCGTTTGCCCGCTCAGGATTGCCGCTGCGGTCAGGCCGACCGCCGACGCCGCGAGATTGAGATGGGCGCCAAGAGGGATTCGCCGGCTCTCGTCGTCCGCGAGAGCCCACGCTCGAATGCCCAGACCGGTCGCCGCTACGGCAAGGTCGATGGCGACGGTTTTCCAGCGCCCCTGCATGGCGTACTGCAAAGCGAAGCCGAGCCAGCCCACCGCCATCACGGAGGCGAGCACGCTCAGCCGCGAACGTGCCGCCCGGTCGGCAGCATGCATGCGAATGTCGAGCTCGCGACCATCGCTCATCGTGACTAGTTGTACGGGATTTCGGCCGACTCGGCCGATTTCGTGTCGGACTGGGTAGATGTCCGGAGGTGCGCTCAATCGCCGCGGCCGGCCCCGCGAGTGGCCGAAAGCGTGCTGCTCAGAGCATGCACTGGTTGCGGTTCGTGATCCCGAGCGACGTCAGCGCCTTCGCGGGGTACGCCCACACGAAGTTGTAGCACATCTCCTGAAGCGTACTTTCGCCGAACGTCACGAGTTGGTCGGTCGTGTTGCGGAAGAAGCACGTGGAGTTGATTCGATCGCCAGGGTTGATGACGGCTGGCGTGTCGTAGGCCGCTTGGTTGTTGAAGTCGAAAGGCACGTCGAGCATCGGCTCGACCCCTCCGCCGGCGCGATGGATCGTCGAGTTGAAGTGGAAGCCATGGGTGTGCATGTGCGGCCACGAACGCAGAATGGTGATGGGAGTCTGCGCTGCCGGCGTGCAGGTGCCTTGCACCGGGGTTTCCGCGCGTGGAGGGAGGACGATGAGTTCGTTACCCAGCCACGACACCGTGGCGGTCTCCTGGCGGAAGGTTCCCGACGCGCAAATTTCTACGCCACTCTGGTCCATCTCCGTCGGCGCGAGTGGCGGATTGAAGTAGTGGATCTCGAGCAACATCGACGAGCCCGGTGGGGGAAGAGCGAGGCCGACGTTTCCGGGCAGGTTGTAGTCGGGCGCGCCCGGGGCCCAGCCGGCCACGAGCTCGGCGTTCGGATGGGCACCGAGGCATTCGTAGTTCGCCCCGTCTGCTTCCGGAGTGTCGAGGGAGTAGAGCAGCCAGTGGTGGAGCACTTTGGTGTTGTCGAGCACCGGCCGGAAAGAGAACGCTTGGTTCGGCTCTTGCCATGGCACGGTGAAGATGAAGCACTGATAGACCTCTGGCCGCGGCGGGACGTGAAACTTGTCGTTCGCCGCGGTCTGCCGCGCAGTGAAGCGGTAGGGGACACACTCGTCGTTCGCGGGAGGTGGGTTGACTGGTGGCGGGGCAGGCGGGCCGCCGCCGGGTGGCGGCGGCTGTCCGCCGGGTCCCGGCTCGCCCGGGCCGGGTTGGCCTACTGGCGGCGCCGTTCCGCAGGTGCCGTCGGAAGGTGGGGCGCCACTAGCCGCCCAGTCGTTGAGCACCTTGAGATCTTGCTCGGTAGGCCGCGGGAAGTTTGGCGGCGGCATCGGCGCCGACTGATCGTGCACGCGAACGAGCATCTCCTCGAAGATGGGTCGTCCGCCTGCTGCCGCAGCCTGCGTTTGCTCCCACGTGGCGAGTCCCATTGGCGCGCCGAACTGACGCGCGTCAGCGGCGGCGGCATGGCACCCGAGGCAGTGGGTGGCGAGCACCGCCTCCACGTCGCAGGGCAACGCCGTCCCGCCGGCGGCGTTGCCGCCCGGACCCTCACCGAACTCGCCGAAGCCGAGCCGGCTGCCAGCATCGCCACCGGTGCAGGAAAGCATCGCGAAACTAGCTGCGGCGATCAGGGCTCTTTTCATGACAGGTCTCCGAGCCGAACGGACGAGTGATGTCCGCAGAGCCAATTCTGCCAGGAATCTCGCGATCCGGAAGTGTACGAGTTTCGCACACCGCGCGAGGTTCGATGACATGGCGCGTCGAGCCCGCTCGGGGCGGCGCTGCGGCCACTTCAGCCGAACAGGTGCGTTTCGTCTGCGTACTACTGCGCAGCGAAACGCCATCGCTGCTGGCCGGTCGTGCCTTCGAAGCGGGCCGCGGTGCGCTTGCTCGTGGCGATGACGAGCGACTCGTCCTTCAAGAAGCGCGCAAAAATGATCGTGCCAGGATCGAACGAGGTCGACCACGCTCTCGCGCCCGTGCTCACGGCGATGACGTCGAGGCGGCTCCGACGGCCACCAGGCAGGGTGAGGCCCACCGCGCAGAGCTTCCCGGAGTCGCTCATCGCCACCTCGGTCGGCTCCCTTGCGCCAACGATTTCGTGTCGGAACGTCTCCGCGCCGGTTCCCTTCTGGTGGCCGACGACCAGCATCGGCGTCACATCCTTCTGCGCCTGTGTTCGGTGCACGGTGGCGATGATCCGACCGTCGCGCGTCGCTCCCGCCGCGACGATCGACGAGGGTTGAATGAACCGGTCTGGAGCACGCATTGGCGCCCAAGGCGTGGTGGTTTCGGTGCTCGGATCGAGCTCGTAAAACGCGAGTGACCGTGGATCACCAACGCCCTGATTGACGAAGTTTGGCTGGGCCCCCGCCGCGATCAGGATCTTGCCATCGTCGGTCGCGCGGACGGGGACGGTGACGAGCATTTGTGCGTTTCGTGCGTCGATGCCCCGAAACTTGTCGATCGCCAGATCGATCGACTTGGGAGCTGCCCCCCGGGACAGCTGCAACTGGTCCCACCTCACCGAGTCGTCGATGGCCAAGAAGCTCACTACCTGCCCCTTGGGTGTCACGTCGACGACGCTGGAGTGAGGACCGATGTCCGTAGTCGTGCCGTCGGGAAGACACGCGAGCGCCTTGCGGTAGCCCTGCGTGCCGTCGATTCGCGACCCGTTGGACAAGTCGAGCCGGGCGGTCACGTCGCCGCCGAGGGTCAGCACGTTGGTTTCTTCCCGCGGGATGCAGCCGCTCGACCAATAGTGCTCACCCTCCGAGCCCCCAGCCTGGGCCGAGCCGTCGCGGGAGCCTTTGCAGGCGAGCAGTGCCATGCCAAGTACAATGACGCCGAGGCACACCTGCCGGATCATGTCCGCCAGGGTACCCCGATTGCTCGAAGGCTTCGAATGCTCTCTCGTGCGAACTATTGTTTGGGGAGCTCGAGCAACGGCCGGACTTCGATCGATCCATGTTTGGCGCCAGGGATCTTGGCTGCGATTGCGATGGCCTCGTCCAGATCCTTGGCATCGACCAGGTAAAATCCTCCGAGCTGCTCCTTGGTTTCGGCGAAGGGACCATCGGTGGTCATGGTCTTGCCGTCGCGGACGCGCACGGTGGTCGCCGTCGAGACTGGCTGCAGAGCCTCACCGGCTTTGTAGTTGCCTGCGGCGACAATGTCCTCGTTGAACGCAAAGTAGGCCTTCATCATGTCGGGTCCCGGCTCCGGGCTCTCGGACTCGTTGGCGTAAATGAGCAAGAGGTACTGCATGGCGTCTCCTGAGCAATGAGTTGAAAAGACGGGAGCTCGAGCGAGGAAGGCTCTAGCATCCAGTCGAACGGGATGAGCCCAGATCGACAGGCCGACGAAAAAAAAACCGGCAGCGCCGACGAAACCGCCCATCGGGCGCTCGAGAAAGCATTTCGGGAAGACCGGGGCCGCCTCGTTGCCGGGCTGATTCGACGACTCGGGGATTTCGACCTCGCCGAAGAAGTGCTGCAGGATGCTTGCGCGGCGGCACTTCGGCAATGGCCGAGCGAAGGCGTGCCATCGAACCCGCGGGCATGGCTTGGGAGCACGGCGCACCACAAGCTCATCGATCGATTTCGGCGTCGCGAACGGCTCGGCGAGAAGGTCCGCGAGCTGGCCTATGGCGCGGATGAAAAGGAGCCGTCGCCGGACGAAGAGCGCGAGATCCCCGACGATCGATTGAGGCTCATCTACACCTGTTGTCACCCAGCGCTCGCCGTCGAAGCCCAGGTCGCCCTCACCCTGCGAGTGCTCTGTGGGCTCCACACGGAGCAAGTGGCCCGGGCATTCCTCGTGCCGGAGCCGACGATGGCGCAGAGACTCGTGCGTGCGAAAAGGAAGATCCGTACGGCGAAGATCCCGTATGTCGTGCCACCCGAGGAGCAACTCGAGGAGCGCACGGCTGCCGTCACGGCTGTCGTTTATCTCGTGTTCAACGAGGGCTACTCGGCCAGCACGGGGGGAGATCTCGTGCGGGCGGATCTCTGTAACGAGGCATTGTATCTCGGTCGCCTACTCGCCGAGCTCGTGCCGAACATCAAAGAGGTACGCGGACTTTTGGCGTTGATGCTTCTCCACGATTCGCGGCGGTCCGCGCGAGTCGGATCCGATGGTGAGCTCGTCCTGCTCGAGCACCAGGACCGTTCGCGCTGGAACGTGCAGAAAATCGAGGAAGGGCTGGGACTCGTGGAGGAAGCCCTCGGCCCCGGCGCCGGCGCCGGCCCTTATGCTTTTCAGGCGGCGATCTCTGCTCTTCACGCCCGGGCGGCACGCTACGAGGACACCGACTGGCGCCAAATCGCCGCGCTCTACTACCTGCTCGGGCAACGCCACCCGTCTCCGGTCTACGAGCTCAATCACGCCGTGGCCGTTTCGATGGTGGATGGCCCCGCCCGGGGCCTTGCCCTCGTGGACTCGCTTGCCGCTCGTGGCGCGCTCTGTGCCTATCGACCACTGTACGCTGCCCGAGCCGACATGCTCAGGCGACTCGGCCGGGTTCCCGAAGCCGTCGAGGCCTACCGCGACGCAGAAAACCTCGCGGGAAACTCGCATGAAGCTCGCTATTTTCAGCGCCGAATTCAGGAGCTGGCCAGCGGGTCAGACTCTTGATTCTTCGTCCCCCGGAATTTTTTTTCGTCGGATGTCGATCTGGGCGCTGCCCAAACGACTGAAGGGCAGACCAGGACGCGTGGGGAAAGGTCCTCACCCAAGAAGGAGTGTCGAGATATGGCCCACGATCAAGGCCGGTTTGTTTGGTTCGAGTGCATCACGAAAGACGTGAAAAAGGCGAAAGCGTTCTACACCGAGGTGTTCGGTTGGAAAGTCGAGCCAATGGAAATGGCCGGAGGCAAGACCTACGACCTCCTGAAGAAGGGCGATACTCCACTAGGCGGATTCATGGAGCCGATGATGGAGGGCGTGCCCAGTCACTGGATGAGCTACCTGTCCGTCGACGACGTCGACGCTTCGCTCGCCAAAGTGGAACAGGCGGGCGGCAAGTCGTTGGTCAAAGCGTTCGACGTCCCTGGTGTCGGCCGCATCGCCCCGGTGCAGGACTCCGAGGGTGGTAGCTTCTGCCTTTTTCACTCCGCGAACGGGGATTCGAACGCCGCGACGGGCCCGGGGTCCTTTCATTGGAACGAGCTCTGGACCAGCGACGCTGGCAAGTCCCTCGCTTTTTACAAGAAGGCGTTCGGCTACTCTTCGGAAGAGATGCCGATGCCCACCGGCAAGTACTACGTGCTCAAGAACGGCGACAAGCCGCGCGGCGGGCTCATGAAGTCGATGCAAGAGGGGATCCCGACGATGTGGCTTCCCTACGTTCAGGTGGATGGCTGCGACGACACCGTGAAGCGGGCGAAAAATCACGGCGCCGAAGTGCATCTCGAAGCCACCGACGTTCCGAACGTCGGTCGATTCGCGATCTTGAAGGACCCGCTAGGCGCCGTCATCGGTGTCATCACTCCGGCAAACTGAAATGCTCGAGGAGTCAGACCCGGCGGGCGTCTACCCGCCGAGGGCTGACTTCACCGCGAACACGACGCCGGTGAGGCTCTCTCCTGCAATGATGCCGGACGCGATGACGATGACGAACCGTTCGGCCCACCCCTTCGAAATGCGAGCGGCCACGAGTGCGGCTACCGCGCCAACGACGATGTTGACCGAATAGTAGGCCGGGATGACCAGTGCGAGGCCGACCGCCGATGGGCTCGGCACGAAGGCTCGCGCCCCTTCGGGTAGCTTGCGTTCGAGCACCGCCAGCACGATGCCGGCGCTCCCGGCGACGAGAATGGCTTGGATGCTTCCGGGAGGCATCTTGTCGAAACCTTCTTTGAACACCTCGGCGACGGCTTTCCATTGCGCCACGGCCGGTGCTGGCCACTCGTCCGTCAACAACATTTCGGAAGGGTTCGGGACGAGTAGAAGATACGCCGCGCTGCCGGCGAGGGCGCCGGCCAGCGCTCCGAACGCCTGGGCGGTTGCCTGGTGGCGAGGCCACGAGCCCAGGAGCTCACCCGTCTTGAGATCGTGCAGCATGTCTGCACACTGGCTGGCCGCGCCGCCCGTGACGTTGGCGGCCATCAAGTTTGCCGTGGCGTTGCCCGGAGACACGAGACCGAACGTGAGTTGAGTGACCTTGCCCATCGCACCGACCGGAGTGATCCCAGTCTCTCCCGACACCCGTGCGGCCACGATTGCGAGGGCGAAAGTGAGCAATACGCCGAACGCTCCGATGTACCAGGGGATCCCCCAGAAGAGCGCCTGACAAAGCACGGAGAAGACCAGGGCGATCAGCAATCCGCGAACGAACCATCGGCGAGGCACGCCGTACTGATCCGCATCCCCCGACTCACGCATTCCACGGAACGCGCGCAGCACCGACCTTCCAGAGAACGAGAAAGACGTGAGCGACGCGCTGACCATCATCGCGACCCCCGGCCAGAGCATCCATTGGATCATCGGACCGAACCAGTTGGCTTCCGGACTGTTTTTTCCCGGTGACGCCCAGCCTCGGTCGAGGATTTCCGGGCCCACGATCCCCCACGCCACGATCGCGCCGAGCAACATCGAGAGCGAGGCGCGCATGCCAATGAGCGCACCGACGCCGACCATGAGAAGCGGCGGATTGAACGCGAGGGTGAGATTCTTGAAGGTCGCAGTCGTGATGCCCTTTGCCGCCAGTGCCGGGCTCGACAGCGAGATGCCACCGGGAATGGCGACCTTCGAAATGAGTTTCAGCTTTTCGAGCGAAAGCACGAGTGAAGCAGCGGCGCCCCCAGCCAAGAGCGCGCCGACGCGCACCATCGCTTCGCGGCCCCGGGAGTACATTTCTTTCAACGTTTCCGCGGTGGCAACGCCCATGGGAAACGGTAGACCGTCCACTTCGAGCATTTGCCGACGCAGTCCGACGGCGACGACGACGCCGACCGCCATGACGCTGAATACCCAGAGCGACAAGAGCGGCCACGTCAACGTCTGCCCAGTGATCATCGCCAGCGCGGGGATGGGAGCGACGAGCCCGGCACTCGACGCAAAAGCCGCTGACGAGGCGGCTGTCTGGTTCATGTTGTTCTCGAGCAGTCCGAACGGACTGGCGCCCAGTCCTCGGGCGACTTGCCAGAATCCGTAGGCCAGAAGCGCCGCCGTGACGCTCATATTGGAGCTCCATCCGAGCTTGAGTCCGCTGTAGATGTTGCAGAGCGAAAGCACGCTGCCGAGCAACATTCCCGTGAGCACCGCGCGCACGGTGAGCTGTTTCAGCTGGGCGCTCGCGGGCTTCGGGACCTCCGACGACACTACGGGGAACTAACAGTAGCCTTCGAGCGTTGTCGAGCCGGTTCTCGTGCGCCGGAGGGCGGCACGTCGGAAAGACACCGAAGACGAGCGATACCCCCGCCTGGCGATTCTTCTCGATGAGGCCCCAAAACACAGAGCAGGAGGGCGAGGTTCCACCCGATTTCGGCGTACGGACGCTCTGGCAGCTCGTGCGGTGGTTTCTCGTCCTGGCGGGTTGGGCGAGTGCGGTCGCTCTCACTTGCATTGCTGCTGCGAGGCTCCTCACACACGATGCCACGCTCCTATTCGTTTGGCTCAACTCGTTCACGCTCTACATCTACCTGCCCGCCTACGCCGTTTTCGTCTTCGCCCTCGTTGCTCGACACTGGTGGTTGGGATTGCTGGCGGGCGTTCCGGTAGTGCTTCATCTCGTTTGGGTCACGCCGGACTACGTCGGACATGCCGCCGCTGCTCCAGCGACGGGGCCGTCGTTGGCTCTGTTCAGCGCGAACTTGTTGGCGAACAACGAGCAGGGCGAGGCCATGGCAGAGGAGATCCGCGCCTCGGACGCCGACGTCGTATTGCTACAAGAATACTCCACGCGGTGGCACCGTGCTCTGCGAGCGAGCGGAGTGCTCGACCCCTATCCCCATCAGGTCAGTCGCGTGCGTGACGATTCTTTCGGCACTGCCATCTATTCGAAGTTCCCGTTCGTGGATGCGGGCATCATCGATCTCGAAGGGTTGCCGATGAGCACTGCCCGCGTGACGTTCGTCGGCCGCGTAGTCGACATCGTCAACGTACATACCCTCCCGCCCCGCGTCAGTGCTTACCTGCCGGCCTGGCGCGCACAGACGGCGTGGCTACGAGAGCGAGCACAGGCTGCGAAGGACCCGCTGATCCTGCTCGGAGACTTCAATGCGACACAACACTCCTTGGCCTATGCCGGTCTCTTACAGGCAGGACTGGTCGATTCCCACCGGGAAGTCGGGCGAGGTGACGCGACGACGTTTCCCAACGGGTTGGCTCCGGTGCCCCCGATTCGAATCGATCATGTGTTTCACACCCGAGAGTTGACGTGTATTTCGCTCTCCGAAGGGGTCGGCGCCGGCAGTGATCATCGGCCGCTGACCGCACGGCTCACCTGGCATTGACACCTTCGCGGTCGCTGGGTTGGTATCTCGGCGATGGCGCTCCGCTGGCTTGCTGTCGGTCGTGGCCGAGCCTTCTTGGTGATTGGGCTCAGCGTGATCGCGTGGGGGTGTGCGGCCCCCACGGCGACACCAGAACCGGTCGAGCCGAAGCCTCGCCAGAAGGCCGTGTGGAACACGCACCCGTTCGTCGCTCGCGTCGCCAGGCTTCGCGGTCTGCCGCAACGTCGGCCGACTCCCGTTTCCTTCAAGGAGACTGACGAGTTCATCTCGGACATGTTCGAATCCGCGCACGACCGGAGCGCCAAAGCGAAGGTCGCCCAGATGGAAGCGTGGCTCCTGGCCTTTGGATTGCCGCCGCTGGATTCGGACTCGGAGAAACCCCCCAAGCGGACCAACGTTGCGGGCTTCTACGATCTCAAGTCGCGAGAGATCGTCGTGCGTCGGGATGCGGAGCTCGAGAAGGAAGACCGGTATCACACGCCGATGGTGCTGGCCCACGAGGTCGCCCATGCCCTTCAGGACCAGCACTTTTCGTTCCCGAAGCTCGCTGGGCTCACCGAGGACGCGCGCCTGGCTGCTCTTGGAGTCGTCGAGGGCGATGCCATGGTGCTGATGCTCGCCTACCGGAGCGAAGAAGCGACGATGTCGCTCCGCAGGGTTCTCGCCTCGGTCATGCGCCACGAGAAGAGCGAGGACGTGGAGATCTACAGCCACGCGGCCGGAGTCGCTCCCGCGAGCGACGCCACCGTCGGCCTTTTGCTCGAACGGCTCGCGTTCCCCTATGACCACGGGTTGAGGTTCGTCGGGGCGATCTATCGAACCGGAGGCTTTGCGTTGGTCAATCGGCTCTACTCGGCGCTGCCGAGGACGACTGAGCAGCTACTTCACCCAGAGAAGTACGTTGCCGGCCACGACGCCATTCTGGTGCCAGTGCCGGAGCTCCCCGCTGGGTACACGCCGAAGGCGACCGGCACCTTCGGTGAGTTCTTGACGCGTCGGTGGC
Source organism: Polyangiaceae bacterium (assembly GCA_029261965.1). Taxonomy (GTDB): domain Bacteria; phylum Myxococcota_A; class Polyangia; order Polyangiales; family Polyangiaceae; genus JAJDAH01. The sequence goes on from JAJDAH010000383.1 coordinate 22,244, forward strand.
TCGCCCAGTGTGGTGACGTGGACGGGGCTGCCGTCGGCGCCGAAGGGTGGGGTGGGGACGCGTACGCGGCCGGCGCGAAGGGTGAAGCGGTGGGACTCGTCTGGAGCACGGCGTGGGACTCCGAGAAAGACGCCGAGCAATTTCAGCTCGCCGTAGAAAAACTTCGCGACTGCGCCGGCGCCCGCTATTCGACGCTGCGCGTCGCGCGTTTGGGTTCGAACGTCGCACTGGCTCATCGAGTGGACGACGCGGATCTCGACTCGCTGACGGGCGTGACACTTTCGCCCGCACCAGCGAAGCCCCCCCTCGGGCGCGTGACGCTCGTTCCGGTCAAGCCCGCCCCGAAGAAGGAAAAACCCACGGTCGTCGACGGCGAGTACCGGGATACTTATCTGGGTCTCCGTGCCACCGTGCCAGCCTCGATGAGCGCGCGCGTGCGTGACGGTAGCCTCAGCTTGACTCGAAAGGGCGAAAAGAAGACCCAGCCAGCCGTGTTTGGAGCGATCGCTCACTCCTATCGGTTGGTCACCGAAGATTCCGCCGTGGAGCTGTACAACGACTTCACTCTCATACTGCGGGACATCACGGGCAACCGGAGCAACCTCATTACAAGCGTCGGGCCAGTCGACACGCCGTTCGGCCGCGCGTTCCAAAGAAGCTGGCGCGTCGACGGAACCGACATCGAGGCTCAGCGCATCGTGATTCCGATTTGCGGCGCCACCGGTTCGATCGTCGTCGACAAGATCTGGGAAAAGCTGAAGGACGGAGACGCGCTCGAAGATTGGGTGAGCTCGTTCGAGTGGCTCGAAAAGTCCGAACCCCCGGTTTGCGCCGACTTGGATCCTTGAGGAGCAGTCGCCGCCAACGACGACCGCGCCCCGGGCGGTTGTCGTGACCTTTCGCCAGGTGTAGCGTTCGGAGCTGTCATGCGGGTTTCATACGAGATTCTGTTTGCAGCGCTCCTGGGCACCTGCGCGCTCGGCTGCGGCGGGGGAGATAGCGGCGGCTCGACCGGTGCCGCGGGGCGCGGCGGGACGGCTGGCTCCGACGGCGGCGTTGGCGCGACGGCGAATACCGGCGGCGCAGGTGGAGTGGGCGGAGTTGGCGGGGCAGCGGGCGCTTCGGTCGGTGGCTCTGCGGGAATGGCCGGCATGGCAGGCGCCGCGGGGGCAGGTGCCACCGGCGGAGTCGGCGGGCTGCCGTTCAGCTACGAGCGGCCCGATGTCGGGGTCGCTCTTTCATCCACCGAGCTCAGCGACGCGACTGACCGCTACCTCGAGCTTCTCGACGGCACACGCTGGATCGATTTCGTCGACGAGCGAGCGCACGGGTGGCCGAAATCTGATCCGCAGGGTCGATACTGGTTCGGCACCTGGTGGAGCGGGGTCACGGTGGTCAAGCAAGGTGGGCAGGTCACCTACGAGCACGGGGACAACGGCGCCGACAACAATGGGCTTCGAACGGCCCACGTTCTCGAAGGAGCGTGCTTCGCGCATCTCGTGTGGGGGCTGCCAGTAGCGGAGCGCGTGACTCACAAGGTGCTCCGCGGCTTCACTTCCTGGATTCTGTCGATGGAGCGTCAGCCGAACGACGCGGCGGCGCCTCTGCTCGGGCGCGCGCACTACCCCGCATCGATTCAATCAGACGACGGTCCGAGCTATTTCATCGACTACGACCGCAATCATCCGGGGAACGACAACGGTGCCACGGAGTACGTCAGGGTCCCGCTGAATCCGCACTGGGGGGACATTTGGATCAAGAACAAACGTTCGAAGGACGACATCGGCCACATGGCGCGCGCCATCGGGCTACTCGATGCGTGTGACGGTACGTTTGGCTCGTCAGAAGCCCAGGCGGACTTGGTGCAGATGAGAGATCTCTACGCCACGTGGGCACGCAAGGTCGAAGACGAGGGCTGGAAAATCGCGACATTGGACAAGTCGGGCAACGTCTGGCAGCCGCCGGACCTACTGGCGAACTTCGTCACGTTGGGCAACGCTGAATGCGACGCCGTGCTTGCCCTCAGGCTGATGGGCCGCGGGGACCCCGGCATGTTCGATTGCGGCAATGGGATAGTCCCGCTCGAGGCCGCGATCGTCGGTAGCAATGACCAAAACGGAGAAATTTTCCGGAGCTTCCACGAGGCGGCAGTGGTGCATGCACTCCGATCCCGACAGAACACCGTCGCCCGCGCGCTGCTCGACGGGCTTGCCCTGCGCATCGAAGAAGGTATCGACGGATTCGAGAGCGGGAACCCGCCGGCGTTTCTGACGGATCGGGATTTTGCGGACCTCCTGCTGTTGAGCGCCTCGTTGGGGGTCCCGTTGACGAGCCGAGAGGTGCGATGGGTGCACGGTCAAATCGACATCGCCCGCACCGAGTATCTCGATTCGAAGAACGACCGCATTTACAACGTGTTCGACGCTTCGACCCCCGACGGCGCGTACTCGTTTCAGCCCGGTCAAGCTGGCATTCATTTCAAGAGCCTCGCCTTGGCGCTGGGCTCGTGCGCGTCGCCCTACGCGAACCCAGCGGCCCGACCACTTCTCGATTGCGCCCGCGTGCGGGCCGCTCGCTAGGCCGGCCACCAACCAGAGGCCGGCTGCGCGCTCGACGGGACCAGGGTCGGGTGGAGGGTCATTCTTCGGCACCTAGAACGAGCCCGGCTTGGTGGGCTGGTTCGTCGACCGGTCTCGGCAGTGGGACTGAGTCGCGATACGGGTGGATGATGACGCTTTCGCCGACGGCGGGGGGCGTGAACGGAGCGAATTCGTGCCCGGACCAGGCGATCCAGGACAGGTGCGTACTTTCTAGCGGCCACCCGAAGCGGAATCTGACCTCCGTCGGCATGTCGTCGTCGTCGACGTCGGTCACGACGGCCTGGAAACGCGTCAGCTGAAAGCCGGTGCCGATGCTCAGCCCCTCGCGGCGATAGAGATTGTTGAATGGCGTGCGCATGAATCCACGTTCGGGTCGCACCAGCAACGTTCGGTCGTCGAGTCGCGTGAGCTGGACTGCGCCGGGTCCGCCGTGAAGTAGGCGGTTGTGCTTCGGGATCGGATGACCGGTGCCCGCGTGCACCGACAGCATGGCGCCGCTCGTGAGGAGGCTCGGCGCGTTGACGATGATGAGGTGCTGACCGGGTTGGTGCTCACGAAGCGCACTCTTGGCGAGCGCGGCGAGGGCATCCGTTTGGTCACGAAGGCCGCGAGAGCGGAGCGGCATGATGAGTGGACCTACGACGACGTTCAGAAGAAGCGCCCCGCAGGTGGCCGTCCATGCGATCGGTCGCGTCCACCCGACGAGCGAATCACGCGTGACCACGGCACGCACGACGAGCGCCAGGAGCGCGACGACACCGAGACCGGGAAAGTAGAGGAGTCGGTCCCCCGGTAGCGTGGCGCAGAGCGGCACGGCGCTGAGCCCTGCGCCGACGAGCCAGAACTTCGCCTCGCGATGTCGTCGGCAGAGCGGAGCGAGGCAAACCGTGGCTCCAAACAGCGCCGCAGCCACGAGCGCGAAAAAAACGGCTGGTGAGCCGTCGAGCACCAAAACCCCCACGGTGGATGGCAGGACGCCCACTGCCCCGAGCAGTAAGACCGGCATTCGATTGAGAACGAGGGCGCCGAAGCTCGACGGATCTTCGAGTGGGCTCACGTAGACCCCCGACCCCCGGGAGCCGAACCCGAGGTCGTGATAGGCGAGCGCCCACACGATGAAGACGAGTGCTGCGGGCAAGAGCGCTCGCCACCTTTGGCGATTCGAATCGAGAAATAATGCGTGCGCGCCGAGGTACGCGAACGCACCCACACCGCTTTCGCCCGCCGCGAGCGCCATCCAAAGAACGAAGGGGGAGAGCCAACCCGCCAGTTTGGAGCCTTCACGCCGCCAAATGTCGTGCAAGAGGATGGCTCCCACACCGAACGTGGCGGCGAGCAATGTGTTGCGCCCGGCGAGCCAGCCGACGGAGATGCCATGCGCGTCCTCCACGGCGTAGAGCAGAGTCGCCAGACCAGCGACAGCCGCGGACGGTAGGGTGCGACGAAATAGAAGCGCTCCGAGATAGATGAGAAGCGCGTACCAGAGGAGGCTCTGGGCGTGCATCAAGGCTGAAGACTCGGGCCAGAGCTTGTAGTCGACCCAATGGGTGACGACGCTGAGCGGACGCGAAAAGGTCAGCTGCCAGTCGAGCGAAGCGATCCACGGAAGCAGCCCAGCATCTTTGGCGAGATAGTTGCCCCATGCCGGGTTTCCGGGTGTTCCGAACGGCGCTGCCCCGATGGCGATCGCGGCTTGGTGCTCACGGTCCTCGGGTTGAAATCCGCTCCCGATGGCAGGCAGACAAAGCAAGACGCCAACGGCTACGGCAAACCATGGAACTCGGCGGCTCGCGAGAGCGCGTCGGATCTTCCACAGTAGCCGAACGCGGCGCGGTGGGATCGCGTCGTTCAGCACAGTACCTCGCAGGCGCACGTGAATCGGTGCGGTCGTGCAGCCTGTCGCTGATCAATTGCCAGTCAATCGCCATCTGATCCTGCTTTTTTGGATCTCCATCCGGGGGGGACATGACACATTGAAAGGCATGGGCGGGTTCGCGAGGACATGGCTCGGTCGAGCGCTGTGCGTCGCGGCGCTCGTGCAACCCGGATGCGGCGAGCGCGTGAACTTGGGTGGTGCCGAGGGCGTCGCATCCGGAGGAAGCTCCGGTGCCGACTCGGGCTCAGCGGCCACGGATGGCGGGCAGGGCGACGCCGCGGGATCGAGCGGCGCTGCGGGATCGAACGGCGCCGCGGGAGCGGACGCTGGCCCGGCGCCCGACGTTGGCGCTGATGTGTCGGTTGCCGTTCCTCGACCCCTCGCCTACTACAGTTTCGACGCCAGCACGGTCGCTGGAGGCACGCTTGCGGATCTCGAGGGCAGCCATCCCGGGGCACTGATGGGCATGAGCGCGCCGACGCTCATGGTGGGTGTAGTCGACGGCGCCCTAGCGTTCGATGGCGTCGACGATTTCGTCGAGCTCGACTCTTTTCCGCAGATCGTGGGAGAGCACTCCATCGCCGTCTGGGTCAACTTCCGTTCCCCGCCCGATTTTTTCGGGGACCCAGCCTTCTTCGACAAGTGGGATTGGGTTGGCGACCAACGGAGCTTCGGAGTGGGGGTGAGTCGGGGACGCCTCAACGCCGCGATTTCGCTCAATGGGACGCATTCCTTTTCGCCGCACGCGACGGATGTGCTTGACGTCGACTCGGAGCTCCTCGACGTGTGGATACACGTCGCCGTCACTTACGACGGCGACGAGGTGCTCCTGTTTCGGGATGGTCAGCCCATCACCAGGAGCCTCGTCAAGTTCGACGGCCCGCTGTTCGTCCCAAGCCCCGACATCCCAGTGTGGATTGGGCGATCCAGGGGCACCGATGGCGTATTCCTCGATGCGCTGCTCGACGACCTGGTGATCTGGAACTTACCACTCGTCCCGGAGCAGGTCCGAGCGCTGTTCGAGCGGGGTCGACGCGGCGAGCCGGCATGGGATGGCACATGACGGTGCCGCGTGCCTGGCTGTCGTCGGCTGTACTCGCTCTCCTGGCGATGCTCGGCTTGGCGGCCCCGGCGGCTTCTCAGGAGGACTCGGTCGAGCCGGTGAAGCTCGACTACTCTGGGCATGCGGGGTGCCCGCCGGTAGCGGAGTTTCTTCGCGAGCTCGGGGCCCGGACCGATTTGCTGCGACCCGCGCGGGCTGACGAGCCGGCGCGACGGTTCGAGGTCGCCATCGAAGAACGCGGCGGACGAAGCGTCGGTCGACTTTCAGTCACGATGCAGGGTGCGCCTGTCGTTCGCGAAGTCACGGCGCCCACCTGCTCGGAAGTGGTCTCCGCCCTCGCCCTCATCGCGGCGCTGGCGCTCGATCCGCGCTCACAGGACGAGCCCTCGAAGACACCTGCCGCCCCGTCGTCGACGCCCTCGGTAGCATCGGCAGCACCGACGCCGCCTCCCGTCGCGCCGAGGCTTCCCCCCGTCGAGCCGTTCGAGTCGGTGCTCATTCCGGATCGCCTGGCAGTCGCAGCAGAGGAGGAAGAGCGTCTGTCATGGTCGATCGGGATCGGCGCCGAGGTGCTGAGTGGAGTTGCCCCGGATCCCACAGCTGCCGCTCGGGTGTTCGGAGCTTTCGCATTTCCGGCGCGTTCGGTGGGCGGCGTTTTCGCTCCGGAGCTCCGCATGTCCGTGGTTCGTTCCGCCAACACTCGGGGCGTCGCGCCGGATCTGCGGGAAGCGAAGTTCGCGTGGACATCGGCACGACTCGAGCTCTGCCCGGCTCGGGTATCGATTCGCGATGACATTACGCTCAGGCCTTGCGCTGGGCTGAGTGCCGGGGCGCTCCAGGCAGCCGGCGAGCGCGGCGTGGAAGCTGCGCAGAGTCAGCGTCGGCCGTGGCTGTCGGCAGACGTGCTGGGTCGGATCGCGTGGCGGGTGGCCGGCACGTTTCTCGTCGAAATCCACGGGGGCGCCCTCATCCCGATCGTCAGGGACGAGTTCTTTTTCGTCGGCCCCACGACCACCGTGCACGAGATCCCCCCGGTGGCCGGGTATTTCGGCGCCGGTGCCGGGGCCCAGTTTCCGTGATCAATTGGCAGGATTCCGGCAATGAGCGATCAGGATGAGTAGCGTTGCGCGCGGGGCCCAGATGATCCTCGCGGCCAACAGCCCCGGGCTCTGGAATCGGGATGCCGGAACGACCGTGAACACCCCCGACCGCAGTGCCCCCGACCGCAGTGCCCCCGACCGCGTGGCGGCGTTGCGCCTTCGAGAAATGGTCGACGAGCACTTCGACTTCGTGTGGCGCTACGCTCGTCGGCTCGGTCTCGCTCCTGCGGACGCCGACGACGCGACTCAACAAGTGTTCGTCGTCGCGGCTCGCAAGCTCGACGACATCGAGGTCGGCCGGGAACGGGCTTTTTTGTGTGCGAGCGCGATTCGCGTCGTGCACACGGCACGTAGGACCTTTGCTCGCCGACGCGAAGTGCTCGAGGCCGAGCCGCCCGATATCGAAGACCCCGCACCAAGTCCGGAGCGGGCGCTCGATCAGCGCCGAGCGCGGGATATGCTCGACGAAATCCTCGACGAGATGGTCGTCGATCTGAGAACCGTGTTCGTCCTCGTCGAGCTCGAAGAACTGACGACCGTGGAGACGGCTGACCTGCTCGGGCTGCCACGCGGCACTGTCGCGTCGCGACTCAGGCGCGCGCGAGAGGCTTTTCGAAGCGCTGCTCGGAAGCGGCAGAGATACGTGAAGGGACCCCCATGACTCGGCACCACGATGCTCTCGGAGGGGGTGCCAGCGAGCTCGAGCGGAGCCTGCTCGAATCGGCCAAGTTGGACGCGCCATCGCCCGCGGCGAAACATCGCACCATGGCCGCGGTGGGGGTCGGTACCGCCGTCGGCCTCGGGGGCGCCCAGGCTGCCGCGGCCGGAACGAGCGCGACGGTGCTCGCGCTCAAGTGGTTGGCCGTTGGTCTGTTCGGCGGAGCGCTCACCGCCGGAGCGGTGACGGGCTTCGTGGCGGAGCCTGCGCCGGAACGGTCACCGTTGTCGTCTTCAGAACCAGCTGGACGCTCACAGGCGCCAGCCCCCGAGCTCGACCCGCCTCGAGCCGCTCCGGTCGCGGAGCCACCGGAAGAACCTGCGCCCCCGAAGACCCGTGCGCTGAGGGGCTCGCCGACCGGAAGCGCGACAGCTGGGCCGACGCTGTCGGAACAGGTACGGTCGCTCGACCGAGTGCGAGCCCGGTTGGCGTCGGGCAGCTCGGAGCGCGCGCTCGCAGAGCTCGACGAGCACCAAACAAAGTACGCGACCGGCGCCCTCGCCGTGGAAGGGCGAGTGTTGCGTATCGAAGCGTTGCTTGCGGCCGGGCGACGTGCCGAGGCGGCGGCTGCCGCCGAGCGATTTCTGGCCGTGCATCCGCCGACGCCGCACACCCGGAAAGTGCGGTCGCTCTTGGAGCGTGCCCGAGGAGGAGACTGAGGCCCTCAGAGCGGTGCTGCAGTGATGGGATCGAGACCCATGGCCAGGCGTCCGCTGAACAAGGCTTGGTTCTTTTCGGGCAGCGGATGGTACGGCGCGGCGTGCACGTCGCGAAGCAGGCGTTCGAGTGCGGACGTGCGAAAGAAACCGCGCCCGCCGGATGCTTCTACGGCTTTTTCGACTGCGGCGATGGCCGCGCGTGCGCAGACGGTCTTTCGAACGAGGGCTGCGTTCGCCGTTTCGACGACCGGATCGAATTCGTATTCAAGGCCCCCTCAAATTTCAGAGAGCCTTCCCCAAATGGCTTCGACTGAGCGGTTCGCTCAGGTGGAGCGGCCCGCGCGCACGGCGTAAAGCGTTTCGAAAAAGGGACGGCTCAGGGTTTCGGTGACGTCTTCCGGGCGAACTCGACTAGTCGCTGACTGACCTCTGAAGCGGCTTCTTGCTGCACCCAGTGTCCGACGGCGTCGATGATCACCGTGTCCTCGAGCTCTGGCACGTAGTCGGGCATTCGCGACAGCGGCTTTTGACTCATGATCAACGCGGGGTCCTTCTCGCCAGCGATGAAAAGTCCCGGTTGCGTGACCTTGGCATCGGCCAGAGCCTCGGTGCGCGCGAATGTTCGATCGAAGTTCCGGTACCAATTCAAAGGGCCGCGAAATCCACTCTTCTCGAATTCCGCGACGTAGAAGTCGATGTCCGCTTCGGTTACCCAAGCGGGTAGGGGATTCGGCAGATCCTTGCTGCCGTCGAGAAACTTGGCGCTGGGAGGTTTCGGCGTCGAGAACAACCCCTCCGGAGCGTTGCCAGACCACGTCATTTGGATTCGACGGATGGTTCGTCTGACATCCGCTTCGAGCTCGGCCTCGGCGATCCCTGGCTCTTGGAAGTAGAGCATGTAGAAAAACATGTCGCCGAAGATTTGTTTCATCTTGGCGAGCGGAGAGGTGCGCGGGCGGCCGCCGTACGGGATGCACATGCCGACGACGCTGCGAGCTCGCTCGGGGTGCAGCAGCGCCGTGTGCCACGCCACCGGAGCGCCCCAGTCGTGCCCAACGACCATCGCGTTTTCCGCTCCGAGCGCTTCGATCAGCCCGGCGACGTCGCCGGCGAGACAAACCTGGTCATACGCTTCGATCTCGATGGGTTTGTCCGTGCCACCATAGCCACGTTGGTCGGGGGCGACCGCACGAAATCCCGCGTTCGCCAAAGCGTCCAGCTGGTGGCGCCAGCTGTACCAGCACTCGGGAAAGCCGTGCAGCAGGACGACGAGTGGACCCTCTCCCTGCTCGACGTAGTGCATTTTCACGCCGTTGGTTTCGATATGGCCGTGTTTACGCGCTGGCATCAGCTTCCGCTCTACCTCTGCGGCTCTTCGAACGCTACATGGTGCGGATGACGAGCCCTCGCGAAGTCGTCGTGGCCGCGCCGCCGGACGAGCGGAGCCTGGGTCCACTCGAGAGCTTCGCACGCCGTAGGCCGCTCGTGCTCGTGGGGTTCGGCGTTTTCCTGTACGGCATTGGCCCACTGTTCGCGAAGGCGTCGCACGCCGTCGGCCCCGTGTTCGTGTTCTGGCGGCTGTGGTTCGGTGTGCTCGCGTTCGGCATTGCCGCGTTGGTGCACAATCGCATGACGGGCCGATTGCCCAACCGGCGCGCCATCGGCTGGGCCGCCCGCGGTGGAGTTGCATTTGGTGTGCACCAGCTCCTGTTCATCATCGCGATCAAGGCCACGACGGTCGTCGACGTGATGCTCGTCGGCACTCTTTCGCCGATCGTGGTCGGTATCCTGGCCGTACCCATGTTCGGCGAACGACCGGGGGCACGATTTCGGCTCTGGTCCGTCGTGGCGATGGCTGGGGCGGCCGTCGTTGCGGTCGCCGGGTCCACGGGTCCGAATGGCAATCCAGTCGGCATGGGCATCGCGCTACTGAACGTGTTCACGTTTTCGGCATTCTTCGTCATCTCGGAGAAAGGGCGAAATCACATCGACGTGATTCCGTTCTTGTTCGGAACCATGGTGATGGCTTCGGTGACCGTCAGCGTTTGGGCGTTGATAGCCGGCGAGCCGGTTTCGAGCATCTCGAGCCGCGACTTGTGGCTGGCGTTCGCTCTGGCGTTTGGTCCAGGCTTCGTCGGGCACTTCGTGATGACTTGGCCGCTGAAATGGGTACCGGCCAACGTGCCCCCGGTGATGCGACTCGCAGTGCCACTCATTGCCGGACTAGGGGCATGGGTCGTGCTCGGAGAAACCGTCGGTTGGGCTCACTTTGCCGGCGGGTTCGTCGTTCTGGCTGGAGTGCTCGGTGCGGTTCGCTCGATGAGTCGCGAAACCGGCGCCACGTCCGCGCAGTCGTCACCCGGAGCTTCGAGTTGAGCGCCGAGTCGCCTCGGGCCACCGCCCAGTGACGTAGTCCGCGAGGATTCGCCGTTGTCGTGCATCGCCGAGGCCTGATTTTCTGAATTCTGCGGGTGAGGCGAGGATCGCCATTGCGTACTTGAGGTAGTCGCGGTCGAAATTGTTTTTCTCGGCGACCACCCGAATCTCCGCGACACGATAATCGGGTTTTGCGCCGTATCGCGCTTCGAGCAGCGGCGCGAGACGTTTGGCGTAGCGTCGCACGGCGAAGTAGCGACGAATCGACTCGAACATCGACGCGCGAGCTCTCGTCAGCCGCCGCTGATGGTCACGCCGCCGTCGATGACGATCGATTGCCCGGTGATGAAGCTGCCGGCCTTCGACGCGAGAAGGATCGCGGCTCCGGCGATCTCGTCCGACTCACCGATTCTACGGAGCGGGTAGGTCGCAACGGCCCGCTCGTAGGTCTCGGGATTCTCCCAGAGTGCTCGTGCGAAGTCGGTTCGGACGAGCCCCGGCGCTATACAGTTGACGCGTACGCCCTTTGGGCCCCATTCGACGGCGAGATTTCTCGCGATCTGCATGTCTGCGGCCTTACTGATGGCATACGCCCCGAGCGCGCCGGAACCCTTCAGGCCGCCGATCGAGCTGACGATGATGACCGAGCCGTCGCCTCGTTCCGCCATTTCGGGGATGACCATCTGACAAAGCCAGTGATTGCTTCGGATGTTGCAGTCCATGACCTTCTCGAACGCGCTGTCCGGAATGTTCTGGCTCGGGCCGTAGTGGGGATTCACCGCCGCATTGCAAACGAGCACGTCGATGCGGCCGTACCTTTTTTGTGCTTCGTCGACGAGGTGCTGCAGCTGATCCTTGTGGGTGATGTTGCAAGCAACGGCGGTTGCGTCCCCGCCGGATTCCTGGATGCTCGCGACGACCTCCTGGCACTTGTCGAGCTTGCGGCTCGAGACGACCACCTTGGCGCCATGCTCCGCCATGGCCTCGGCGATGGCTTTTCCGATCCCTTTCGATGCGCCGGTGACGACGGCGACTTTTCCCGTGAGGTCGAACAAATTCTTCATGAGGTTCCCTTTGAGTGATTTTCGATCCGATGGTCGAGGGCCGAGCCCGCAAGTCAATCCATGAACCCTTCGACGGTCACCCGCACCAGCTCGAGGAAACACTGTTCGGCAGCGGTTTCGTCGTCGAAGTAGCCGTCCACCTCGAGGCTGACGTGGCCATGCATCGCCGCCCAAAGCACGTCGCAGACGAGGGTCGACTCCGCCGAGCCGAGCTCGCCAGCGTCTACGCACGCCTCCACGGCGTCGAGCACGGTCTTGTAGGCGGTCGTCGCACGAATCTTCTGGGCGTTCGGTGGCGCCCCGGTCGGGAGCGCCCGGCCGTAGGCGACGCCGTACCACTCGGGGCTGTCCAGGGCGGCCGTGCGATAGGTGGCGGCCAAAAGGGCCAGCCGGTGCAGCGGTTCCCGGTGGCGCGGTGCCGAACAAAGCGCTTCACCCAACCGCTCGAAGCCCTCGAGCCACAGAGCGTCGACGAGACCCTCTTTCCCTCCGAACGCCGTATACACGGCCATCGTCGAGCCACCGACGGCGTTCGCCAGACGGCGCACGGTGAGGCCGGCGGCTCCCTCGTCGGCGAGAATCTGTCCCGCAGCGTCGAGAAGCACGCGGCGCTGTACGCCCCTTCCGCGCGCGGGCGGCGCCTCCTTCGGACTCGGACGAGCCTTGGGAGCCTTCTTTTTCGTCGTTCGACGAGCGGCCACTAGACGACGCTAGTGCCGCGTCTCGAAAGCCGCAACGCTACTCGATCGAGTAGAACGTGGGCGTCGAGCAAGCTGAAGGCCGTTCTTTGTGCGGCTTGTTAGTCGACTGGGCGCGTGTCCGCGACCGACAGGGCCCAGAGCGGGAAAATCTTCAGGTAGTTGTCGTAGTGGATGGCACTGGTCTTGTTGAACATGCCTGCGATGTGCTCTGCGGGCCAGCTGCCGTCTTGTCGTTGCGTGCGACGCAGAAAACCTATTCCCCGCTCGACGACTTCGCCGGTCTCTCCGGCCTCCATGAGCGCTAGCAATGACCACGAGGTCATGACCGCCTGGCCTTTTTCCGTGTCCACCCATCGGCGCTCGGCGCAGCTTCTGGCGTGTTCTCCCCAGCCGCCATCGGGCATTTGGTGTCGCTTCAGGAAAGCCACGGCCTTGCTCAGGGCCGGGTGTTCGTTCGGGATACCGGCGGCTTTGAGCCCGAGCACGCCGAACCAAGTTCCGTAGCTGAAGCACACCCCCCAAGAACCTTCCCACGAACCGTCCGCCCGTTGCATTTCGAGGATGTAGTCGACGCCGCGCTGCACCGATTCGCGGATCTCACGCTCCCGCACGCCGGGGTAGCGCTTGTTGAACGCCATCATGGCTTGCACACATGCCGACGTGCACTCGACGTACGAGTAGTCGATCATGATGTCGGCGAAACAGTCTGATGGATTCAAGAGCTCGAGCCACTTCGGGCCGCGGGTCAGCTCGTACGTCGCCCAGCCGCCGTCTTCGTTCTGCCACGACAGGATCTGGTCGACGGCGTCGGTCAAGCGCGACTGGCCGATGGGGCGCTCGACGCGTTTTTCGGCGAGCAAGCTCGCCTTCAGTCCTTCAGCCGTGCAATCGCTGATTGGCCACCCGTGAGGGCGGTCCGAGAACGGCCACCCCCCTTTCGATCGATGGCGGTAGCACTTCTCTTTGTCCGGCACGTCCTCGAGGACCTGATTGTCGTCGAGGTAGGTGTGGGCGCGAGACAGCATGGCCTCTGCTTCCGAGTGTCGGTTTGACGCCATCGCCGCTTGCATGGCGAAGGTCGTGTCCCACAATCGCGAGTTGTTGTAGCCCTGCATCTTGAGGCCATCTTCCGCCTGGTAGAGGTAGTCGGACAGCCGTTCGATGTGACGTGCGAGCTCGGGTCCGTCGCGATCGACGAAGTACCACACGAGTGTGTGATAGAGCTTGTTGATCGGTCCGATGCAGATGTAGTCGGTGTTCCTGTCCTCGTAACCGATTTGCTCGAGGACGAAATTTTGGGCCCGGCCGCGCAGCGCCCGACTGTGGCGCGGCTCGTACTCGTTCAGAACTTTGTTCACCGATTGGATGACTCGCGAATGCGGCGTGTAGGCGTCGTGGGGAGCGACGCGATTTCGCGCCGCCGCCCAGTCGATGCGGTCGAAAGGCTCCGTGTAAATTTCGGTGCGAATCTCTTCGAGCAGCGGCGTGAGCTCTGCCGTGACTTTTCGGCCGTAGAGCCAACTCATCGGCAGATACACCATGCGGCAGTGGCACCAGAGTCGCGACGGGTGCACTGGCAGGCTCTCGGGCAAGAGCCAGAGCTCCGGCGGGATCGGGTTCAGCCCGCGGTAGTCGTACAGCCCCAACACCGAGAGGATGAACTTGCCCCAAGCCGCCGACGCCAGCGCGCCACCCCGCGGTAGGAACCAGTCGCGGGCTTTCTTGAGCGCCGGGTCGTCGGCGGGCACGCCGAGAAGGCGCAGCGCGACGTAGTTCAGGACGGAGGTGAACATGTGGTTGTCCCCCTCGACGTGCAGCCCCCACCCGCCGTCGGCCGCTTGGTGGTGGCGCATGTAGCGGATCATTTCGGCCCGTTGATCGGCGGGGATCTCGATCTTCGCCGTTTCGGCCACGGCGACGTAGGCGGGTAACAGAAATTGCGGACCGCCGTAGTCGCCGTGCCAGGAGCCGTCGGTGTGCTGTGTCTTTTCGAGGTAGCCGAGCGCCGCGCTGATCGGGTCGGTCAGCGCGCGCGGAGCGTCGGCGTCGCGAGGCATCGGTTCTTGTAGGGTCACCTCAAAACTCCCATGGCGGGTGGCCGCGTCCTGCGGCGCTCGACTTTCAAGCTTGTTCGGCGGCAGAGACGTCGCCGGCCGGTGCGGTCCAGAGCCGGCTGTAGGCGTCGCGAAGCGCGTCGTCGTCGGCGAAGAGATTTCCGCATTCCGCCATCAGCTTCGCCATTTCCATGCGTGAGATCTTCACCGGCGCACCGGCGGTGAACATTGCGTCATTTCCTCGTGCCAGGACGAGCGTTCGCGCGGCCATCCACAGAGGGATGAGACAGAACATGCGAACGCCCTTCTGTGTTGGCGGCACCGCGAGCGTGTACTCGAGCGCCATTCCGAGGCGCTTCTCGGCGATGTCGAGCAACGGGGCCGCAACGGCGTGCGCTCGGTCGCGCTTGGCGGGCTCGAAGAGCTCCCGGATTTCGAGGCCGTGCTCTTGGCACAGGTTCCGCGGCAAGTAGGAGACGCTCCGCTCCATGTCGTCGGTCACGTCTTTGAGGATGTTGACCAATTGCAACCCGGCGCCGAACGACTCCGAGTTGTGGCGAAGCACGACCTCGGCATTTCGGTCGAGCTGGTGCCCGAACTCGTCGACGAAGAGCTCCGTCAGCATGTGTCCGACGGTTCCGGCGACGTAGTAGCAGTAGCGTTCGAGGTCGTCGGTCGAGATGACGGCGATGATTCCGTCTGGACCCGCCGTGCGATGGCTGTAGAGGCTCATCCCGCGAGCCATTTCACTGATCCACTTGGTGCACGCCAGCTGGGTCTTCCGCGGGAGATCTCGAAACACGCGCATCACTCGCGGCAGGCCCCGGGCGAGCTCGACTTCGGCGTCCGCGCCCTCGACCCGGCGGAAAGCGTCGACGACCTCGTGCGAGGTTTCGCTCCCCTTGAGAACCTTGAGAAACGCGGTGAACAGCTCGTCTCTCTGTTCGAGCGGCAGAGAAGGGTGGTCCTCGATGGTGTCGGCGATTCGGCAGAGCAGGTAGCCACAAGTCACCGCGGTATCGAGCGGATCGGGGAGCATGAGGATGGGCTTCGAGAAGCTGCGCGATACCTCCTCAAGCCGTGCACGGCACCATTGGCGATCGCCGCGGGTGGGTTTCGCGGTGTCTTCGACCGGGAGAACCGACACCGGGGCACGCCGCTTGGGTGGCTCCGAAGCCATGTCCCGTCGAGGCTCTCTCGACGTCGCCATCTTCGGCGTCGGCCGATTCATGCGTTCGGCTTCCGCTGAGGCGAGGCCCTCGATCAGCTCACAAGTGAGCGGCCAGGTGATTGCCCGCGTCTCGGCGAGTTGGACCTTCAGAGCGCTAGCTGCGGCTACCGCGGTCTCATCGACGAGGTCGCAGTACGGTGCTTTGGTCGCCAACAGAGCTCGGAGCCGGCGAGCGACATCGCGCGTCTCGGTTTCGTCGCCGTGCGCGTACACCCAGTTCGCGGCGCGACGAAGCGCAGGATCCGAAGGCGGAGCGCCGCCGGCGCGAAGCGCATCGATGGCGAGGCCGGTCGCCGTGATGGTTCCGCTCCAAGAACCATCCTCTCGCTGATCGCCGCGAAGGCGGGTGAGCGCGCTATTCAGGGCGCGAGCGACGGGCGCGCCAACCGCCGCCGGGTAGTGACGGGCATAGGCGCCAAGAGCCTGGCACGCGAGCGACGTCGCGCGGAGCGGGGGATCGCCGTCCGCGGCGAACATTGCGTTTTCGCCCTGGTGGCGGAGCAAGCTCTCGACGGCGGCATCGACGGCTTCCGCGCCGTCACCACCGGCCGACGGCGAGTCGAGCAGCGCCAAGAGCACGACGGCGAGTGTTTCCGCTCCCGGCGTGGCGACACCTCGCGAGCTCTCGAACGCCAACTCGCGGAGCGATTTCACGACCCGGCCCCGACCTTCGCGATCCGCGGCTGGTGTCACTCGGAGCGTGGATTCGATGCGATCCACCGTCCGCAACAGTAACGCTGCGCGGCGCGTCAGGTCATCGCGGTTCGGCTCCACCTCGTCCGAGATTCGGCTGAGCTCGGCGAGAAGTTCGTGGCGGGCGCTACGCAGGATGACGTCGGCCACGAGTGGCTTGGTTCGTTTCTTTTTCGTGGGGGCGCGCGTGCGGGCCGCCTTGGCTTCGAAAGACGCGGCTAGGGCGGGGATGGGGTGAAACGCGCTGCTCTCGACCCGGTAGCGCCGCCGCAATCGACCCGGCACGATCGTCGCTGCAGGCCACCGCACCCATTGCCCGTAGCTGGCGAGATCCTGGGCCAAGCGGCCCCAGTGTCCCTGACTGAGCGAGTCCGCCACTGTCGAGTGGGCGGCGTGCAAAGCGATTCTGGAGAATGTCGAGCCGAAGCTCGCCGTTCCCGCTTCGTCGCCGGTGAGAAATCGCATCGTCGTTTCCCGCACGGACGAGCTTTCGCGCCACACGTCGTAGACGGAGCTGCGAACTCGCGCGGCGTTTTCGTCGTCGCGACGGAGCACGTGATAGAGCACGTTCGCGAGCAATTCGGGAACGTAGCTCTGTTTCTCCCGGGTGGACTCGTACTTCGAAACCTTCTTGTTGGCGGCCAGAGCCTCGGCGTCGAGAAAGCCCATGGTCAGGCCGGCCGCGGTCATCGGATGGAAGTGACCCACCGCGTCGCCGACGAGGGCCACGTTGTCCTTGCCGTAGGTCGACCTCGGCCGAAAGCGCGTCGCCGCCCAGGCAACCTTCCGCTCTTCGAGCGCCGTACGGAACGCCGGCCTGAGCGCTTCGGGGAACAGGGGACCGAAAGCATCCCAGAGGAATCGAGCGTCGCGCCGCGCCCCGGCGAACGACACCGGTACGTCCAGGCACACGCGGATGCGGTTGGTCGCGATCCGATACATCAGCACCGGCCCCGGACCACCGAGCAGAACGTGACCAAATCCTTCGAACGGCAGCTCCGTATCGATGAGCTCGATCGAGGCCATGGACGACAGCAAGGTGCTGTTTTCCGGTAGGCCGAGGTGTCGACGGGTGAGCGACGAGCGGCCTTCCGCACCGACGATCCGGCCGGCGGTGACTTCGAACTCTGCGCCGCCGCTCCTCGGCGTGGCCCGAAGCCGGTTGCCCTCGATGCTCGTCACGCGCGTGTCAGGGAGGTATTCGACGCCGACGCTTGCGGCCTTCTCGCGCAGCGCGGTGACCATGGCTTCGTGGTCACAAGTGATCGCGACTGCGCCATCAGCGTAGGGCAGAGGGATCGCCGCGCTGCCGTCGTCAGGGAAGACGACGAAGCCGTACGCCGAGCAGGTTTCTGCCGGCTCCAGGCGACCGGCCCGGAGGCGGTCGAGCGCGTCGACGCCCGGAGGGTGAATCCATTCTCCAGCGAAGCGCGTGCACGACCTCGGGTTGGCCTCGAGCATCAACACGCGTGCGCCGCGTCGCGCGTAGGCGATGGCGGTCACGCATCCAATCGGTCCCCCGCCGATGATGGCGGCATCGTAGCTCGCGGCGCTGCTAATCATGTTCAATCGGCAGCGCGAACTCGTGCGTGAGCTTCATGAAGCAAACCCCACTCCGCGCTGGGGTCCTCTTACCTGAGAGCCGCACCAGAGAGAAGTTAGAAACAGGTCCAAAGTCGGAGCATTCTGGTGGTTCCGGCTTCGACCTCTCGTTACGGAACCGGCCGATCGGTTGTCTCGTCCCGCGTGGCCCGGATCCCTCGGCGTTTTCCCTGTGACCTTGATGACTTGTTGGCGCCGACGCTCACGCCGGTAGCCGCGAAACCGCGTTCGCAGCTCAGAGAAGCAGTCGCACCACGGACTTCGATCAGCTGACGTTTTCTTGGCCGACTCGCGCTGCATCGGGATGGTGCTCGGGATGAAACGCATGCTGGGACTCGTCGCCGCCGCTTCGATGCTGATGCCGGCCTGCCACCGCGCGGCGGCTCCGTGCGAGCCCCCACCGCATGCAGGTGCTCCTTCTACGGACGGACTGGCGGTATGGACTGGAACGCCAGTCTACATCCCGCCGCCGTCGAGCGACGCCGCGGAGGTGCTCACTGGTCAAGCCGTCTACTACGGTGACTCGCTGTCCGGGAATCTGACAGCGAGCGGGCAGCGGTACGATCCACGCCTGATGACCGCGGCGCATCGGTCGCTTCCGTTTGGCACCCTCGTTCGGGTCATTCGGGTCGATACCGGGCGTTGGGTCGATGTCGTCGTCAACGATCGTGGCCCGTTTGGCGAAGACAAACGCATCATCGACGTGTCGAAGGCAGCTGCCGAGCGTCTCGATATGATTCGCGCCGGCGTCGTCGACGTTCGGGTCGAAGTTTTTCCGGCTCGCGGAGGCTGATGCGGCGAACGGTCGCCATCGCCGCGGTCGTTTCGGCTGCGGGATTGGGCTGCGAGTCGTCGCCCGATTCGCTACCCGTTGCGAGGCTCGCGCATTTGGCCGCGGCCGATGAGCACGGCGATGCCGAGCTCGCCAAGAGGCGTGCTCGGCTGGACTACCTACGTCACACGTTGCGGCTCCGTTTGCAGACGGATTTCGATCCGCCGAAGGAGGCGAAGCGCGCAGCTTGCGACGAAGCGTTGCTTTCAGGTGGCACGGCGGCGCAGCAGACCGTGCTGCTCCGAGTGAACGATGCACGGGTCGATGGACGCATGTTGCTGCCGCTTCGCTTGACCGGTCCGGTGGAGCACGATCCCGATGTGCCTCGCAAGCTTGGTCCGCTACCGTCGCCGCCGGACAGCATTGCCGTAGCGGACAGACTGATTCGGCGCCTGGAAGGTGCGCTCGAGCGGAGGTACGCCGCCGTAGTGCACATTACCCACTACACGGTGCCCAAGTGGATCCGCAAACCGAACAGGCGTCGCGCGGAATGGGTTCCGGGTTGGGTCCGGGCGTGGGTCGCCGTACACGATGTCCGGAGCGGATCGATGCTGTGCCAAACGCTTCTCGACATTCGCAACGACGTTAGCGACGTGAGCATTCGGGTCCGGCTTCGCTCGGATACCCGGCATGCCCTCGTGAAAGCTCTCGGAGAAACCCTCAGAAGCGAAACCGAGCGCGCCCTGCAGAATTTGGGCGGTGCATTGCTGCTCCCTGGGGAGCGCCGACGACCGGGCCCGAGCTGATGGCGGAGAAAGAATCCTACAACCGAGCGATCTGGGGTCGTCCGGAGCCGGGCAAGCTGCTCGGCAAGGGACACCCAGCAGGCGACCTTCTCGAAGCGTACGAGTGGGACGTCGTCGAGGAGCGTGAAGGTTTCTTGCGACTCGACGTGCACCTTCCCGATCCTCTAAAAAATTTCCGCGGCGTCCTATTCGGTGGATTTGCCCCTGCGTACGTCGACCTGGTGGCTCTTCGCACGGTGAGCGCCGGCCGCCCGCTGAGCACGCGACGAGGCTGGCTGCTGACGGTCAACATGAGGGTCGACTATCTCGAGCCGGTAGCGGGCCCACGGTTTTTCATCGAAAGCGAGATCAGGAACCGCCGAGGCAGCATGATTCTCGTCGAGACTCGCTTCCTCGACGCGGACAAGAAGCTCCTGCTTTTTGCGATCACAACGCTGAAAGAGCTGAACTCCAGCTGAATTGCCCGGCGGATCGGCTGCCTGCCGGGCCGCCGCATGGCGTGCTTTTGTTCAAGCCCCAATGCGTCCAGCCGTTCATCGAGCGAGGACTCATGCAAGGTGACCTGCTCGGGGGCGGAAAGCCCAATCGCCTTTTTCAGCGCAACGGCCGGTGGTTCATGGACTACGTGCGCCTGTCTGCGAGGGGTGGTGGCGTTTTTCGTCCCGAGCTCAAGCGGGTCGAGGGCGAACAAGCAATCCTGACGCTGCTCGGGAGCCAAGCGAATGCGCGCACCTTGGCCGTTGGTGCCGATCGACTGTTGCGGGCGCCGGCGGGCGACCGCGATCGGAGCTTCCACGTCATCGACGAGGACTGGGTCCCAACCGAGGCGGTCCCCTCCATCGCCAAGGGGCTTCGAGCTTCGCCCACGAAACGGGCGATGGATTCCGAAGTGCTCGAACTCCGCGCGGAAGTGTTGGTATTGCGGGCCGGATACGAGCGGCTGAGGGAGCGAGTCGCGGCGCTCGAGGCGCTAGTGCGAGGCGTCTCCTCGCCCGAGAAATTGGCGGTCGAATCCTACGCGCAAGTGATGGGAGGGCTCACGGCCGCCAAGATACCGAGTACCGATGTGTCTTCGGAGCAGACGAGGGCGCTCGCTGACGCTTCCGAGCGAGAAGCGCCGAACGCCGAATTGCCGGCGGGTAGCGATCCAGCGGCGAAAGAGCGAGAGGGTGACGCGGCGGGAGCTCCGTCGCCCGCCGTCGAAAGCTCCTCTGAGGCCGTGGACGCGGCGTCGACTGGGGGGGCTCCCGCGGCCGAATCCCCGGGGACGGCTGAGTCTGAACCTGTGGCCAAGACTCCGGCGCCAGCCGCGGCCGCCCCGAGCACTTCTGCAGGAATCGACGACGGAGCACCGGAAAAGTGCCTGGGTTTGCCAAAGGTCGACGACGTCGTGCAGTTGCTCAAACAAGTCGTCAGCGACGACGTCGACGCGACCGAGCTCGACACGGCGCCGGATCTGAGCGCCGCTTCGGAAAAACTCCACATGTCTCGCCTGAGTGATGAAAGCGGAAACATCGTTGGCGTGCTCGTTGCGGATCTGAAGTCGGTCGTCGGGTTTGGCTCGGCGTTGATGATGCTGCCCGAAGCCGAGGTGGCGTCTCAACTGGAAGCCGCTGAGCCGAGCGCGGACTCCATCGAAGCGATGGGCGAGGTGTGCAGCAACATGACCTCCGCGATCAACAATGTGCCGGGCAACCCGACAGTCGCGTCGGCGGCCGTCGAGCCGTTCGACTTCGAACAGGTGCCGTGGGCTGCCAATCCCCGACAGCGCGTCGCGATGCGGGACAGCTTCGGCGGCGTACTACTGCTGGTCGCTCGCTGAACCGGGTTCGGCAGGCTCCGTGCGTCGTTTGCTCGAAACTTGGGGTCGGGCGGCTTCGGGGATAAACGAGCCGCATGCGTTTTCGCTTTGCGACGAATGCCGACGAGAACGAGGTTCGGGCGATCCGCCGAATCGAAGCGTCCGCGGATCGCTTCTGGCAGCGGTTCGCCGAGGTCGGCGATCCCGACCTCGTGCTCGAGGACCGGGAGCTCGCCCAGCGACTCGAAGAAATCCATCCGAGACTTCGACTCGATGTCGAACCGGCCGAAGGTGATGGAAGCCACGCCCTCGTGATCACACCAGAGATCGAACGTCGCTTGATACCGCTCGCGGAGGCTGTGGTAGCCCGAGCGAGCTCGAGGAAGAACTGGCGCCACGCCACCGGGCGGAGCGCGCGAAACTGGAAGCACGCGCTCGAACGCGTCCGTCGCGAGACCGGAGCAAACCACGAGCGTGCGCGAGCGCGAGCCGGGTTCCGACGAGGTCATCTGCTCGACATCGTCGTGTACACCGACGGATGCGGAGGCCACGAGGACGAAGCGGCGCTCGACGCGGCCTACGTGGCCGTTGAAGCTTTACTCGGCGAGGAGTGCTTGCACGAGTGGGTGGGGGCGATCAGCGTGGCTCCCATGCCTCGTGGAGGCCCGCTCCGGCTCGTTGGCGCCGACGACGACACGACTTCGTTTCCACTAGTGGACCTCGCCGATGCCGTCGACGCTGCGGTTCGCGGAGTCACCGACGAGTTGCCCGGTCCGCTGTGCGCGGATGCCTCGGCGGACTGGACTCTACTGGAAATGGAAGCCGAGCCCGGCGACGACTATCGCGGTCAAACCGATCGAGTTCTCGCGTCGACGCGCATGCCCGAGATGCTCAAGTGTGCGCTAGAAGAAGCTGCGTTCGCGTCGTCTCGATTTTCGAAGTGGGGTGAGCGTTTCTGCACGCTCAAGATGGACGCCACCGGGACCCAAGAAGAGCGGCTAGCCAAAAGACTCGCCCTCGAGGACGCGCTCGGTCCGAGTCTCCACCGGGAACAGAGCGGAGTCGTCGTTGGAGGTGGCGTCGGGCTGCGATACTCGTACGTCGATCTCGCGCTGTCCGATGTAGCGCGTGCCACGGAAACGATTCGAGGTCTGGCGCAGTCCCAGAAAGTGAGCAACCGCAGCTGGATGCTCTTTTTCGACGACGAATGGGCGGACGAGTGGGTCGGAGTCTACGGTGATTCACCCGCCCCGCCCGGTATGCTCGACGATTGAGTTACCCCAGGAGACGGTCGAGCAGACGGGCGAGCGCCGCCAGGTTCTTTCCGTCGTCGAGTCGAGCGAGCGCGGCTCGAGCTTTTTCGATTGTCGGTTCGACGTACTCGAGAAACGCGCTGTTATTTTTCGTTCGGTCGATGAACACGAAACGGCCGGCGTCCTTGAGCTTTCTCTGAACGGTGACCATGTCGAACTCGCGGCCGACGCTTTTCCGTTCGGCGCTGTCTAGCCCGCGTAGCTCGGCGTATTCGTCGAGCCGTTCGTCGATGAATTCGCGGCTGAACGTCTGGTAGCTGTCGCTCAAGAGGGCCACCAAGTCGTAGACCCTCGGTCCCATCAACCCGTCCTGAAAGTCGATCCATACGAGCTCCGCGGAGCCGTCCGAAGTGGAACGGACCATCAGATTTCGACTTTGATAGTCGCGGTGTACGAACCCGCGCGGCCAGCTCGAGATTTCACGCGCAAGATGGCGCGCGGCTGCTTCGAATGTCGAGGCCCCGTCGGCGTCGAGGTGAATGTCTCTGGCCTCGAGACCCCATTCGCGGAAGTGCTCGACCTCCCATTTCAACAAGTCCTCGTCGAAGGCACGGGCGCCTACGATTGAACCCGACGGTAGGTCGGCGAGCGCTTCTTGCGCGCTGGCGAGGTCCGAGACGGCCTGCTGGTAGAGACGGGTTCGTTCGTCCGGATGCCCGTCGAGGTAGCGGGCGAGGGTGTCGTCGCCGAGGTCCTCGACGAGGATGAATCCGTCCTCGGTGGCTTCGCCGAGCAGCTTGGGGACACGGACTCCGCGTTCAGCGAGTAGGTCCCGCACTTCGAGGAACGGCCAACGTCGGCCGCTCTCGTCGACCTTGACGATCTCATCGGGTTGGCTCGCATCCGGAAAGTACATGGCGACCGCGGTTTGCCCGTCTCCGAAGGCGACACGGAAGAAGCGACGAGTCGATGCGCCCCCTGGCATCTCGGTGGCGTTCAGCCGGACGCTTCTTCCTGCCACTCGCCCAGCGAGCCGTTCGAGAGCATCGAGTGGAATGGGGGCTGTGCTCGTCACCACGCCTCCGAGCGGTAATACGGTAGACTCGCCGGCCTGGGCCAGTATTCAGCGAGTCCACGCGACGGCGCAGCGAGCCAGCGGGCCAGCCCCCAACGGGCTACCGGCGTCGGCGCGCGAATAGGCCGAGGGCCGCGAGTAGAGCAAAGAACGCGGCGCCGCCATCGAGATCGCTTCGGGGCTCTATTCGCGCTCCGCAACCATAGGCGGGTCCCGCGCAGACGTCCGTGTCGTCCGCGGTTCCGGGGCTCATGGCGGCTCGCAACTCATCGATGTCGCCTACGCCGTCGCCGTCGCCGTCGCACTTGTTGTCTGCAGTGACCGTCGCGCCTTCCGGCGGATTGATGCAAAGCGGTAGCCCATCCTGATCGACGAAGCCCGTTCCGATGGGGTCTTCGAGTTGCTGTGTTGCCCCGGCGACCGTGGACGGTCGAGTGGGAAGCAATCCCGCTAGTGACATGTTGCGACCGAACTCGGTCGCCAGCGTGCCAAGCCCCCCGTTTAGGTCCTTGTGGCAAATCGTGCAGGCAGGGGCGCAAGGTAAGTCGAGCACATCCTGCAACTCTCCCGGGAACGTTGGCGAAGCGTTCGCGCCAGAAGACGCGACCGTCACGGCAATCGCCAGCGCGATGGCAGCGCTCACGCGCCCGGCGGTTCGGATGGCGTCAGAGGTAGACATGAAACTGGGACTGGATGGTGATGTCGCTCAGCTGTCGAAAAACTGCATCGACTCTGAAATCCATGTGCGAAAAGAAGAACCAATTGATGCTGAGCCAGCCACCGAGGCGAGGCTCTCCGGCACCCTTGATCGCCGGCGTGCCATCGACCTGACCGCCGTCGAGTAACTCACCGGTCGCCATGAAGTGGAGGCCTTTGATGGCCTCGACATCCGCCTGCAAGAACCCCACGTAGCCGAACTCGCGGTCGGTTTGTAGCAGGGCGTTTGCTTCGGCGAGCAATACGAGAGGTTTCACCGGTGCCAATCTGCCCGTCACTCCATGTGAATGGCGGAGGGTCTGGTCTGCGCTGAGCGATATGCGGTCGGCTTGCGCGGTCGTCAGCAGGCTGCTCACTCCGACGGCGTACTTGCTCGTGGGTAAGAACTCGGCGAAGAGGCTGTAACCCCGTTCCCGAAAATCGTCCGGCCTGATCTGATAGTTGCCAGCGACGCCCATGACCTCGCCGCGAAACTTCTTGGTGGTGAACGCTATCGCGGCGCCGTGTTGTTGGTCGGACTCGCGGTCGGTTCGGGTGGCTTCACGCGCCCAGAGCACGTGCTCGGGAATGCGGACACCGAACGGGAGGTTCAGACGACCTGCCCGCACCAGCAGATCGGGAAACTGCCAACCGAGCCAGTGGTTGCGGCTGATGAGGTTGAACTGATCCCCCTGGTTCCGTGTGATCTGTGCGGGCCGGACGTGGGGCGAGCCCGCCGGCACTTTGCCGACGCCGAGGCTGCCGCCGGCTCGGAACCCGTCCACCATCAGGTGGCCGTACACGTCGGCTTGCATCGGAAACACGCGGGAGTCTTCGACGTTCTCGACGCGCAGCAGGCTCATGATGCGGTAGCTGCCACCGAGCTGGAGTTGGCTAGGCAGGTCGAATGCGCCCCAGAGGAACTCTCGGCGCTTCTTGGGTGCCGTGTCGTCGCCGAAGCGCGTCTCGAGGACTTGGTCCGCCTGCAGTCGACCGAAACTGTTGAGCGTCTCGCCGCCCGATGGATCGGTGTGGCAGCTGTTGCACTTGGCGTACCCGTGACGAATCATCCACGGGTAGGCCTCGGCGCTGCTCGGCCAGAGCGTGACGAGCGTGGCCGCGAGCGTCAGCCAGAGGAGCGACGGACCAAGACGGTGGGTGCCGGAACGGCCTCGGCGCATGGGTCAACCTTGTCGCTCAGCTGGCTCGTCTCGTCAACTTTGCGCAGCCAGCCGGACAACCCTGTCCGTCGACGACTCTACCCTGTCACTCGCCTCAGTCCTCGTGGATCTCCGACGTGATGAGCGCGAAGAAACTGTCAGGGGACACCATCGTCCGCGCGGCGGAGAACGCCCAGCCGACGTGGTTGACACACTTTTGACAGAGCGCTGCTCGCCACGCATACCCGGCGAACCACGTGAACTCGGGCGTGGACTCACCGGCCAGCCGCAACCCGTCGGCCTGACGTACGGTCAAGACTTCGAAGACCCGTCCCGACGGGTTGGCAAACACACGCTTGGGTCCGTCGCACCCAGGAGCAACGAACACCGCCGAGGCACGAGCGATACCGAGCGAGCAGGCGCGGCAGCGGATTAGCCGTTCTTTCTCGCTTCTAGTTTTGTCCTCGGGTAGCCGAGCTTCGTCGCGTTCCGGCGTCTGGCCGTCATCGTCGAGGAAATGCGCCGGTGAATCGGTCACTGCTTTCGATAACAGACGGCCCGGCGCTCGGCGCCGGTGCACGGCAGCTGGTACTCGACCACGGAATCCACGAGCCAACTCGGGTGCGCTGGAGCATCTTGGCGGGCAAGTAGCAGCCAGAAGCGCTGGCGAGCCAATCGTGACCCCTCGAGCATCCACTCGTCCGGATTGAGCGTTGCGCGGGAGATCGCCGTCGTCCAACCGTCACTCTCGAGATCGCCGCATCGAGCGCGTCGGATCTCCACGTCCTGCAGATCGAGCTCGCCGACGACGGTCCGCAAAAACGCCACCCGTTTGGTCTTTGGCTCGACGAGCGTCATGGGCGTGCCGAGTAGAAGGTGTACGCCGATGCCTGGCGCGCCGGCACCACTACCCACGTCGACCCAGCTCGCGTTCGCCTCGCAAGCATGTTTGGCGACGATCGCCGCGTCCACGATGAACAAGTCGACGAGCTCGTCCTTCGTTCGAGCCGCGGTGAGATCGATCGACGAGTTCCACTCTTCGACCAACTCGAGCCATCGAGAGAGCTGGTCGACTTTCGCGGCCACGGGGAGCGCGCATCCAATCGCGCCGAGGGCGGATTCGATTCGGGTAGCTAGTGTCAGGTGCCGCCCGCTCCGGCGGTTCCGCTCGAGCCGGCGGTTCCTCCGGCGCCCGCCACGCCTGCCGAGCCGCTCGCACCGGCTGAGCCCGATGCACCTGCGGCTCCGCTCGCGCCAGCGCCACCGCCAGTGCCCGCCCCAGCGCCACCACCGGTACCCGCTCCCGCGCCGCCGCCGGTACCCGCTCCCGCGCCGCCGCCGGTTCCTGCGCCCGCGCCGCCGCCGGTTCCTGCGCCCGCGCCGCCGCCGGTTCCTGCGCCCG
>JAJDAH010000384.1 GCA_029261965.1 Polyangiaceae bacterium
TGCTGCTCTGGGGAGCCGGGCTCGCGGTGGGCATGTTGCTCACCCGTGAGCGTCGTCATCTGCGCTCGGGGTGGCTGTGGCTCGGTGTCGCAGTGGCCGTGCTGATCTTCTTGCCGAACGTCGCTTGGCAAGCTCAGAACGATTGGGCGACGGTCGAGTTCATTCGGAACATGCAGGGCGGAACGCTGGCGAAGGTCCCCCGCGCTTTGTTCGTCGCCGGTCAGGTGCTCTACATGCATCCGTTGACGATTCCCCTATGGGGCGCTGGGCTGTACTTCCTCTTCACGGAGGAACGGGGCCGATATCGGCTGCTCGCTTGGCAGTTCTGCGTCGTCGCGCTCATTCTCCTCGCCACCGGCGCCAAACCCTACTACCTGGCCGCGGGATACCCAGTGCTCTTCGCCGCGGGCGGCGTCGGGCTCGAACGCTGGTGGCGAGCGCGCCCGAAGACACGCGCGGGTTTCGCCGGAGCCCTCGCCCTGAGCGGTGTCGCCCTGGCGACGTACACGCTACCGATACTCCCCCTCACGGAAGTGGACCGTCGGCTCGGTCAACTGCTCGGAGACGTCGTGCCGCCGATGGCGTTGACCCACGACATGCACGACGAATTCGGCTGGCCAGAGCAAGCGGCGACGGTGGAGCGGGTCTACCGTGGGCTCAGCCCCGAAGAGCAGCACGGTGCCATCATCTTCGCCCAGAACTATGGAGAAGCGTCGGCCATCAACTTTTTTGGTCCCGCACGGGGACTGCCGCCGGCGCACAGCGGGCACATGAGTCACTACCTCTGGCGACCGAAACCTGCGCCGCACCCGACCGCGATTTTCTACGGCTACCCCGAGCCGTCGACCTTCCCGATGTGCGCCGAAGCTCCCACCGAGCGGGCCCGGATCCATCATCCGATGGCCAATCCCATCGAGCACGACTTGCCCGTCTACTCCTGCCGGTCGTCCGAGGAGCTCATTCGAGCTCACTGGTCTGCGATGCGTCACTATCGCCACGGCCGCCCCGACTAGCGGTCCAATCAGGCACTAATCCGTCGGCGCTTTCCACTCGGGTTCGTCGTCGATGCCGAGGCCATCGGCGATCCGGTTGTAGTACGCAAAAAGCGCGGTGACCTGAACGATGTCGTGAATGGACACATCGTCGAAGCCCTCGCGCCGGAGGGTTTCGACGTCCGCGCGCACCATCCGTCCGGGGCGCAGCGTGAGCTTGACGGCGAAGTCGAGCATCGCGCGGTCCGCGTCGCTGAGAACCGCGCGTGTGTAGTCGGTCTTGATGGCCTCGACGAGCTCGAGGCCGCCGTCAGAGTCTTCGACCTCAGCCCGGAGGTCGTCGGCGTGCGCCTCGACTCAGTAGCGGCACGCGTTGGCGCGCGAGACGACGACCGCCAACATTTCGCGCTGCGTGCGAGAGAGCGGGCTCCGGTCCGATCGCATGATCTCGCTGTAGAGATTCGTCGACGCGTGGAGCGAATGCGGCCGGAGGCTTTGCACGCGGACGACGTGGAACACCTTGCCCGCGCGGTCGAGCGCCGCCTTGTAGAGGCGCGCCAAGAGCCCCGTCGCCTCGTCGGGTCCAACCGTTTCGATCCAGGCCATGGCTCCGAATCTATCAGACGTCGGTCCCGACGAGGCGCGCCTTGCTCGGTTGCGCTCGCCGCGTGCGCCTCGAGCCTCAGTACACCTCGACCTCGTTCAGCCGGAAGAAACCCGGTTGGTTGGTGGGTCCGCTGATTCCGACGATACGGATCGACTCGGCGGTCACCTCGCTGAAGCTGCTCACGTAGCCGACCAGGGTGTTGCCGCGAACCATTTCGATGGGGATCCAATTGGTGCCGTCGAAATACTCGAGATCCCAGTCCCGAGCTCGGAACGACGATGTCGTGAAGAGGTCGACACGGTCGAAGGTGCGGCAAGAGCCGAAGTCGAGCTGCCACCAACGCGGTAGTCCGGTGTTGCTGTTCGACCAGCTCACACTCGGACCGAGGGCAGTGCTCCGGTCGCCGTCGATGGCGTTCGCCGCGCTGTACCCTGGGAACGTCGTCTGTGCGGTTGCCGTCGCGCCGGTAGCGTGGTTGGCGTAGAGTTCGATTTCGTTGACGCGGACGAACTGCGGCTGCACTGCCGGCCCGAGGATGCCGAGCACTCGGAACCGCTGTGCGGTGACCGCGGCGAATGTGCTCGTGACCATCGTGTCCGTGTTGCCGCGGACCTGCGCCACGGCGACCCAGTTGGTGCCGTCGAAGTACTCGACGTCCCAGTCCCGCATCTCGAAACCGCTGGTCGTGTAGACGTCGATTCGCCCGACCGACGCTGGTGTGCCGAGCTCGAGCTCGAGCGTCTGAGGCAGTCCACTCGCGTTTGCGTTCGTCCAGCTCGATGCCGGTCCGAGCGCGGTGCTTCGGTTGCCATCGACCGCACGCGCCGCGGAGTAGCCAGAGAACGTCGTCTGACCCGTTGCGGTCGCGCCGAGAGCGAGATTGGCACGGGTGCCCAGCGTACAGGTCGTGCCCGTCCCGCCCGAGCCGCCCATTCCGGCGGCGCCGCCCATTCCAGCGGCGCCGCCCGCACCGCCTGCGCCTGCGGATCCACCCACGCCGGCGCTTCCGGACGTCCCGCCACTTCCGGCTGCGCCCGCCGTACCACCCGTGCCCGCGGCGCCCGCGCTGCCGCCCGCGCCTCCCGAACCGCCCGCGCCTCCGGCCCCGCCGGTTGCACCGCTGCCACTCGATCCCCCGGTACCCATGCCCGCGCTTCCGCCAGCACCCGAGCCTGCGGAGCCACCGGCGCCCGCTCCGGCAGCGCCACCGGTGGCCGCGCCGCCCGCACCAGCCATCCCACCGGTGCCCGCACCCGCCGTGCCCCCGGTCCCCCCGCCGGCCATTCCCCCGGTCCCCGCGCCTGCGATTCCGCCGGTTCCCATCCCCGCGCTTCCGCCGGTCGCCGCGCCGCCAGTTCCCATTCCGCCGGTTCCACCGGTCGCCGCGCCTCCAGTCCCGGCGCAGCCAGTCCCCGCGCCTCCGGCCCCGGTGCCTCCAGTCCCCGTTCCTCCGGTCCCCGTGCCGCCAGATCCCGTAGTGCCGGACGATCCACTCGTCCCCGCGCTTCCGTCCGACGCGCTCGGATCACTGCTGCCGCCGCAAGCACCCAGCAGGCCGAAGCCTGCCACGATGGCGCCATATCGCGCGCCCTTCGAAAAACCGTGGAACCGTGAAAATGGACTCATGAACAATCTACCTCCCGATGACGTGGCCGCACGGAGTCCGGACTCGAAACGCTTTTGCTCGCGCCGCGACACCGATCCCGCGGAAGCCGGTTTCCCTCCCGATCGGTGACTCGGCACCCATCGGCGGCTTCGGGAACTTGGGTGTCCGCTGGGCGGGCAGACGGCTCACGCCGGGCCGAAAATGCAGCGCCCCCGCAGAAAAAAGGGTCGTGAGCCGTTCTGGGGGGCTTAGGACACTGGTCAAAACGACCGCTCTGATCTCGTGATCGGGACGGTTTTTTCCGAGACGACAACGTGACCGTTCGCGATACCCGAGCCACCGGAAAAGTCCTGAGTCTGCACGACTCGCGACCCGGTCACGCCAAGGTCGAGGCGCTGGCGGCCCGTCTCGACGACGTGTCGCTCGTCGGAGCGATTCGCCGCGGGGACCGTGCGGCTACCGCCGAGCTGTTCGATAGACACGCGCCGCGTGTACGCCGAACGCTCTTGCGAGTGCTCGGCCACGACGCGGATCTCGCCGACCACGTGCAGGACGTGTTCACCCGCGCGCTCGGTGAAATAGACAAGCTCCGCGACCCCGACCGCCTCTCCAGCTGGCTCACCAGCATCGCCGTTTTCGTCGCCCGCGGAACAATCCGCAAACGCACACGATGGCGGTGGCTCCGGTTTGCGCCCCCGGAAGAAATTCCCGAGGTGGCGGCGGCTGTCGCTGACGAAACCGTGTCCGAGGAGCTCCGCGCGACATACGCCGTGCTCGAAGAGATGGATGCCGATTTGCGGATCGCGTTCGCTCTGCGCTTCATGGACGGCATGGAGCTGAAAGAAGCAGCCGTCGCTTGTGATGTTTCGCTCGCTACCATCAAACGCAGACTCAAACGCGCGGAAGAGGACTTCGTATTCCGCGCAGAAAAAAAACCAGCACTGGCCGAACGCCTCGAGCGTGGCCGTCGGGGGAGGAAGGCATGACGCCGCTCCAAGAGCTCGGACAAAGGGTTGCCGAAGAGCAGGATGCGCTTCTGGCCGAATCCGACGACCTTCAGAAAGCGCGCGCGGCGTTTTTGGAGCACAGACGCCCTAGTCGCCGACCGGCGCTCGCGTTCGTCGCGGCTGCCGCACTCTTGGCGACAGTGATGATCGTGTGGGCGGCTCGCTGGCCATCGCCGCTGACGATAGAGGGCGGTTCGGCACTATCCTCGGTCGGAGAGTGGCTCGACCTCGGCGAGGGCGAAGAGGCGCCCGTGCGCTTCAGCGACGGCACGACAGTGCTTTTTCAGTCGAACGCGCGCGCTCAGATTGCCGCTCTCACCGCCAAAGGAGCGAGCATCACGCTCGACCGCGGGCGAGCGTTGGTGTCCGTCGCTCACGCTCGCGATGCCGAATGGTTCTTTCGGTTCGGCCCATTCGACGTCGAGGTGACGGGAACGCGCTTCAACGCGGAATGGCGGTCGGGCCCGCAAGAGTTCAGCATCGAGGTGAAAGACGGTAGCGTGCTCGTCTCCGGGCCCACGCTCGAGCAGCCGCGACCCGTCGTTGCGGGACAGAGCCTCAACATCGCTCTCGTCGAGCACACCGCCGAGGTGGAGGCGAGCTCCGCCGCCCCTCCCGAGGAACAGACTCCGCCTACTGAGCAAGCAGAGCCGGATTCCAACCCCGAGAAAGAAGACGCGGCGACCTCCCGCGGCGCTCCGCAGAAACCGGCACGAAGCGACGGTGGTCCACCGGATTGGCGCGCGCTGGCACATGCCGGCGACTTCAAAGGGGCGATCGCCGCGGCCCAGGCGCTCGGTCTCGATGGGATCCTTCAGAGCAGCGGCGGTGCGGATCTCATTCTGCTGGCGGACGCCGCGCGCCTGGCCGGTCGCACCGACATCGCTCGTCGGGCCTACACGACGACACGGACCCGCTTTCCGTCGACCCGTCACGCTGCCCTCGCCGCGTTTTCCCTGGGCCGCTTGGGTGGGGCCGGAGCTCTCGGCTGGCTGAACGAGTATTTGAAAGAGCAACCCCAAGGCGCGCTCGCGCGTGAAGCCCTCGGCCGGGTGCTCGAGATCCATCATCGGTCTGGCAACGAGCCGGTGTCGCGGCGTACCGCCGAGCGATATCTCGCAGCTCACCCGACCGGTCCGCACGCCGCTCTCGCCCGCGCCATACTCGCGAAACCCGGCGGCACCGACGACTCCGAGCCGCCCAACCGAGACGACGAGTGAATCTTGGCGCCAAGGCACGCGCGCGACGTTTGCTGTGCGTCGCCTTGGCGGTGCTGTGTTTCGGCCGCTCGGTCGCCGATGCGGCGACCGAGCAGCCACGCATTCTCTTGATGGTCGACGGGCAAGCGAGTGCTCTGGTCGGGCGACTTCGCGCCGAGCTCGAAGCTCTCGGCTTCGTGGTCGTGCCGGAGGCGCGCGCCGGGCGCACGATCGCCGAGCGTGCCAAAGCCGCCAAAGTCAGCGCCGCGCTTCGAGTGACTCGCGCCCGCGACGGCGTCGAGGTCTGGGTGACCGACGACGTCGGCGGAAAGACCGCCCTGCGCGAAACCGTCATCGCGTCCGGGCCCGAAGGCGGTAGCGACGGCGTCATCGCCGTCCGGGCGGTGGAGCTTCTGCGCGCGACCTTTCTCGAGATCGACATCGAGCTGCCGCAGCCCGAGCTCGACCCGCCCCCCTTGCCCTCGCTCGGCGAAGAGCCAGAAACCCCAGAGCAGCGGCGGCCGGAACAAGAGCGGCAAAAGCCGGCTCCTTCTGAACCCACCAAACCGGCACTCGAGAAGCCGGAGGCGTCCGCTGCCCGGAGCGACCCGGAAAGGGATGCCCTTTCGCCGATGGACGGTGAGACCTTGCAGCCGCGGCGGTGGAGGCTCGCTCTCGGCGCCGCTCCCGCTTTTTCTCCCGGCGGCGTCCCCGCCCAAGTGCTCGTCATCGTCGAAGGGGCATACCGTACGTCGACTCGTTCCTCCTTCGGCGCCGCTGGCGGGTTCACGGTCTCGCCCTCGACGGTTTCCGGAGCAGAAGGCACCGCGGATGTCCGGACGGCTTTTGCAGTCACCGAGATTTCGTGGTCACCGCTCGCCGAGAGCGCTGCTGTGCGGCCCTGGCTCGGAGCGGGCTTCGGATTCGTGCGACTCGCGACGCGTGGGACTGCCCGAGAACCGTTCGAAGGTGGGAGCGACAAAACGATGGCGGCGCTCGCGGTCGGCCGCGTCGGGGTTTCGGCGACGCCGTTCGTGAGCTGGCTTTTCGTTGGATTCGACGCGCGCGTCGGCATCGCCGCGCCCGAGCCCGCCGTGATGTTCGCCGACAAGACTCGTGCGCGCTGGGGTCGGCCGCTCGTCGTGACGAGCGCCACCGTCGGGTTGTCGCTCTGATGCGTCGTCGAATGGGTCGAGCTTGGGCTGCGGTGCTCGGTGTCGCTCTTCCGGGCGCGGTGGTCGCTGGCGGTTGCGGAACCGCGGAGGTGCACCCCATCACGCGGGGACAGAGCGGGTTGGCCGGGCAGGCCGGGCGCATGGTGGACGCTTCGGGCGCAGCCGGGACACCGGACAGCGCGACCGGATCCGCGGGATCCGCGGGCGCATCCGGCACGGGCGGCGTCGCCGGAGGTGAGGGCGGCGCGAGCCAGGCCGGTGCATCCGGGGTCACCGGAGTTGCTGGGTTCGACGGCGGCACCGGCGGTTCGGTGGGCACGGACGGTTCGGCGGGCACGGACGGCTCGGCAGGCACAGCCGGTTCGGCGGGCGCCGCCGGTTCCGCAGGCGCGGGTGGTGGCTCGGGCACGGCGGGTGGCGCGGGCGTTGGTGGCTCGGCGGGCGCGACTGGGGAGGGCTATTCGATCACCGTTTCCGGCGGCGGCCTGGTCGAGTTGATTGGCGGTCCGGGCGAGCTCATCCGAGGATTCGAGACCGAAGAGTGGGTCAATCGTTTGACGATGGTCAAAGACTGCACGGCCACGTTCACCATGAGCAACCCGACGATCACCGCCGGCTGCCCTGGGATCTGCGACTTTGGTTGGACGATCGATCTGACCATGGCGTCGGTGTTCGGTCCCGACTGCACCAAAATTGGCTACAGCGCCGACGACTCGTCGTTTCGGGGCCGCGTCGAATACGGCTACCAACAAACGCAATCACTTCCGACGCCCGCGGGCGTCCTATGGGCCAACGAGGCGGGTGGGTGGGCGGCGATTGGGAGCGTCATGCTTTCGGGAGATCCCGGCGGTGCTGCCGACATTTCCTACGATGGCGTGCTCGTCACTGAGTACTTTCGTTGAGCCCCAAAGGACGACGCAGGCGGCAAGCAACACCGGTGTCGTTTCGATACAACACCGTTTGGGCCACTTTTCTTGCGGTGCGGTTCCGAGAGCCTGGCACTTGGCTTGCAAGTATCGGGGGGGAGGAGCCGAATGAAGAGTCGAGTGGGCATTTCGAACTCGGCGGGACCAGATAGAAATGAGCAATACCGACCCGCCGCATGATTCGAGCCCACCGCCGCTCGTTCAACCGATGGCGCGAGGGCTCGCGTTCACCGGCGCCCTCAAGATCGCGAACGAAATGTTCGGGCCTCACGCGGTCGAGCTCATCACTCGCGATGCCCCGGCAGTTCGAGCCATTACCGGCTCGAGGATCTCCGGACTGCGCTGGTACCCCTACACCGCGTTCGCCGAGTTGCTGGCGCTGTTTCGCAACGAACTCGGCGGCCGGGACTCGGGTTTTTGCAGCAAAATCGGTCTCGCCGCTGGCAAGAGAGATCTTGCGACGATTTTCACGGCCTACACGGTCAAGCCGTCCCCCGAACGGTTGATCCGAGCGTGTACGGGCGTTTGGGCTAGCTACTACAAGAACGCCGGTCGCATGAAGGCCGTTAGCTGTACGCCGGATCGGACAGTGGTCCGCATCTTCGGTTTCAGCTCGATGAGCCAAGACCACTGCCGTCTGATGGAGGGCTGGATGGTGTCGGCAATGGACGTGATCGGTGCCGATGTGCTTCCGGGCGCCGGTGAGACGACCTGCGCCTCTCAGGGCGGTGCTTTTCACGAGTTTCGTTGCCAATGGACGCCAGCGACGTCGAGTGCGTCCGGCGTCGTGACTTCCTCCGATGCGGACCAGGAGCACCAAAGTGCGTGATTTCGAAACGCTCTTGCGGGCGTTGACCTAAGCCGCAGCATCGCTACAACGAGCGCGGGTCCACATGGTCGTGCCGACACTCGCGCTTTTGGGCATCGCGCTGACGCTGGTGGCGCTCGTCGCGCTGCTTGCCGCGGACCATCGGAAGTCGAAGCTCGGCAAGTGGTTGGCCAAACCCACCGCGTCCGCCGGCTTTCTCCTCGCCGCCTGGGGTTTCGGCGCGGCCGATTCCGCCTACGGACAGGTCGTGCTCATTGCGCTCGTGTTCGCCGCAGCGGGCGACGTGCTGCTGATTGCCGACTCGGAGGTCTCGTTTCTCGCGGGCCTCGGCAGCTTTCTGCTCGGCCACGTCGGTTTTGGGGTGGCGTTTGTCGTTCGCGGCGTGGTCGTGCTGGATGCCGCCGTCGTTTTTGCCGTGCTCGCGGTCCCGGCGATCGTCGTGTGGCGTTGGCTCAGCGGTCACGTCCCGGAGGGCATGAAGCTCCCCGTCGTCTCGTACATCGTGGTCATCACCTTGATGGTTGCGCTCGGCGCCAGCACCTTCCGCCAGTGGCCGAATTGGGTGCTGCTGCTGGGCGTGGTCGGATTTTACCTTTCTGACCTCTCGGTCGCCCGCGATCGCTTCGTGCACGAGTCGTTTTCGAATCGCCTCTGGGGCTTGCCGCTGTACTACGGGGCAGAGCTGCTGCTCGCCGCGAGCACTGGCGTCGGCACCCAAGCCATGCAGTAGTCTCTGGTCTGATGAGACGCATGAGGCGCGCTCGATGGGCAGGGTTGGGCTTCGCGGCGTTCGTCGCGGCGTGCGGTGCAGCAAACGCGCCGGAGGTGGTGAGTGCGCCATCCGGCGGCGAGGTTCCGGCCAGTTCCGCATCGCCTCGCTCGGCGGAGCCGGCCCGTGCTGCCCCTACCTCGCCGAGCGGCGCCGTTGCTGCGAACGCGCCACCCGAGGCCGGGAGCCACGATCCACCGAAGACCGGCATCGTTTTCTCCAAGGGCGACTGGAAGTCGTCGTTCGAGCGAGCCAAGTCTGCGAAGCAGCCCGTCGTGATCGATACCTGGGCTCCGTGGTGCCACTCGTGCCTGAGCATGACGCACTACATCGTCAGCGATGTGTCTCTGAAGCCGCTGGCGACGCAGGCGCAATACGTCGCTGTCAACGTCGAAGAAGAGAGCGCCGAGCCGCTGGTCGACCAGTTCACGTTGAACGTTCTGCCGACCTACCTCGTGCTCGATCCCGTGAATCAAGACGTGCTCGGGTTGTGGCGAGGGGCCGCTAGCGTCGACGAGTTTCGCGACTTTCTCACGGCGAGCTTCGCGACCATGGCGGCGCGCAAGGCCGGCACCGTGGACGCCGCGAGCAAGCACCTCGTCGTCGCACACACCGCGGCGGCGCGTGGCAAGAAGGCGAGCGCCGCGAACGCGTACGCCAAGGCCATACAGGCTGCACCCCCGGCGTGGCCGCGGCTGGACGAGGCGGCGTGGGGCGCACTCGACGCGATGACCACCACCGGTCGCCTCGCCCAGTGCGCCGGGCTGGGTGGCAAGACCTTGCCGAAAATGAAGGGCGCCACCGCGATTTGGCGAACGGCAGTTTTGACGATCAACTGCGCCCGTGGCCTCGGCTCCGGCGCGCGCC
>JAJDAH010000385.1 GCA_029261965.1 Polyangiaceae bacterium
GGTTCTGCAGGAGCCGGGGTAGGCGGAGCGTCGACCGGCGGTAGTGGTTTCTTGCCAGGGGTTGGCGGGACGAATCCAGGCGCTGACGGAGGCGCAGCGGATGACGGTGGCGCCGAGGACGCACGCTCATCGAGCTCCGACAGCGGTGGGAGCGCCGGGGTTGGGGGCGGCGCGGGGGCGCCACCCGGCACGGCGGGAGCAGCGGGAACGAACCACGGCAATCCGAGCGGCGGGAGCTCGGGCACTGGTGGCAGCGGCGCTGGCGCAGCAGGCGGTCCCGGGGGCATGGCCGGTTCCGGGGGCATGGCCGGTTCCGGCGGTGCTGCAGGCGCCGGGGGCAGCATCGGCGCGTCGCGGCCGCAGTGCCTCGGCAATTCGAGCGAGGTCGTCATTCTCGGCGATTCCTACATCACCGGGTTTCTCACTCCAGCCCTACAACCGTTGCTCGAACAGCGAGCGCGTGCTGATGGTGCCTTGGGCACCGGGCTGTTCGACAGTTATCGAAACTACGCCGTCGCCGGATTTTCGATGGCGACCGGAGGTCTCGGACGTATCCCACCGCAGCTCGAACAAGCGCTGCTCTTCGATCCGAACATCCAAACGCTCATCTTGACCGGGGGAGGCAACGACGTGCTGCTGCCGGATGCGTTCATCGTCGGGTCGGCGCAATGCAAGGAGGATGTCGGGTCTTCCACGCTCGCCGTGTGTCAAGACATCGTCGGCCAGGCGCTCGATGCGGCGTCTGCGATGATGGATCGCGCGGCCGACGCGGGCGTGCGCGACGTCATCTATTATTTCTACCCGCACTTGCCCGGCGGCGGGCTCGGAGGCGCCAACCCGAACGAAATCCTGGACTATGCCTACCCGCGCGCCGCCGATCTCTGCAACTCGGCTGAAACACGAACCAGCGGGAGCCTGCGCTGCCATTTCATCGATCTTCGCCCGATTTTCGCTGCGAATACCGCGACATTCATCGCCCTGGACGGCGTGCATCCTGCTGCCGCCGGCATGGAAGCCATTGCTGACGCTGTCTGGCAGACGATGAAGGCCGAGTGCCTTGCCCAACCTGCGTCCAGCGGTTGTTGCGATCCCTAGCAGGGTGTCGAAAAGAGGGGGAGCGCAGCGTTCGTCCGCGCGGACTACACAGGGTGTCGGTACGACAGAATTGCATCGAGTCGTCGTTCTTCGACTTGGCACGCCGGCCGAAGAACCCCCCACACCGAGGCCGACGACGCCCACTCCCCCGACGACGATGCCGATCGTGCGTTGGCGTGAACGAGGTCGAGGTGCCGCGTTCCGCCAACGATGCCGCGCGCAAAGTACTCGAGCCAGGCCGAAGCGGTGCGTCCCAGCATTTCGTGACAGTGGGCCAGGAGCCCGCTGTTCCGGCGGCGGGGTCGAGCTTCTGACTCTCAGCCAACTTGTTGCACGCAGGTTCCGTCTTGCCGTCGCGCAACAGCTCGCGCCCTTCGCGAAAGAGAGCCTCTGCGGCGGCGGTGTCATCCGAGCTCGGCTGGGCTACGGCGGCCGGCGCCACTGCGACACACGTTGCAAGTGCCGCCGCGGCGCAGCATCGCCGGCCGACGCGCGCCCAACGCGTGCGAGCCAGATTCTTTTTCGCGCCAGAAGCGCTCATCTTCGCCTCGACGGAGGCGCGTGGAAATATGCCCGAGAGTCTCTCGTCCCCTGGATCTGTGATTGCGTACAAAACTCGGCGGGCCCTCTCCGGGCGATGCCGCCGAGTTTTGACGGCAAAAGGCACAGATCTGATCCGTGTCCCGATTCTTTCCAGAGTGTGGTGGGGGCGGTTGCGCAGAGTCGGCGGTTGGTTGCCTCCGGCGCTCACGCGAGTAGAATTCGACCCGCGCCAAGCAAGGTGGTTCGACTCATGGCTTCGAAATATGGTTCTTTCTTCACCGTCGCCGTTGCGAGCGGTATCGCCGTGCCGGCTTGCAGCGGCGGAAGCAGCGACGGCTCGGGTGGCAGGGTGGACGCCGGGACGGACAGCCCGACCACGGTAGTCCCGCCGGATGCCGGTCGCGACACGAGTGTGCCCGACACCTCGATGCCCATGCCCGATGTGAACGTGCCGGACACCAGCGTGCCGGACACCAGCATGCCGGCGACCGACGCCGGACCAGACGTGGTCGACGCCGCGTCCGAAGCCGCGTCCTGCCAGCCCCTGAGCGGGGATGTCAGCGATCCTTCGATTGTCTCGGCGGCGGTCATTGGCTCGGACCAAGTCGGGATCACCTTTTCCGAGCCCGTCAAACCTCCGCAAGGTGTCGACCCCACCAAGTTTCGACTGAGCTTGGGCCACTCGAGCACGGCGGAAGGCACCTACACTTACTACGAAGACCTGGGGTACTACTTCGGGAGCCCCGGTGCGTACGCGTTCACGGCCCTTTCCGGAAGCTGCACCGACTCACTGGTAGCCACGATCAACGCGACGATCGACATCGGCGCGTTGTGCGCTGCCATCGACACCATTTCGATGAACTTCGGGGCGACCGGAGCCGGGCTCTACCTGCACTTTCGAGAGGCCGACACGCCGACGATAGTCGATCGCGCCGACAACACCGCTGGCGACGTGTCTCCGGCGTGGACCGTTCAGGACGACGCGGGCGCTCTGGCCGATCAACGCCGGGAAGATGGTGTTTTCCCCAATGGCGCCATCGCAATCGCGATCAACTGTCCGACCGATGCGGGCGATTCTGGTAGCGGCGACGCCGCGACCGACTGACAGCCGGGAGGGCGCGGGGCCGTCGTTCGAACGGGCCGCTCGGAGCCATGATCATCGTTACCGGCACCAAGCGGTCTGGCACGTCGATGTGGATGCAGATCCTCATCGCCGCCGGCTACCCGCCGATCGGCGAGGCGTTTCCCGCCAAGTGGCGGGCGACCATCAAGGACGCCAACCCTGAGGGGTTCTACGAGTCGTCGTTGCGTCACGGCATCTATTTCGCGACCAATCCCAACCCCGAGACCGGTCAATACTTGTTCCCCGAGCAAGTCGAGCACCACGTCGTCAAAGTGTTCATCCCGGGCTTGGTCAGAACCGACCGCTCTTACATCGGCCGAGTCATCGCTACTATGCGTGATTGGCGCGAGTACGAAGCTTCGATCCGGCGGCTGGACGCGATCGAAGAGATGCAACGCCCGGGTCCGGCACCGGAGCGGATCCCGCCCGCGCTAGAATGGTGGGCGGAGAACTATGCGCTCGTCCGTGACATTTCGACGCGTCGTTATGCGGTGCACGTGGAGGCGTACGACCGGCTCATGCGCGATCCCGAGACGGTCATCGCGGAAGCGATACGGTGGCTCGGTCGAGGCGACGCGAAACTCGCTTGCGAAAAAGTGAAACCCGAACACAGACACTTCGAGAGACCCGAGTCGATGAGCGTCGAGCCGAGAATCGCCGAGGTGTTCGACGAGCTCTACTCCGCCGTGTCCGCGCGGAAGGTCATCTCGAAGTCCCTCATCGAGAAATTGAACGAAACCAATCGGAAGCTCGTGCCTGTGGTTCGTGAATACGAGCGCCGAATCGCCGATGCCCGGGAGCGGCAGAGCCGCGCGTCGGGCGAAGGTGACGCGGCACGCCCTGAAGCCCGCTGAGGTCGAGGCCGGCTCATGCTTCTTCGGATCCCAAACGCCCTCGACGCCGAAACCGCGCGAACGATCGCCACGGCGATTGCCGACGGCGACTTCGTCGATGGCCGACTGACCGCTGGCGGCGAGGCGGCGACGCGCAAGAACAACCTTCAACTCGTGAAGAGCTCCTCGCTCGCCGAGGTGGCGGGCGACGGTGTCGTCAGCGCCCTGAGAACGAGCGCGGAGCTGATTCGCGGAGCGCGCCCGCACACGATCCTCCGCCCGATTTTCGCTCGCTACGACGTCGGAATGAGTTACGGGACTCACCTCGACAGTCCGATCATGGTCGCCGGGCGCCGAATTCGAAGCGACGTCTCGGTCACGATGTTTCTGAGTGATCCCGAGGGCTACGATGGTGGCGAGCTAGTCATCGAGGCGGAGGGCGGAGAGCAGGTCAGCTACAAGGAGCCGTTCGGATCTGCCGTGCTGTATCCGTCGAGCTACCACCACCGCGTCGAGGCGGTCACTCGCGGAACGCGAATCGTGGCCGTCACGTGGATTCAGAGCCTTGTCCGAAGCCCGGCGAAGCGAAAAATTCTCTACGATCTCGCTGGCGCGGTCGACGCGATCAGTCGAAAACGACCCGAAGCGGAAGAGCTGTCGAGCTTGCGGATATGTCACGACAACCTTCTGAGAATGTGGGCCGAGACTTGACGACGTGGTCGAGCTCTAGGGAGCTTTGCAAGTGATCACGGAGCCAAAACTGAACCTCAGGAGCATCAGAAGCGACCGGTGACGCCACCGACGAAGCCGCCGGGCACGGGCGTCGAAAACAGCGTCGCCTGTTCGCTCTTGCCGTTGGCTGGTCGCCACAGAAGGGCGGTCAGCACCGTTGCCGCAACGCCGACGCCGGCGCCGACATAGCCAACGAGTATGGGCGTGTCGGCATCGAACTCGTCTTGGCGTGCCTTTGCCAACAAATCGCAGGAGTCGCTGCGGGTCGGGTTCGTCGGCGCACACGAACTCGAGGTCGCGCCCATGTCGTCGAGCTCCCGGGTCGCGGCTCGGACGCGATCCTGAGCGTCCTTTTTCTTGAATGTGAAGGCGAGTCCGAGACCGAGAAACCCCGCGCTGACGACGCTCTCCCCAATGAGCACCGCCGGACGGGCGAAGCCCGATCTTGGTTCACCTTCGTCGTCTGTCTCGCTGGTCGGCGCCTCCATGACCCCGCCGTCAGACGCCCCGTGCGGGGAAGGCGCAGCGGAGGGCAAGTCGGCGTGCACGTCTCTTTTTTCTCCCTCTGAGAGACTGAGCTCGACTCGAAAGTCTTGTCGGTTCTTCGAGGCCACGACGATGAGATGCTGGCCCGGATTGAGCGGCACGCTTTGCCCAATGAGGGAATTGGCGACGCTCTTACCGTCGATCGTCAGCACGGCACCGGTGACGCCGTCTTGTACCGTGACTGTGAGCCGCGGCACGCGTTCACGAACTGCGGCCCGGGCCGGCTCGAGCAACCGCTCGACGTCTAGTGCCTTTTGTCCACCGCTGACGAGCTCGGAGGCTCGGTCGTAGTCGACCAGCGCCTCGACGAGCTTGCCCTGACGCTCTTGCACGAAAGCCAGATGGTACCGAAGCCCCGGGGTTTCTTTGATGGCGACCGCTTGGCGCAACTTCTTCTCGGCGGCCGCCCATTCATCCTTTTTTTCGTGCGCCGTTGCTTCTCGAAACAGCTTTCTCGCCACGGCGATCTCGGCTGCCGACGGTTCCGCCAACGCGGGCGAGGTCAGCGCGAGGCACGCCAGCAGGCAGGCGCCAAGCTGACGTGACCTTCTGGCGAGCTTGACGAAGGTTTCGCTTGCGGAGGACGTCATCGAGTGGCGCAAAGGATGAAGACCGCCCGAGGGTATACGGAAAGTCTCGACGGAGCGAGGGTAGGTTGCCGCTGAAATTGGAAGAAAAACAGCTCGGTCGCGTGGATTTTGGCCCCTGGGAGACGAGCGTTCGTTCGCTCGCGGGCGGCCGGGGCTCGGCCGGGTTGCTTGCCCCAGCCGGGTGCGCCGTGGGAGCTTTGTTCGCCGAGCCGGAACAATGACGGACGAGCACCCGAGACCTGGCGGCGACCAACGAGCCGCGCCCGGAGACACCGAGCCAATGATGCCGACCGTCGAGAATACCGAGCCGTCCTTGCCCGCCGCGGCGAAGGACTACGCTGCGCCGAGGCCGCTTCCTAGCGCCTCCGAGCCTCGCACTCTCGACAACGTTCGTGTTCGCCTCGCTGAAGACATCGATCCGCAGCAGGCAGCGACGCTGCCGAGCTTGCGCGTGCGAGGCCAGCGTCACCGGAGGCGACGAGTACTTCTCGTCTTGGCGGCCGTGCTCGTCGTGGGGGGTGGGCTCTTTTGGGGGCTTCGCGCGAAGCCCCCAAAGTCGACGGAGGCGAGCGAGTCTTCCCAGTTGGTCGCGCCGGCCCCGTCTCCCCCCGTGGCCACCTTTGCCGGGGCTCCCGAGGTGGCGTCGGTCTTTCCGCCGCCGCCTGACCCCATGGCGCCGAGTCCCCGCGCGTCCGTGGCACCGCCAAAGAAAGTGGTGGCCCCCCGAGCTGCGGGGGCGGGCTCCGCCGCAGCGCCGCCCACCCCGTCCGCCGCTCCACCGTCGGCCGCGCCGTCCGGGCGAAAGCCATTTTTCTAAAAGCTGGGCGCTCGAGACGTGCTCAGGTACAGAAGGGCCCGCATGGGGAGCCTCGAGCGCACCCTGGCCGTGCTTGCCGTTGGCGCTGCCGTGCTCGGGGCGCCTGGGCCAGCTGCGGCTGAACCGCCGACCGGTGGTCAGGCCGAAGACGACGCCGATCGGCTATTTCGCGCTGGCAAGAAGGCGTTCGCCGAAGGAAAGCTCGAGGAAGCTCTCGAAGCGTACCGATCGGCCTGGACTCGGAAGAAGGCCTACTACATCGCAGCCAACCTCGGTCAGGTCGAGTTGGAGCTCGGCCAGCACCTCGCGGCGGCCCGCCACCTCGCGCACGCACTCAGCACCACCATCCCGCCCGAAGTGCGCATCGCTGTCGAAGCGGCGTTGCTCGAGGCGAAGAAACACGTTGCTGCGCTGAAAATCAGCGCAGAGCAAGACGGCGTCGAAATCTGGGTGGATGGAGCATCGGTCGGGAAGTCGCCCCTGCGCGTCGAGGTGTTTGTCGAGCCCGGGACTCACAGCGTGCGCGCTCGACGTGGGGGCATCGAGAGTGCTCCGGTGGAAGTCAATGTCGAGCGCGGTCTGAGCCGCCAGGTCGAGCTGGGTCCCGTCAGCGAGGTCCGCGAGCCACCAGTCGACAGCCCACCAACCGACGATGAGCCGGCTGCGGGCGTTTCGGGGCTTGCGGTGGCTTCGATCGTCACAGGCGGTTTGTCCCTCGCATCCGTCGGGCTAGGCGTGGGGTTTGCTGCAAGGGCGAGCTCGGCGGAGTCGGATCGAAACCGTCTTCGTCGTGACCTTGGATTCGATTCGGAGACGAACGCCCGCTCGGATGTTTGTGGGGACTCGAGTGCGGGCGAGTGCCTTCGTCTGACGGAGCTCGACAAGCGCAGCATCGACTCCAGAAAAGTGGAGGTGGCGGGCTTTGCCGCCGCCGGTGGTTTTGCGACCGTAGCGTTGGTGACCGGCATCATGGCGTTGGCCAAGCGCTCGGACCGTGCGAAGAGCGCTCGCAACACGGGATTCCAAGATGTCGTTCCGTGGGTCG
This sequence comes from Polyangiaceae bacterium, assembly GCA_029261965.1. Classification (GTDB taxonomy): domain Bacteria; phylum Myxococcota_A; class Polyangia; order Polyangiales; family Polyangiaceae; genus JAJDAH01. The sequence goes on from JAJDAH010000385.1 coordinate 7,325, forward strand.
CTCCGCGGAGCCTCGGACTCTCTGTCGGCGGATCCTTCTGAGGCTCGGCGCGTCGTCGGCGACGATCGTGAGCCTTGCTGTGACGCCGCACCGGCTCGATCACGCTCTCGATGTCTCCTCCTGAATCCGGGCTTTTCCTGACGCCGTGTGGGTGAAGTCAGTGCTCGTGTTGGGTTGATCCCCCGTGGCCGGGCTCCCTGGCGCTTTTCCGCAGCTTCGAAGATACTTTTGCCTGGGAGCTCATGCGCCGCCGTCCAATTCTCTATCCCTTCGGGGTGCTCGTTAGCGAAGCATCCCGCGAGCTCTGTCATGCGCTGATGCACCTCTGTGGTGGGGATCTCGCAAGGGTCATCGACGGACCATCGACCTCGCTGGATGCGTTCGCGCGCCATATCGCTCGGATCGGGCCGCTCAGGAGCGGGGCGGAAAAGCCGCTCGTGGTGCTGACACGATGCCATCCCCTCGAAATAGAGGTGGTGCGCGCGCGCCATGAACTCGAGGAAGCGCTACCCTCGCTCGTCGACGCGGCCTGGGTCGTTTTCGTGGACCCCGAGCTCGATCCGGGATTCGTGGACGCTGCGCACAAGATGGGGACGTGGACAGGCAGATTCGCCGAGGCCCCGATCTGGACTGCGGCGAACGGTTCGAGGTACCTCATCATTTCCCCACAAACCGACACGATTTGCCTTGGCGAGGAGCGCATCATCGACCTCGAACGCCGAGGCGGGAGAGTCACTGGCCCGAGACCCAGGGATCTCAGGGAGAAAGACCCGGTCAGCGCGCCGCCGGTCTCCGCGCCTCCTCAGTCCGGCCGGGTGCGTCGTCGTGCCTCGAGTCCCGACGCCATCACCGAGCCGCCGCCCGCGAAGCAGGCGGGTCGCAAGGACGGTTCGGAATGAGCGTGACCGTTCGACTTGCGGAACCACTCGTGCCGGCGTCAGGCGACTCGTCGACCCGAAGAGGTCAAGAACGCGCCGGACTCACGGTCAGCCGTGTCCGGGCGGCCGCGTAGCTCCGCCATGTCGCGTCCCGTTTCGAGCTTTGAAATGGCACCAGCTTCGATCTGGCGAATGCGCTCGCGCGTCACGTTCATCAGTGCCCCGGTGTCCTCGAGAGTCGCGCCGCCCGAGTCCGCGATGTCCAGCGCACAGCTGTAGGACATTTCCCAGACCTCCAGGTCCGGGAAGTTCAGCTTGATGGCTCCCGTCGTTGGCGACACGTCGAGGTAGAGATGGTGCCTGCAGGAGACGAAGGGACAAGGTCGCGGTCCCTCGGCGCAATCCGCCCTCGTCGAGGGCCGCTCGTGCTCCGACGTTGGGTAGAGGGAGCGCCCGCGTTGTAGCTCTCGCTTGCTCAGCCGGCTGACATTGATGGTTCGCGCGCGCACGTCTCGCTTGCGACGGGAGCGTTTCTGTTCGCGTGTGAGAACTTGGCACTTGTCACTCATCGCTAACCCCTTCGTGCTGCTCGTCGGTGCACGACTCTCATGCCCGATGGAGACATGAATGGAAAGGGCAAAGTGATGTGACCGAACACTTAGGTGCGACATGGAGCACATGGACCCACCTCCGTGGGGGCCATGGACTACACGGGGGGGAGTGTGTGGGGGCCATGGACTACACCCGGGGGAGAGTCCTGGGGGCCATGGACTACACGGGGGGGAGTGTGTGGGGGCCATGGACTACACCCCCTGGGGAGTGTGCCCACGGCGCGCGGCGCCGGCCTTTTGACCTACTTTGCAGCGTCGACGCGTTTCTTGACCGCGTCGATCGTGGCCTCGAGGAGCTTGTCCTCGCGCATACATGGATTGCAGTCTCTCTTCTCGCCCGGGCCGCAACCGGTCGTCTTCTTCAGCTCGAGCAGCAACGCGAGCGCACGGTGGTCGCCTTGCACTTTGACCCGCGGAAGGAGCGCGTAGCGTTGGCGGCAGGACGTCGCGTACCGGAGGCTCACCAGGGCGTGCAGTCCGGCAGAAGAGTTCCGGTCGAACTCTTTGCTGCGAAGCCACTTCTCGGCGCGCTTCCGCAGAGTCGTCGGTACGCCCTTGGTCGTCGCGAGATCGTAGATGATGTCGGCGCCCTTCGCTTTCATCGGACCCTTCAAGGTGTCGTAGGCGATCTCCCGCGTATTTTTCTCCTGCACGGCGAGCCACAGCGTGCTGGCGAACTGTTTTTCGCTCTGACGGGTGGGGTCGATTTCGAGAGCGCGCCTTATCGTGCCGACCGCGTCGGCGTACGACTTGTCGTTGCGCTGTGCTCGCACGAGCTCGACGAGGATTTTCGTGTTCTTCGGATGTAGCTCGGCGAGGGCTTCGAGCGCGCTCGTGCCCTCACTAGCGGCGTCGGCGATCTTTTTGTCGATGGCGCTTGGTGGCCCGACCGATGGCTGGGCCACCGAGCCAGTGCGATTGGGGTTCACCACGGCCATGGTGATTTCGCTACTTCCCGGCGACGCGATTGCGCGAATGATCGCGACGACGCCGATGAGCACGACGAGAACCGCCACCGCAAGCGCGGCGAGCAGGGCTGCCGGTGGCAATTCGCCGAGCGGTGCGGGCAACGACTTCTGACGATCGGCGAGCGAGCTCAGAAGCGCGCGTACTTTGTCGCCCGCGGAGGAGGGCAGGTATGCCGCTTCGTCTAGCCCAGTCCCCGCAGAGAACGGGGCACCTGGAGCTCCGACGCCAAGCAACGTCCCCGGCTGCCCGCTGCTGCCCGGCGGCGCCGGCAACGCGGATGTTGGAACGGCAACAACATGAGCGGCGCCGCTCGGAGCAATCGCGCCTGGTATTGGGGCGCTCGGGACGGCGGCGTTCGGATCCGGCGAGCCGATGATTTGCGTAGCCGGACCGCCAAGGGGCGCCGTGACGGCGCCTGGCGTGGTTCCGTCGGGCAGAGTTCGTAGCCGATCTCGCTCGACGCTTTCGGCGAAGATCTGCTCGATGGCCGTGACGACTTCGTCGGCGGTCTGGAAGCGCTGGTCGACGTCTTTCGCCAGCAGGCGGAGCACCACCTCTTCGACCCGAGGAGGAACGGAGACGTTCGGCGCTCGTTCGCTGAAAGGCGGAGCGGGTTTCGTCAGCTGCTGACTCAGAATGCCGAGCCCGGACTCTTGATCGAACGGATGCATGCCGCTCAGCATCTGGTAGAGCACGACTCCGAGAGCGTAGAGGTCCGCACGGGGATCGACCGGGCTACCGAGCGCTTGCTCCGGCGCCATGTATTCGGGTGTGCCGAAGACAGTGCCTACCTGGGTCACTGGATGCCCGTCGCCCCCGCCCATGTCCCCGATGGGCACCTTGGCAACGCCGAAGTCCAGCACCTTGACGAAGTCGGGATCACCCGCCTTGTCCATGAGCATCACGTTGTCCGGCTTGACGTCGCGATGGACGATGTTGAGCTCGTGCGCGGCGGCGAGCGCCGAAGCGATTTGCCGCGTGATGTGGAGCGCGCGTTCCGCCGGCATCGTTCCGAGCTGCATCAAGTCGAGCAGGCTCTTGCCTTCGACGAACTCGAGGGCGAGAAATACCGATCCGTCTTCGAGCTTGCCGAAGTCGGTGGCACTCGCGACGTTGGGGTGCTCGATGTTCGCTGCCGCCATCGCTTCTCTCTCGCTCCGGGCCACGAGGTCCGGTGAGGAAGCAAGCTCACGATGGAGGACTTTGAGAGCGAGCCGCTTACGAATCAGGACGTGCTCGGCCTTGTAGACGCGGCCCATCGCTCCGGAACCCAGTAGCTCGTCGATGCGGTAGCGGTCGGACACCACCGTGCCGATCAGTGGGTCCGCGCCCGACTTGCCGGTGGCGTCGGAGGGCAGCGACATGCACGAGAGCATACGCCATTCCTTCGGTCGCGGATCCCGCCGTCACGCAGCTCGAGGAGGCGAAAAACGTGCTAGTTTCACGCCGCGACGCATGGGCGACGATTCTGCGGACGAGCCAGTGGATTTGAGCGGAGCGGTGCCGAAGACCCCAGTCTCCGACCTCGTCGGCCCGGCGGGCGCCAACCCCGACGAAGAAACGCACATCGCGAGTCGACGTCTTCAGTCACGCGATCAGGCGCTATGGCTCGTCATCATCGGCGTGCTTGCCGTTGCTTTGATCGTGGTTCTGATGCGAATGCTCTGACGGTGCCCACGGGTGGCGTCGTCGCCGCTGGTGCAAGTGTGCTGGACCGAGATTCCACCACATTCTGGAAGCATCGGGACACAGATCCAGGGGACTCGTGCCGCGTCTCGAAAGTCACGACGGGAATTCGCGCGGCGCGTATTCTCGCACAGCTCGGGATTTCGGCGGGAGACGCGGCACTTGCGGTGCGAAGCACCGCAAGGAAACAGGGAAGGGTCTGTCTACGGCAGTGGCGACCCGGTTACGATTGTTACTTTTGAGACAGAGCACTAGTTTCGCTTCAGAAATTCGATGGCTTCGGCCACCTGCGAATCCGCCATGACGTGGCCCACGTTTCGTTCGCCGGTTCGGTGCTTCCAGCCGAGCGAGGCCAGCGCTCGAGCGAGTCTCCGGCCGTCCTCGCGGTAGCGATCCTTCTTTCCGATGCCAACGTAGAAAGGAGGCCGGTGATCCACGCTGCGCGCGCGAGCTCTCAAGTACTTCGGAGCCGAGCCACCCGCGAAGACGGCGTAGCCGTCGACATCGGGGAGGCGCCCCCGGAGCGCCAGCGAGCTGGCGTAGAAGGCCCCGTTCGAGAAACCAAAAACGAAAACCTGCTCGAAGGCGCTGGCCTGTCGCTTCTCGATCTCGTTCTGAACGTCACGCCATTCCTGAACGAGGGCGGACTCGATGTCGCGTTGCGCCCGTGCGCCCGTGGGCCAAGCCCAGTAGTCCTTCATCCCCTGGGGACCGTTGCCGCGTCGGCCTCGCGGAAAGAGCACACTGAACCGATGCGTCTTGGCGCCTCGCACGATGGCTCGCTGCTGCGCGTATTGCCACGTCGTGTCGGGTTTGATTACGCCGTGCAGGAACACCACGAGCGTTTTTTTTGCTTCGGGTCCGGTCGAGGAAAAATGGCAGGCCTCGTGGGTCATGGTTTCGAGCTCGGGCGCACACCACGGCTCGGCGTTCGCCTGCGGCACGGCCGAACTCGCCGCTGGGACCGGTGCGAGCCAAGAAAGCGTCGCTGCGATTGCCGCCACGGCGGCGCACTGGGCTCCGGAACCGTGGATCATCGACGCGTGTAGAGGCATTCGGGCTTGACCGATCGGACTCCGGTTGCTTTGTCGATCTTATACGGTGGATTGCACTTCGTCTTCTGGCCGCCATATCGGGCGACAGGGGGCTTGTACGACTCGAGCGACATGCTGCGCTCGAGGCGCATGACGCCGCCGGCGCTCGAGACCAGGCTGACCTGTGTAGGCGAGTGCACGGTCACGTCGCCTTTCGGTCCCACGACTAGCCTGGCGCCGTTGATGGTCAATTCGTAGTGCTCGCCCTGCCTTCGAAAGCTGACCGCCTCGAGTCCCGTCATGCGGTACTCGAGGTGCTGCAGGCGAGCGTCGACGCTCATCGGCCGGCTCCCTGGCGTCGGCGGTGCCTGGGAATTCACCGGATTCGCGTAGAGCGCCGCCGCGGCACCAACAGCGAAGGTCAGCGGCCCGAGGCGCCATCGGGGATGTTTGACGTCGAAGCGTTCCATTCCTGGGGCGTACGAGACATCGAGAGCCGGGGCAACCCACCGCCAACGTTGGAAGCGCCACGGGCCACGGGAGTTTTCGGTATCCTCGGGGGAAACGTGAAGCGTTTGCTCATCGTGTATCACTCCCAAGGCGGGAAGACTCAGCGGATGGCCGACGCCGTGCACCGCGGAGCTTGCGAGGAGACGTCGGTAGAGACCCGGCTGCAGCGCGCCTTCGATACCAGTGTGCATGACGTGCTCGACGCTGACGGGTACGTGCTCGGTACGCCGGAGAACTTCGGGTACATGTCGGGTGCGCTCAAGGATTTTTTCGATCGAACCTACTACCCGACCGAGGGCAAACTGAGCGCTCGCCCCTACGCGGTATTCATCGGCTGTAGCAACGACGGTTCCGGTGCTCTGCGGAACATCGAACGCATCGTCAAGGGCATGCAGCTCCGTCTCGTCGCCGAGCCGGTGATCGTCAGGGGTGAAATGACGCCCGAAGACGAGGGCCGTTGTCTCGAGCTTGGTCAGGCGATAGCCGCCGGGATGGACCTCGGGATTTTCTGATCTCGTTTGACCCCAGTGGCGGGCGCGCGTACTCCCACAGAGGCCATGGGTGACGAACGCTTCAACGACGACGAGCTTCCGAGCGGGCTTTACGAGGAGCTCCGAATCATGGATGAGCGGGCCCGCAGCGGGCAGCACGTGAGCGCCGATACGCTGCAGGAGCCCACTGGCGAGCTGTGCACCCGCCGGGTGGAAACCGCGGATGTCAATGCCACCGTGCGAGAGTGCGTCGACGTCATGCGGGCGGCGAACTTCGGCGCGGTGGTCATCACCCGCGAGGGCAAGTTGGCGGGCATCCTGACCGAGCGCGATCTTCTGCGGACGGCGTTGACTCGAGAGGACGACTGGTTGTCGATGCCGGTATCGGATTTCATGACGAAGAATCCCGACAGCTTGCGGAAGGACGATCCCATGGTGTTCGTCATGAATCGCATGCACGTGGGAGGGTATCGACACGTTCCGATCGTGGATGAGAACGACGTTCCGACGCACATCGTTTCGATTAGAGACGTGCTGCGATTCTTGCTCTCACACTTCGAAGACGAAGTGAGCAACATCCCGCCGGAACCGTACCGCGGCCCGCCCAAGCGGTACGGCGGATAGTCGCCAAGTCCGGTGACGACCTGCACTCGTCGGCAACCCGTCTTGTTGATGCTCGTGCTGGCTGTGGCCCTTGCGGGCTGCACGTCGGGAACGCCCATCGATTCGTGGACGCTTTTCCCGCCGGGGGAAGCCCGAGGAGCGCCGGTAGAGTTGCCGGCGCGATTCGAATTGCCGAACGAGCCGTCCGAGTACCGTCTTCGTGCCGACGTGCCGGTGCCGAACGGCCTGCGTGGGCAGAAAATTCGGTTCGAGATCCCGTACTTCACTGGGCGAGCCGACCTCGTGGTGCAGGGGCGACGGCTCGCGCTCGCCGCGAGTCCACTCGTGAGCGGCTACCGGTCGGAGGGCGCCCAGGCGTGGGAAATCCCTTCTGAGCTCACCGACACGGAAAGAATCGAGATCGAGCTGCGGGTCGAGCACCGGTGGACCCAAAGCGCGTGGCTGACCACCGTGCCCCGTCTCGTTCCCACGGGCTCGTCGGCGGCTCACACGGTTTGGACCCGAATAGTCAACGAGGTGTTCGGCCTCGTGGCGTTCGTCGCCTTGGGTCAAATCGGTTTTGTCTACCTGGCGATCTATCTCGCGGATCGGCGTCGCCGCCTCTACCTGTTCTTCGCGATTCAGGGCATGGGCGCGACGCTGTACCCGCTTTTCATCACCGGATACTCGCAAGGACTTTTTGGTACCTACGACGTGAACTTGATGGGCGCCGCGCTATGTGTCGCCGCGGTGAGTTCGGTGCATTTTGCCCACGCCCTGTTCGATCGCGGCAAGGCGTCCATTTTCTGGAATGGCTTGGCCTCGTTGGGGGTAATCACCACGCTGGGTGCGGTGGGACCGTTTCGGTCGACTTTTCCCACGGCGGTGGCCGTGGCCGCCTGTGTCGGCGCTGCGGCCGCCTATCAAATTTACATCTGCGCCAAGCTTTTGCGTTCGAACGATCCACCTCCGGGGGTCGCGTTCGTCCTGGCGGCCTGGGTGTTCCTCGTCGTCGGCGCGTCGAACGACATTTTCGCGTGGCTCGGCATCGCCGAGATCCTCGGTGGTGCGAGAGCCGCCGGCCCAGCGTTAGCCATGTTTGGTGTGTTTCAGTCGATGCTGTTGAGCCGACAGCACGCCGTCACTCTGGCTCGGAGCGACGATTTGAACGTCGAGCTCGCTGGCCAAGTCGAGCAGCTCGAGGGTCGCCAGGAAGAGATCGAGCATCTCAACGAGGAGCTCCGCCGCCAGATCGCCGACCGGTCCCGACAGCTGTTCGCAGCTCTGGCCCTCGTCGGCGGTGGCTCCACCGCGAGCGTGAGCTTCTCCCCCGGCGACGTGATCCAAGAGCGCTACCGCATCAAGGAATCCATCGGCAAAGGCGGCATGGGTCAGGTCTACGCCGTGGAACGGTTGAGCGACGGGCGAATGTTGGCCTTGAAAGTGGCGCAAGGATTCGATGGGAAAGACCTCGCCCGCCTCGCGCGCGAGGCACACATCGCAGCGAGGCTGAGCCACCCCAACGTCGTCGCCGTCGTCGACGTCGACGTGGCCAACACGGGGATCGTCTACCTGATTCTCGAGCTCGTGGACGGGCCGACCCTCGGCGGCTGCGCCGACCGCTTCGTCGAAACCCGTTGGTCGCTCGACGTGCTCGCGCAAATCGCCGAGGGGCTGACAGCTCTGCACGACGCGGAGATCATCCACCGCGACCTCAAACCCGACAATGTGCTCGTTTCTGGCGACATCGATCACCCGGTCGTCAAATTGGTCGACTTCGGCATCTCGCGAGTTTTGCCAGGTCTCGGGCCGACCACCACGCCTCGAGATGGCGACACTCTCGTCGCCGTCAAGAATCCGCGTCTGAAGGTCGAGGCGCCATCGCCAGGGAACGAAGGGACGACGCTCCAATCACCGCTACTGACCGCAGCGCTGAAGCAGACCGGGAGCTCGAGCTCAGGCTCCCTCACCGAAACGGGCTTGATCGCTGGAACCCCTGGATACATGGCGCCCGAGCTCATCAACGTCGATGTCGGTCCCACGGCTGCCGCGGACGTTTTCAGCTTCGGCGTGATGGCCATCGAGCTCCTCACCGGTCGGAGCCCGTTCCCCGAGCCACCGATGCTCGCGAAGATCGCTGGTCACCTGAAGCCCGTGGATCCCGGGGCACTGGATCGCGCGGATCTTCCCGTGGGTGTTCAGGAGGTTCTGCTCGGTGCCGCTGCCCTCGAGCCGAGTGATCGACCGACGGCGCACGAGCTCGCTGAGAAACTGCGTGAGGCCGCCGATGGCACCGCTTAGCCCGCCCGACTCTTGTCGTGGCTACGACGTACAAGCATGCTTGGAACATGAGCACAGTGGCCATCGAGCTCGGCAACATCGTCGGAGAAAAAGACGTCCTGACCGGCGACCAGGTGAACGAGAGCTACGGCGGTGACGAATGCCTGACGACGCCGCATCTGACACCACCCGTCGTGGTGCGCCCCTCGACGACCCAGCAGGTGGCCAAGATTCTCGAGCTGGCCAATCGGGATGGGGTTCGAGTGACGGTCCGCGGTGGGGCCACCGGGTTGGCGGGGGGCTGCGTACCGTACCCCGAAGCAATCTTGATGAGCCTCGAGCGCATGAGGTCGGTCGTCGAGATCGACGTCGAGAATCAAGTGGCTGTGGTCGAGCCCTGCGTGACTCTCGAGCAGCTCGACGAAGCCACAGCACCGCACGCGTTGCTCTATCCGATTTTCCCCGGTGAAAGCAGTGCCACTCTCGGGGGCAACGTGGCGACCAATGCGGGCGGGATGCGCGCCGTGAAGTACGGCGTCACGCGGCACCAGGTTCTGGGTCTCGAAGTCGTGTTGCCCACCGGTCGCGTCATCCACACCGGTGGCAAGTTCGTCAAGGTTTCCAGCGGTTACGACTTGACTCAGCTCATCATCGGCTCCGAGGGCACCTTGGGTGTCGTCACTCAGGCGACGGTCAAGCTGGTGCCTCGCCTCGGATACCGGTCGACGATTCTGGCGCCGTTTCCCTCCCTCGGCGCCGTGGCGAAGGCGGTCCCGGCGATCGTCAGAACGGGCGTCGGACCGCTGATGCTCGAGTACATCGACAACATGACGATGATGGCGGTGTGCTCGCACGCCGGGCTCGATCTGGGTATCGATCCCGAGATCCAGTCGAAAACGCAGGCTTATCTCGTCATCATCATCGAGGGTCGTTCACAGGATCGCGTCGACGAGGACCTCGGGCTGGTCGGCGAGGTCGCCGCCGAGCACGGTTCCGAAGAATGTCTCGTCCTGCCGTCGTCGAAGGCGAGTCAGCTCATTGCCGCTCGCGAGCAGGGGCACTGGGCCGGCAAAAAAGCGGGGTCCCAAGACGTCATCGACGTCGTCGTTCCGCGGGCCGCACTTCCGCAATACATGGAAGAGGTTCGTGCAATCGCGGCGGCCGGCGGCACGATGTTCCCTGGTTGCGGCCACGCTGGCGACGGCAACGTTCATCTAGCGGTGTTCGAGCGCGACGAAGCGCGTCGCGAGGAGCTCGTGCGCGAGCTCCTCAGGGCTGGCCTGCGCCTGGGTGGCGCCATCAGCGCCGAGCATGGCATCGGCACAGCGAAGAAGAAGTACCTGGCCGAGCTCGAAGATCCAGTAAAGCTAGAGCTCATGAGAGGGATCAAGCGCACCTTCGACCCCAACGGGATCCTCAATCCCGGCGTCATTTTCGACTAGTGGTCGGTCAGGACGTATCGATGCAGATTTTCAATCCAGCCACCGGCGAAGTCATCCAAGAGGTGGATGTCGACGACGAGTCGAGCATTCGCGAGAAAGTTCAAAGAGCGCACGAAGCCCAGTCCGCTTGGGCCGCTCGGACGATGAGCGATCGGGCTTCGGTGATTTCAGATTTGCGGGGAATCATCGTCGAACGCACCGACGAGTTGGCGCTCACGCTCACCCGCGAAGTCGGCAAACCCCTCGCCCAAGCGAAAGGGGAGCTCCGGGCGTTGCTCGCTCGCATCGACTTTTTTCTCGAGGCGACGCCCGCCGAGCTCGAACCGGAGGAAGTCTTTCGTGGCGATGGCGTGGTCGAGCGGATCACTCACGAGCCGCTCGGTGTCGTCACGAACGTGTCGGCTTGGAATTATCCGTATTTCGTCGGCGGCAACGTCTTCCTGCCCGCGCTGCTCACCGGCAACGCCGTTCTGTACAAACCAAGCGAGATCGCCACGCTGACCGGCCAGAAAATCGAACGAGCTTTGCGCGATGCGGGGCTGCCCGACGGAGTGTTCACGGCTGTGGTGGGCGACGGCGACGTGGGTGCTCGTCTCGTGCAACAGCGGACTCATGGGGTGTTTTTCACGGGTTCGAACGCCACCGGAAAAAAAATAGCAGCGGCTGTGGCCCCGAGGATGCTGGCGCTCCAGCTCGAGCTGGGCGGTAAGGACCCCGCGTACGTCTGCGACGACGTCGACGTCTCGCGGGCAGCGCAAAGCGTGGCCGATGGCGCCTTCTTCAACAACGGCCAGGGTTGCTGCGCCGTCGAGAGAATCTACGTTCACGAGCGGATCTGGGACGAGTTCGTCGCTGCATTCGTCGAAACCGTGCGCGGATTCGAGCTCGGCGACCCGGAGAACGCGGCCACGTACCTGGGTCCTCTGGCGAGGCGTGAGGCTCAACTCGAGGTGCTCGAGCAGCAGGTCGCGGACGCCCGCCGGCTCGGCGGGAAAGTTCTTCTGGGGGGGCAGCGCGTCCAGCGCCCCGGTTTCTTTTTCGAGCCGACGGTCATCGTGGATGTCGACCACGAAATGAGTCTGATGCGGGACGAAACCTTCGGGCCGCTCATCGGCCTGATGCCGGTGGCTTCCGACGACGTCGCGCTCGAACGGATGGCCGACACGGCCTACGGGCTCACCGCGAGTGTCTATTCCGTCCGGCAAGACCGCGCCGAGCGGATTCTCGGCGACCTGCCGGTCGGTTCCGCCTACTGGAACTGCTGCGATCGTGTCAGCCCGCGTCTGCCCTGGTCTGGTCGAGGCGCATCGGGCGTCGGCTGCACCCTCTCGACCTACGGGATAGAGGCGTTTCTCTCTCCGAAGGCGTGGCATCTGCGCGAGCCGTAGTGGTCTGTCTCAAAAATAACAATCGCAAACCGCTGGCGGCCCCCCCCGGGTGAGGGCCGCCAGCGGTTACGGGTCGCCACCGCTCTAGACAGACCCTTCTCCTGTTTCCTAGCGGTGCTTCGCACCGCGAGTGCCGCGTCTCCCGCCGAAATGCCAAGCTTCGCGAGAATACGCGCCGCGCGAATTCCCTTCGCGACTTTTGAGACGCGGCACTAGGCGGCACCGTGCGGTCCTTCGAATCCGGGCACCACCGCGACACGGAGGGCCAATCGCCGATCGTATTCGTGTAGGGTAGCGCCCCTCCGAGCTTCGGCGACGAAGCGCCACAAAGGAATGAGCATGGGACAGCCGGTAAGCTGGTTTCAAATCACATCGGGCGACGGGGCCAAGCTCCGCGCGTTCTACAAGGAAGTTTTTACCTGGAAGTCGTCTCCGTCGCCGGACGGACAGATGATGTTCGTCGATCCCGAGGAAGGTGGCATTGCCGGGGGAGTGGGAGCGTCGCAGGACGGGAGCGCGGGCGTGACCGTGTACGTCACCGTTCCCAATCTCGAAGCGCACCTCGCAAAGGTCCAAGCCGCGGGCGGCACTGTGGCGCTGCCGCCCATGGAGCTTCCGGGCGGCTTCGGGTCGATCGCGGGTTTCATCGATCCGGCGGGCAATTTCATCGGTCTACACCAGGCACCGGCACCGGCGCCGAAGACCGCCAAGAAGGCCTCGAAGAAAAAGGCCTCGAGCAAGAAGGCTGCCAAGAAGAAGGCGGCTCCCAAGAAGAAAGCCGTCCCGAAGAAGGCCGCTTCGAAGAAGAAGGCTGCCAAGAAGCAGCCTGCCAAAAAGAAGGCTGCTCCGAAGAAGAAGGCTGCCAAGAAGAAGCCTGCCGGAAAAAGGAAGAAAGCGTCGAAGAAGAAGGCCGCGAAGAAAAAGCGCCGCTAGCGCACGACGGTCACGCATCCGGCGAACACCTCGACGGTGCCCGGCGTCGTCTCGATTTCGTTGCACGACGCTGGGCAGAGTCGAATTTCATCTGGCGCCGCGGGGTTGTCGTAATACCAGCCCGCTTGTCCGGAGCACGCTGCCTCCGCGCCGACTCGAGGGAACGTTTCGCTCGTGCCGTCGTCGCGAGTCAGGACGACGTTGAGCCTCGCGGGATCCACGACTTGTCCGGCGCCGGCCACCGGCAGCTCGTACTTGCACCCGGCGGTTCCGCGGATCGTGTCCAGCGCCGCGAGAATCTCGTCTTTGACGGTGCCAGACGTCGTAATGGCGGTACCGGTGCCGCCGGCGGCCGCGATTTGGTTCAGCCCATCTACGTTGCCGAGACCGATGACGAAGGTCTTCAGACCGTTGTCCGTATACGCGCGCTGGGCGAGGTCGCCTGCGCTCTGGACGGTGTCGAAGTAGCAACCCTCGGGTCGCCCGTCGGTTGCGAGGACGATCACCGGGAGTCGACCGATGCCCGAATCCCTTCGGGCCAAGAGGTACTGGATGGCTCCGTCTAGAGCCGTCAGGGTAGGGGTCGTGGTTCCTTCCGGAACTGCGCTGGCGATCGCCGCGGCGATCGCCGGTCCGCTCGTGCTGAGAGCGTCGATTCCGACTCGCGGTGTTCGATAGTCGGTGGCGTCGCAGCTGTCGGGGACGGCGCCCGGTCCGTTGGGGCCGAAGGCCGCTTTTCCGCAGAGCGAGCCTGGCGGCTTCGGGTTGGGCGAGGGGGCCGGTTGGGCAAATGGGGCGCACTCGAAGAGGTTGGCGCAGCATGGTCCGTAGTTGCCGCAATCCGCGTCGAACGTGCACGCCGTGGGAAATGCTCCAGGGGCGAGGATTGGGAAGAAAGTGAGACCGACCCCGCCGAGGCCATCGAGGCCGGGCGTCGTGACGAACTCGGTGACTGCGTCCGTTACCGGTCCCCAAATGTCTGGCCGACCCGGCGTGCGCGGCCCCGGGGCCTGAAATGCCATCGAGCCCGACCGATCGAGCAAGATGAGCATATCGAGGGGGATTTGCTCGCCTCTGTACACGTCGGTAGTGCAAGCGTCCGCACCCGGTCGAACCGGTGGGTTGTTCGGGCCGATGGGTGCCGTGCCGCCGGTACCTGCGGGTGGCACGGCGCCGCCCCCTCCTGTGCCCGTCGGGGCGGAGCCCCCAGCGGCAAAGTTTCGATCACCCGCGCCCTCGGCGCTGCTGCAGCCGAAGGCGAGTGGAAACAAGACCCAAGCGAGCCTCGTCACCCGGTGGCCCGTTGACTTCTGGACACGGAAACGCCGATTCGCTCGCGGAGCTCGAGGTACTGGTCGCTCAGCGAGTAGGTCAAGAGATCATCGACTTGTTCTTCTTCGCTCGTGATTCCCCCTAACGGGAAGCGGCGGAGGAGCTCGACGGCAATCGCCGCGTCTCCACAGGCGATGACGCCGGCGCGGGTCGCAAAGAGCTCAGCGGACCGCGCCCAAGCGAGAACGCGCGCGCTGGTGTTCTGTTTGGGGAACTCGTCGACGATCTTCGCGAGCCGCTTCATCCCGGATTCGCCAAGCTCCTTCTTGAGCCCCTTGGCGAGCTTCTTGGTTTCGCGCTCGAGCGCACTGAGGGCGTCGTCACTCCCCTTGCCCAGGGTCAGCGCCGCGAGGGTCAGTCCGGCTAGGTCGCGGGTCGTCGAGTAGAAGATCAACAGGCGGAGCTCGGGCCGGAAGAACGTGACGTGGCGACCCCAGAGAAAACAGAGCTCGGGCAGCGAGAGCCCGCTGCCGAGGGTGCGGCTCACCAGCGTCGTCGGCTGATGGGCTTGCAGTGCCGCCATGGCACGTTTGGTTTTCGGATAAATGTAGATGTCTGGTACGTGCGTGCTCAACAGCCGCGTCGTCCAGATCAAGCTTCGTACCAGCGTGGCGGTGCTCTTCTCGACGTCGTGCCGGAGAGCGGGATCCGGTACGAAGTGATCCTTGCTCTTCTCGAGCTCACGGATTCGGATCGCGATTGCTGCGTCGGAAACGGCTCGCATGAGCTCGCTCATTGCCGGGTCCGCGTCTGCGGAGAATACGCGATCCTGCCAGTCGTCTTCCTCCATGGCTCTCTCGACGTTCATCAACGAGTCGTCGACGGCGGTGCGAGCCAGCTCCTTGGTCGCTTCGTCGGCGGCGCCGAGCGCCACTAGAGCGTTCGCGGCGTTCCAGGTCCCGTCGGCGTGGCCGAGTCCTCGGAAATTGTCGAGAGCGCGGCGGTAGACCTCCGGCGTGGATGGCTGGAGGGAAATGGCCCTCCGCACGTGCTCGAGTGACTTACCGGCGACACCGCGCTTGTCGTACAGCTCGGCGAGAGTGAGGTGCACGGCGACGTTCGATGGGTCGAGACTGGCGGCGCGCTCGAGGGCCTCGAGCGCGCCGGGTACGTCGCCGAGCTTTAGTCGCCGGAGGTCGCCCAAGCGCTTGAGCACCACCGTGCAAGCGTCGACGTTCGTGAGCTGGGCGC
>JAJDAH010000386.1 GCA_029261965.1 Polyangiaceae bacterium
CAGGGCGAGGTTCTCGTCGAGATCAAGGCCACCGGCATCTGCCATACCGACGAGTTCACCTTGTCCGGCGCGGATCCCGAAGGGCTCTTTCCCGCGGTGCTCGGCCACGAGGGTGCGGGGGTCGTCGTCGAGACCGGCCCCGGTGTGACCAGCGTGCAGAAAGATGACCACGTCATTCCGCTCTACACTCCGGAGTGCAGGCAGTGCGAATACTGTATTTCGGGCAAGACGAATCTTTGCCAGGCGATCCGCGCGACTCAGGGCAAGGGCCTCATGCCCGACGGCACGAGCCGGTTCTCGAAGGACGGCAAACCCATCTTCCACTACATGGGCACGAGCACGTTCTCGAGCTACACGGTGCTGCCGGAGATTGCTCTCGCGAAAATCCGCAAGGACGCTCCATTCGACAAGGCCTGCTACATCGGGTGCGGTGTCACGACGGGGGTCGGCGTCGTCATCAACACGGCCAAAGTCGAACCTGGGGCGAACGTGGTCATCTTTGGGCTGGGCGGCATCGGGCTGAACGTGGCTCAGGGCGCGCGTATGGTCGGGGCGAACAAGATCGTCGGGGTCGACGTCAATGCGGACCGCGAAGCCGTGGGCAAGCAGTTCGGATGCACGCACTTCGTGAACCCGAAGAACGTGAAGGGTGATCTCGTGGCGCACCTGGTGGAGCTCACCGGCGGCGGGGCGGACTATTCGTTCGAGTGCATCGGGAAAGTCGACGTCATGCGGCAAGCACTCGAGTGCTGTCACAAGGGCTGGGGCGTGTCGGTCATCGTCGGTGTAGCCGGAGCGGGCCAGGAGATTTCTACCCGGCCGTTTCAGCTCGTGACGGGGCGCGTGTGGAAGGGCACGGCCTTCGGCGGCGCCAAGGGCCGCACCGACGTGCCGAAGATCGTCGACTGGTACATGGACGGAAAGATCAACATCGACGATCTCATCACCCACACGATGCCGGTCGAGAAGATCAACGACGCGTTCGAGCTGATGCACGCCGGCAAGTCGATCCGGAGCGTCGCGCTCTTTTAGCGCCGGCGGTCGGCTCCGGATCTACTCGAGTGAGGCCGGCGGAACCGACGCGTTGTAGGTCGCGGGGAGCTTCTCTTTGAGGCGCTCTTCGACCGCCGCGAAGTCGTATTTGTCCGGTCGGTCGCCGCCAGGCAGCATCGCGACGTCGAAGGCTGCCGAGCGCGCTGCTTGAAGCTTTCGATCGGCGAGACCCGTGCGCTCGCCGAGCGCTCGCAGGCTCTTGACCTCTTCGGCGTTCACGACGCCGTCGAGGCGCGCGAGCCAGTTGGCGAAGGCGTAGGTGAGCGCGCCTTGCCAATCGTTCAGTCCTCCGAGATCGAGACCGTCGAGCTCGACCTTTTCGTCGGCGGTGGCGGCGACCGCGGCGAGCCCCTCTTCGTCGAGGCCGTTCTCTTTCGCCGCGCGCTGCAGGCCGGCGGCCTCGTCCTTTTTCATTCGTCCATCCGCCCAAGCGACCGCGGCGATGGCGAGAAACGATTCCTTCGGGAGCTGAGTGGCCATGGCCGAGCGTACCACGAGGCCCGGTTTGGCAAGACGCTTCCGTCCGGCCCGGTCCGGAGGCCCCCGGGCTGCAGTTTCCCCGTTCGAGACTGCGGGAACGTGGGGTGAGGGTGCTTGGGCGGCGGGGCTATGTTGGCCTTTGAACCACCAAGCTACGCACGGGAGAGAACGTGACGACGCGATCTGATCATGACACGCGGTTTGACAGAGATACCCGACTCGAGCGACTCGACGAGTCGACGTTCGCGGCGAACATCGACAAGGGGTGGTGGATCATCAACGGTCCGAACGGCGGCTATGTCGCCGCGGTGATTCTGCGCGCCCTGCAGGACACGGTGGCAGAGGCCGCGCGAGTGCCGCGCTCGCTCACGATTCACTATCTCCGGCCGCCCGGCGAGGGTCCGGCTACGGTCAAAACCAAGGTCGAGCGGGCCGGCCGTTCGATGAGCACCATCACGGCGACGCTCATCCAGAACGACAAGCCGCTCGCGCTGGCCATCGGCGCCTTTGGCTACCCCCGAAAAGCGCTCGGTTTCGTCGACGGCAAAATGCCGAGCGTGCCGCCGCCCGAAGAATGCGAGCTGATGGGGGGGCGCCTCGTCGAAGCGATCCCGATGCGGCAGCGCTACGAAACCCGGCTGGTCACCAAAGGCGGGGCGTTCAGCGGGGCAGAGCGCGCGGAGATAGGCGGCTGGATGCGACTCGAAGAGCCGCGGTTGGCCGACGCGCTTCTCGTCGGCGCGCTGACCGATGCCCTGCCGCCACCGGTGTTCGTCAAAGCTCAGCCGGATGACGGGCTCGGCCCGATCCCGACCATCGACCTCACGATTCACTTTCGTGCGGCGCTCCCGATCGAAAGCGCGAAGCCCGAGGACTACTGTCTGGCGTTCTTCACGACAAAAACGAGCCGCGACGGCTACGTCGAGGAGGACGGAGAGATCTGGAGCCGCGACGGGCTCTTGCTCGCCCAGTCGCGTCAGCTCGCCCTCTTGGCCGGGCCAGTCATCGGGCCCTGAGCCGGCGCGCGCTCGTGCGAGGCTGGAAAAAGTGCCCGGGAATTCTTGACCGACCGTTCCAGAAGCCCTAGGCTCAACTTCACGATGCCGCGGCCCAAAGAGTTCGACCCGGACATCGCCCTCGGGCGGGCGATGGAGCTCTTTCACACCAAGGGCTACGAGGCGACGAGCATGCAGGACCTGCTCTCGCAAATGGATATCGGCCGCGGCAGCATGTACGACACGTTCGGCGGTAAACGAGAGCTGTTCCTCGCGGCGATGAATCGTTACGCCGACGAACGTCTGGTTGGCCTCCGACAATGCCTCGTAAAGTCCGAGGACCCGCTCGCCGCGATCCGAAAGCTTTTTCTGTCGTTCAGTGAGCCCCAGGAGGGACCCTGTCGGGGTTGCTTGATGGTCAATACGACCGTCGAGATGGCGCCGCTCGATTCCGAGCTCGAGGAGCTTCTTCGAAAACGCTGGCAGAACATCGAGAAGATGTTTGCGGGTGCGCTCGAGCGGGCGCGCGAGCGGGGCGATCTCGCCAAGAGCAAGGACCCGCGCAAGCTCGCGCGCTTCCTCGTGAACACGATGCAGGGGGTCGCCGTGCGTTCGCGCGGCGGGTCGAAGCCAACGGAAATCAGCGATGTGGTCGAGACCGCATTGACGGTTCTCGACTGAGTTTTCTCGAGCAAATTTGGATCACCGGCCATGACCGCATGTAAAGACGATGTTGCCTGGCCAGGCGAACAGGCTCGGTTTCTGGCGCGGCTCAGATCAGCTGCTTGAGGTCGAGCATTTCCTCGACGTTCGGCATGAGGATGAGCTCGACGCGACGGTTCTTCTGCCGGCCTTCCTTCGTGTCGTTGGCCGCGAGGCTGTCGGTTTCTCCGTAACCCGCCGCGTGCCAGAGCTTCGGAGCCAGGCCGCCGCCGCCACCCTTCGAGTCGGTGGCGCTCACCATGTAGACGAGCACCTGGCGCGCGCGCATGACCGACAGGCCCCAGTTGTCCTTGAACCTCCTCTTGGTGTTCTTGAGCTTCTGGTCGTCGGTGTGGCCAGCGACTTGGTAGTGGCGCTTGGCGAGCGTGGCGTCGCTGCGAATGACCTCGGCCACTTGGTCGAGGATCTTGAGGCCGTCTTTTCGAAGCTTGTCCTTGCCCGAGGCAAAGAGCACGTCGCCCGGTAGCGAGATGACCATGCGGTTGTTGCGGATCTCGACCTTGAGACCGAGCTGGGTGAGCTTCTGCAGTTTGGCTCGCAGCTTCTCGAAGCGCTGCCGGATCCGCTCGAGAACCTCGGCGCGCTTCTTGTACTCGGCGAGCGCGGCTTCGAGGTCGCTCTTCTCCGCCCCTTGCGTCTTCAGTTGAAGCCCCATGGCTTCGAGCTCGGACTCGAGCTGCGCGAGTCGTGCGCGGGCTTCGTCGAGCTCCGATTGGGTCGTGTTTTGCTTCTGAGCTAGCGCTTCGTACTTGGCGAGCTGAGCTTGCCATTCGTCTTCGGAGTACCCGCAGCCGACGATCGAGGCACTGAGGATGGCGACGGCAAATGGAAAGGCGTGTCGTTTCATCACGGCGTCCAGCCTAGTGCATCGATTCGGCGGAATCGACGCATTGTTGCGGATTTTGGCCGTGTCAGCGCGTTCGGCGGGACTTCTTCTTTGCTTTCTTGCGGGTCTTCTTGGCCGCTCGGCGCGCGGGCGTGGTTTTCTTTGGGGCGAACGCCTGGGCGATTTGCTCTTCGAGATCGGTGCCGGGCCCCGTGCGCTCGCGGATCCTGGCCTCGATTTCGAGGTTCGTGTCGACGTCTTTCACGATGTCCTCGGCGACGATCTTGGCCACAGCGTCGATGCGGTCGCCGATCCGGGCGCGGATTTCTTTCTTGAGGGCCTCGCGCAGTAGCTCACGGCCGGCTTCCCGGGCTTCGTCGCGGGCCATCGATCCGATCATTCGGCTGAGCTCGAGATCCAAAAACTCGGGGCCGCCGCCGTCGTGGTCATGATGGCCGCCGTGGTCATGATGGCCGCCGTGGTGGTGATGGCCGCCGTGGTGGTGAGGGTGGTGATGATGCTGGTCGTGGCCGTCGTGTCTGTCGTTGCCCATGCCTGGTCTTAACACCTCTATCCCTTCGAGGCATGGGCCACGACGACGGTGGCTCGGGCGCCATCGGTTATGCTCCCCTCCGGTCAGATGAGCTCGAACCTCCGCATCGCCACTCTCAACATTTGGAACCGCTCCGGGCCGTGGGAGCGCCGGCTCGAGCTCATTCGTCGGGAGCTCGACGCGCTGAAACCCGACCTGCTCGGGCTGCAGGAGGTGCTTCGTCTCGGCAGCGAGTCGAACGCGGACATGGAAAACCAGGCTCGCGAGATCGCCGAAGGCTTCGACTACGAGCTGGCCTATGGCGCCGCGATGAAGCTCGGTGGCGGCGTCGAATTCGGCAATGCCCTGGTCAGTCGTCATCCCATTGTGGAGCAGGAAGCGTTTACGCTGCCGGGCGAAGAGTCCGGGGAAACTCGTGGCCTCTTGTACTGTTTGGTGGATACGCCCCACGGCCAGCTGCCGGTGTTCGTGACACACCTCAACTGGAAGCTTCACCACGGCTCGATTCGCGTGCGGCAGATGAAGTTCGTCGTCGAACAGGTCATGTCGCTCGCCCCCGTCGTCCACGAGAAGCTGCCGCCGGTGTTGATGGGGGACTTCAACGCCGAGCCGGACTCCGACGAAGTCCGGTTCTTGCGCGGGCTCGCCACCATCGACGGCAAGAGCGTCTACTTCACCGACGCATGGATCGCCGGCGGGGACGACAGCGGTGGCCATACCTTCGACCGAAAGAACCGCTTTGCCGCGTTGGCCCACGAGCCGCCGCGGCGCATCGACTACATTTTCGTGCGCGGGCCCGATCGCCGCTTCAGGGGGGAGCCGCTCGAGACGAAGCTCGCGTTCGCGACGCCGGACGGCGACGTGTGGCCCTCGGATCACTTCGGCTTGGTGAGCGAAATCGCCGCCGCACCTCGGGAGAAATAGGTGAAGGTTCTCGACTTCCTGCTTCGCACCGATCCGCGGGCGATCGAAGTGCGCGGCCTGCGCGAATTCTGGGATGTGGTAAAAAAAGATCTCGCCGAGTGGGAGGCGCCCATCGATCGATCGATCGTCGGCGGTTTTTTGGGCGATCGCCTCGCCGGCTCTTTTGCCGCGGGCTACCAGGGCGCGCTCACGTCTCTCCTCCCGGAGCTACCAGTGCAGGGCGTCGCCTGTTTGTGCGCCACCGAAGAAGGTGGCGTGCACCCCAAGGCCATCAAGACGCGGCTCGAGCCCGACGGCGACGGTTTCATCCTCACCGGCCAAAAGAAATGGAGTACGTCGGCCCCGGTCACCGACACGCTCTTGGTCGTGGCGTCGCGCGGGGAGGGCGACGACGGCAAAAACCGTCTCGCGCTCGTTCGTCTCGCGTCGGACGCGGAGAACCTGCACATTGCGGAGATGCCGGCGACGCCGTTCGTGCCGGAAATTCCGCACGGTGAGCTTCGGCTCGACGGGGTCCGGGTTCGAGAGGGGCAGGTTCTGCCTGGCGACGGCTATGCGGACTACCTGAAGCCGTTCCGGACGATCGAAGACCTGCACGTGCAGGCCGCGGTCGTCGGGTACATGGTGAGCGTCGGACGCCGCTTCGACTGGCCCGAGCGGATGCTCGAAGAGCTGGTGTCCGCGCTCGTGTCGCTTCGTGCCCTCGCCTTGGAGGACGCCAAGAGCGCGACCGTGCACGTCGCCACGGCCGGCGCCCTGGACGCCGTGAACCGCGCCCTCGAATCCACCACGGAGCTGTGGGAGACGGTGGATGTGGCGGAAAAAGCCCGCTGGGAGCGCGACTCGGCGCTCCGGCAGGTTGCAGGAAAGGCCCGCGCGGCCCGGCGAAAGCGGGCTTGGGACATTTTGGGGGCGGCGTCTTTTTAGGGGCGGCTCGTTTTTAGGAGGTGGCAGTTCGAGAGCGGGGTGACTAGGTTTCTCTTACAACATGGCCGGTCACAAAGTTCCCCACGATCTCGGTGCAGACAAGGCGAAGGAAGTCGCCGTCGCTGCATTTGCTGCCTACAAAGAGAAGTACGCCGAGTACAAGCCGTCCGCGAGCTGGACGAGCGACACTCGGGCGGACATCAGCTTCAACATCAAGGGCAAGACGCTCAATGGGACGATGCAGGTGAACTCCAAGGACATCGAGATGGATCTCGATGTGCCGTTCCTGTTCCGACCGTTCAAGGGCAAGGCCCTGAGCGTGATCGAGACCGAGATCCAGAAATGGATCGAGAAGGCCCGCGCCGGCGAGATCTAGCGCAGAAGATCCACGTGCGGTGCCGGTCGTATCGACTGCGCCGCGCCGATTCGCTCGAGGTGGCCGAGCACTTGGAGCACGCAGGCTTCGTCCCAAGCGTCGCCGGCGATTTGTAGCCCGACGGGTAGCCCCTTGGATGCGGTACCCACGGGCGCCGAGCCGGCGGGGATCCCCGTCAGGTTTGCCAAGAAGGCGTACCGGCACGCCGCGTTGAGCGCGGGGATGTCGGCGAAACCGTTTTTGGCCTCGTCGTCGGTGATGGCGGGGGCGATCTGCGCGTTCGTGGGTAGGGCGAGCACGTCGACACTCGACAGCACGCGCGCGGTTTCTTGCCGGAGCGTGGCGCGAAGCCGCTGAGCGTCGAGGTAGTCGTTCGCGGCGAAGCCGCCGATCGATGCGACGAGCATTTGGAGATCGAGGCCGAGCTCGTCGAGGTGCTCGTGCCGTGCGTCGAGCATGCCGGCGAACACTTCGAGGCCGATGGTGAGATAGCCGATCGCGACGGTCTGTTTGGCGAGCGGCAGAGAGACGGGCACGAGTGTCGCGCCTTCTTTTTCGAGCGCCGCGAGCGCGTCCCGCGCTGGCCGGGCCACGTCGTCGTCGGCGTCCGCCCATTCGCGCTCGTCGATGCCGATGCGCAGGTCCTTGACCCCGCGCCCGATCGCATCGACGAGCTCGTCGGAGACGAAGTCGGGTTGAGCGAGCGACGCCGGATCGCTGTCGTGGGCGCCGCCGGCTATCTCGGTGAACACGGCGAGATCGTGCGTGCTCGCGCCGATGGGGCCGATGTGGATCATCGA
>JAJDAH010000387.1 GCA_029261965.1 Polyangiaceae bacterium
GCGCTGGTTTCGATCCGATCGAGTTCGCCCGCGCGGTGCTCACCGCGCGGCCGGCCGCGCTGCAGCTACGCGCCAAGCGTGCATCGGCGCGTGAGACGCTCGCATTGTTGCGCGGGCTCCGACCGCTTTGTCGCGACGCCGGCGTTCCGCTTTTCGCCAACGATCGTGCGGATCTGGCGAGCCTGGCTGAGTGCGACGGCGTTCACCTCGGGCAGGACGATTTGCCGATCGCCGAAGCTCGCCAGCTCGATCCGAGCTTGAAAGTGGGTGTGTCCACTCATGACGAAAAACAGGTGGAACGTGCCCTCGCCGACGAGCCGGATTACGTCGCCTTCGGACCCGTTTTTCTGACCACATCGAAGCACGCACCGGATCCCGTGGTGGGCGTTGGCATGCTGGAACGCATCGCGCCGCTCGCGGCCGCGGCGAAGCGGCCACTCGTCGCCATCGGAGGGATCACGCTCGAGCGCGCCGCTCGTGTGCGCGAGCTTGCGTCGGCGTCGGCGGTGATTGGAGCGCTCGTAGGTGACGACCTCGAGCAAGTGGCTCGTCGTGCCGAGTCGATGCACGTTGCCCTTTGGGGTCCTCCGTGAGTCTCTTGCTTGCGACTTTCGCGGCGCTCGGTGGGCTCACGGCTGCCGGGCTGGCCTGGCGCGGCTGGCGAGGTCGGCGCCGGAAAAATGACGCTGCCGGTGCGGTTCCCGCGGCTTCTCGGCTTGCCGCGGCGGGTTTCGAGCTCGAGCTCGGCGACGTCGTGAGTTCGGGTGGCAGCGAGGCGTGGATCGAACACGGCTGGATCTTGTGCGAGGGGGACGAAACCGTTGCAGCCGTGCTGCGGGCCTCGGAGGTCACGTTGGTCGTCACGCCGCCGCCCGGGAGTCGGGTTTTCTGGCTCCAAGCGATCGACATCGACCACCCCGATGACCCCCCGGCCACCGTCGCCCATGACGGAGCTCGATACGAGCGCGCAAGCCGAGTCCCAGTCCGCGTCGAGGCGCTGGGAACTTCACCCGATCCACCATGGCGGTCCGCGATCCTCGCGGAGTATCGAGCGCTCGACGGCGCGACGATTTGGACCCTCGGTGCCGCTGGGCTCGTGAGCGCCTGGGCGGGGCGTCGGGTGGACCCCGGCGACTTCGAACGATGGGGTGGGGGCTCGGCGACTCTCGAGCAGTGAGCCGAAAAATCGTGCTGACCGTCAGGCCCGGCGCAGTCGAGCCACGAGTGCTTCGACCACGAACGCAGGTTGCGCGTTGGCTTCGAGGGACTGAAGTGCGAGCTCGATTTCGGCGTGTTGGCGGGCCGCGACCTCGGCAGCGCGCGCATCGCTCGACACACGATCGCGCCCGAGCAGAGAAACGGATTGGGCGAAGTCGGACAGGCGCGTGTGCAACGTCGCCCGGTCCTTGATCGCCGAGCCGATGGCGATCGCCGGGGCGAGGTCGGGAGCTTCGATGGCCGCGCGCATCGTCGCTTCGAAGGCTTCACGCGCTTCTCGGGCCTCGGCGTCGCCGAGGGCGAGGGCGTGGGACGCGCTGCCGCGCGCGAGTCGTGCGCCCGAGACGTCGAGGCCTCGCTCCCGGAGAATTTCCTCGATGACGTCGTCAGGCAGTGGTCCGAACCGCACGGCGAGGGTGCGCGACAGGATCGTGTCCAAGAGTCGATGTGGCCGACTCGTCATGAGCACGAAGTGGGTGCGTGGTGGCGGCTCTTCGAGCACCTTGAGCAGGGCGTTGGCGGCCTGAATCGTGAGTTCGTCCGCATCTCGTATCAAGAACACGAGGGCGCGCCCCTCATGGGCTCCGTAGCCCGCGCGGCCAACGACGATCCGGCGAATTTGGTGGACGCCGATGCCCGTCGCTTCGCGGTTCGTCGATCCGAGAGACTGAGGGGGGTAGAGCCCACGTTGGATGAGCACGACGTCGGGGTGCTTGGGGACACGAGGATCTTCGTCGGCGAGGGTAACGGCGCGGCGACAGGCGCTGCAGGCGTTGCAGCCGAACACTTCGCCTTTTTCGCACACCAGAGCCTGGGCCAGGGCAAACGCTGCCTGTTCTTTGCCCACGCCGTCGGGCCCTTCGAAGCGGTACGCGTGATGGACGCGGCCGCTTCGGAGGGCACGAGTCAATGTCTCGATGGCGGACTTTTGCGAACGGATCTTGTCGAACGTCAGATTGCTCATCAGTGGCTGCCCGCCCACGCGAGCGCGCCGCCTTCCACGACCGAGGGCCACGAGTCGACGTAGCGCGACGGCTCGCCGGGTTCCGACGCATCCACCCACATCGGATGCCGACTGCCGAACGGCCGGACATCGACGTGAACGAAGTCGTGTTTCGGGTAATAACCGCACCCGACGTCGCTCAGGGTTCGACAGAAGCGAAAAAGTTCTTCTTTGGCGACGCCGTATACCGACAGGTCGAGAGCACGCCCTCGGTAATGCATGCTCGACGTCGATTCGCTGCGATACCCGCTGACGATGTAGATGTGGCGGTAGGGGAATTCGTTCGCGATTTGCTGAAGTACCCACAGCATGCGCGGATGAACGAGACGAACTCCGTCGACCCATTCGCCGTTTTCGGTGTCGGCGTCCGGCTCGAGCGGAAGGGGCAGCTCTGGCCGCGCAACTCCCGGCGGTCGCGTCATGACGCTCACGCGATCGAGGGCGTCCGAAGCAACCGATCCGTCGCACTGCAGGAGCGACAGAGTGTCGCTTTCGTTTTCGAAGCGCACCAAGGTCACCGGTCGCACGCGCTCCCAGACCGCGCAGACTTTGGCCCTCTCTGCTCCGATCAACTCGAGCGCCGGGGCGGGGGAGGCGTCGATTGCCCAGGTCGGTTCCAGCGGGATCCCCGAAAGCGCGTCGGGCATGACTCGCGCTGACACCGAGAGCGCGAGCGCGGGGTCTGCGGTACTGCCGAACGGCGTGCGCAGCACCGAGTGCCGTCGAGCCTCTGCAGGAGCGGGCGCTCCGCTCTCAGTCTCGCAGCCCGTGGGACTCCAGATCAGCGATTCCTCGCGGAGCCAGGCGCCGGGCCCGTAGCTGCCGTCGCGAAAAGTGTACGCGGGGTGTGCGCGTTCGACCTTCGGGTTTCTGAACGCTTGCAGAAGCCCGAGCTCCGACTGTCCCGGCAACACATAGGGACTGGTGGTGTCGTCGATGTCGACGAGCCACTCGGTCGAGCTGAGCGCCCGAAAGCTGCCGAGCGGCTCCGGCAGCGTGTCATCCGTTGCTGAAGCCGGTGCAGGCCACAACGCCGGCAAGCCAGGTGCCGTGCTCGTCAGGCAGAAAATGGCGCTGGCAACCGCTGCGCCATAGCTCCACCGAGACCCGGGCCGAACAACCACTTTCGTCGAACGTGCCTCGAAACGGGCCCGACGACAACTCTCTCTCGATGCCTACCGGTGGCGCGCTGGCCGACAGCTCAACCGCGCTTTTCCACTTCTTGCACGCCGAGCCGCAACAGCCAGAGAAAGGTTTGATAGGCCTCCTTGGCCGTCGCGTCCTCGCCTTCGAGATACTCGGCGACCGACAGGCCGTTCAAAACCGCCAAGATGAGCGCTGACGTGGCCTCCATGGCCCTCACGTTGCTGGCGTCCGAGCCGAGGACTTCAGCGATGCCGTCGGCGACGAGCTTGCGCGACTCCTTTTGCAGCGTGGCCGCCCGGCGCTTGAGCTCAGGGTCGCGGCGAGACGCACTCCAGACTTCGATGCTCAACCCGATGTTGGTCTTGTTGCTGTGCAGAGCGTCCCAGAGCGATTCCAGTGCGCCAGTCGTTCGCACCTTCTTGTCGCCACCGACGACCCGAATCGCGTCCTTCACTCGGTCGAGGTATTGGTGGTAGGCGAAGCTCTGCACCTCGTGAATGAGCGCGGCTTTGCTCGCGAAGTAGTAGTGCACGATGCTCTTGCGCAGACCGAGCTCCTTGCCGATCTCCGCGAGAGTGGTCGCTGTGAACCCCTTGCGCGCGAAGCACTTCGCCGCGGCGCTGAGGATGGAGGCGACCCGAGGGTTGTCCCAGTCGACGGCGCGCGGCGCCGCCTCTGGTTGTGATTCCGCGTTGGGTTCCGAAGCAATCTCCACGGTCGCTCTCTCTCATCGGGCCGGCTGGCCGACCAACCTTTTGTTTTCAGTCCGCGTCTCGCCCCAATTCGCCGGCGTTCGGCTCTCCTCCCAGCGACCTGATCTTTGGATGCCTAAGGCCGTCTCGTCAAGTGAAACGGATGCGCGAGCACCTATTCGGTCTGATTTCGCACGAGCCTGCGTGAACTATTTTTCATTGGCGTCGAGCGTTGGTCCAAGGTTCCGGCTTCATCGAGCAAAGAGGCGGTTCAGACAGGAACGAAACTCGCGAGCGGGCGCGATCAGAAACTCTTGTTCGACACCTTGTCTAGCCAAGGCTTCGGCTTTCGCTCGCGCGATTCGTCGATACGCGTCGTCGGGGTCGGCGCCATCCACGCATAGCTTCGCAGCGATGACGCTCACGCTTCGACTCATGCCAGCGGCGCAGTGAACGAGCACGTTGCCAACGTCGAGTCGCCGCTGGATGAACGGGAGAGCGCGCTCGAGAGCTTCCTCGAACTCTCCTTCGCCGTTTCCGCCGTCGAATATCGGGTGCAGCAGCCACTCGGTCGACTCGTAGGCGGCCGTGGAAATCGGCGGATCGTCCGGAAAGAGCGGCACAGGGCAAAGCGAAACCACGCCAGCGAAGGGCTCGAGCTTGCCGGATGGAGGGACCGGTCGCGTGATGCCCGACAGCGCTGCTTTGGCCGACTCGTAATTGCCGAGATAGAGGCGTTCTGAAATTTCCCACACCGGGTCGCCGAGTCTGCCACAGCGGCAGCGGGGCCGCCGTAGCAAGTTCGCGTTTTTTTTCTCAGGAACGGGCCCGCGGTTCGAGCACCACGCGGCCGGTCACCTGGCGCTCCGCCAACAGCTCGTGCGCTCGGCCAGCTTCCGCTAGCGGGAGCTTTCGATCGACCACGATGTTCAAACTGCCCCGTTGCATCATGTCGAAGCAGTCCAACAAGTCGCGATGGCTGCAGCCGTGGCTTCCAACGATGACGTAGCTGAACAGGATCATCGCGCCCGGGTTCACTTCGATCTTTTCCGTGTTGATGTTGCCGACGAGAACCAGTCGCCCGCGTGGCTCGAGGCTCCGGAGCGCCGAGCCGAACGTAGCGCTTCCGGTGAGTTCGAGCGCCACTTGCACGCCCCCAGTCAGCTCCTTCACCTCGCGATGGAAGACTCCGTCGGCGCTCACGACGACGTGGTCCGCCCCGGCTTCACGAAGGCGGCTGACCTTGGCTTCGGAGCTCGTGACCGCCACCACGCGCGCGCCCATGTTTTTGGCGATCTGAATCGCCGGCATGCCGACCCCGCCGCTCGCGCCGGTGACGAGCACCGTCTCGCCGAGCTCGAGCTTGGCTTCGTGGCGCAGGGCGCGGAGGGCCACCCCCGCCGTGCATGCGGTGGGCGCAGCCTCGGCCAAGGAAATCCCGTCGGGCACGTGCACCAACGCGCGGTGGTGCGCGGCAACCAGGTCGGCGTACCCGCCGTCGACCGTATGTCCGAAGCTCTGCCAAGCGTTCCGGCAGTCGACGGATTCTCCGGCCAGGCAGGCCTTGCACCGGCCACAATGCGGTCGGTGCAGGTTGGCGACTCGGTCGCCGACGGCAAACCCCTCGACGTCATCTCCAACCCGCACCACGAGGCCGGCGAATTCGTGTCCCAGGATCGTCGGCAGACGCATCGCAGGAAAACCGCCGCGACGGTCGATGAGGTCGCGGCCGCAGACTCCGGCGGCGTGCACTTCTACCAAGACCTCGTCCGGGCGCAGGGTCGGATCATCGACCGCTTTGTAGGTCAGGTCGCCACCAATTTTCTCGAGGACGGCTGCGTGCATCGGTTTCTCTTTCTGGACCGAAATGGTTCGGAGTACTATTTTTCGAGCGAGAACTGATCGATTTCGCTCCCCGTCTCGTCGACGACTCGCATCGAGATGCGGTTTCCGCTGACGGTGGCGAGGAGGATGGATCGAGTGTCGATGATGGTCTTGATCTCGACGCACTCGGGGTGGTTGTTCCCAATCTCGTCGCTCGGGGCCAAGAGTCCGATGTTGGTCTGCACGTGGAGGATCCCGTCGGTCGTTTCGGATCTTTCGTAGTACTTGTCGTGGCCCACCAGCATCATGTCGAGGCCTCCGCCGGCGCGAAACGACTCGACCAGGTTGGCGAAAACCGCCGTTCGGTCCCCGGCTCGACGTAGCGTCTGCGAAGAGCACGCGGGGTAGTGCCACGCTCCAATGAGGAACGTCGGATCGTCCTCGCCGTCATGGGCTTCGGTCGTTCGCTCGGTCACCCACGCGGGTTGCTCGACTTGGAGGTCGGGGTTGACGAAAAAGCTCCACGTCGAGTCGAGGTTGAGCACTTGAGCTTGCCCGTACCTCGTCGAGTACCAACGTTCGTTGTTGGGGAGCACGAACAGGTCTTTGAGGTTTCCGTTCCCGCCAGGACCATCTACGTGGTTCGAGCCCGACGGGAGGATGATTACGTTCGAGATCCACGGGGCGGACGTTCTGAAGTAGGCGCGCCAATCTTCCAGAACGTCGCCGTCGTCGGCCATGTCGCCGCTGTCGATGAGCAGATGCGGTCGGAAAGCTCGGATGCTGCCCCCGAACTTCGCGACGTGCTCGATCTGATTGGCGGCGTGGAACTCACCAACGTGCAGGAAGCGCCAGTCCCTTCGTCCCGGAGTGACAAAAACGCCGGGCCTCGTGGCGGATGTCCCGTCGATTCGTACCGAGTACCAGTACGCGGTCGACGGCTCGAGCACTCCGAGGTCCACGTGGTGTAGCT
Source organism: Polyangiaceae bacterium (assembly GCA_029261965.1). Taxonomy (GTDB): domain Bacteria; phylum Myxococcota_A; class Polyangia; order Polyangiales; family Polyangiaceae; genus JAJDAH01. Next base: position 6,857 of record JAJDAH010000387.1, read on the forward strand.
CCGCCGCCGTCGTCGTCGTCGCGGTGCGACCCATTTCCGGGGAAGCCCCGAAGCTCACGGTGCCAGTGGTGGCTGACGGTGTTCGCCAGCTCACGACGATTCGGTTGGGCTCGGGCATGTTGAGCCAGGGAGGAAAATCGAATTCCGGCGGGATCGGCGACTCCGGAGGCCAGTCCGGGTCGACGTCGTTCGACGCTGGTGCCCCGCTGGTACCGCCGCCCCCGGAGCTTCCTCCGGTAGAAGTCGCGCCGGAGCCGCCAGCTGTACCCGCTCCGCCATCGCCGGCGGTTTGGGTCGAGCCGCACGCCATCAGGCACGCAGCACCAACGGCGAGCAGAGACCAGCGCATCCTGGGTAGGATGGCGCGCGCCAGCTGCAATGTCGACGGTCGACGGTGGATGGTCGACCACCCTCGGCGGTGGCCGTCTATTTCTTGGGCGCAGGCGGCGTAGCGGGAGCCGGTTTTGCCGGAGCAGTACCCGGAGCAGGTTTCGCTGTGGCAGCCGGCCCGGCGGGGGGCTTGTCCGTCCCGGCCGGTGTGGTCGCGGCAGGCGTCGTGCTCGGCGCTCCACCATCGGCGCCCGCCGCAGGCGCTTCGTCCTCGTCCTCGTCTTCGTCCTCGTCCCAATCGTCGAGCAGCTCGTTCTTCTCCGGAGCGGGCGCGACTACGGGAGCGACGGGCGGAATGCTCGCGGCCGGCTCGGTCGCGCATGCGCCCAGCGAGACCAGCGCTGCGGGGATCACGACGACGACCGGGAAAAGGGCCAAACCCATTCGTGCGGCTGTGATCTTCATGGCCGTGGAGGCTATCTCCGAGGCCGGCCGTTGCACAAGAGGTGGATATCGCCAGAGGCCCCGAGCGCCGAGGTTTTTTGGCTCATTGGTTGCCCCGCCAAAGTGGCATGCCCTCCTCGTCGGTCCACCCGCGCCGGCCGTATTTCCCCTTCTCTCGCTCTTCCCGCATCCCGATTTTGCCCGGTCGAGCGGCGCCCACTCCCGGACCCTGGGTCACCACCAAAAGCTCGTCGGCGACGTATTCGGGGTGAGGATCATCGGAGGCGCGTACGCTGTCGGGTGGCATCGGCCCGGTGCCCACCCGGATGATTTGGGCCGTGGGTGGATAGACGTCGGACCACCGCTGTCGGACGGCGTGCTCCCCATTTCGAAGGATGCGGTAGCGGTGGAGGCGGAAGCCCGGGATGCCGCGCTGCGCGAGGACCTTCTTGCCGTCGGGCAGATTCTCGTCGAGTCGCTCGAGTTCTTCGTACGCTATCGCGCTGTCGATTCGACGAATCAGCGTGACCATGGTGTCCCGCTTTGGACCGAGGACCTCGGCGCGAACGACGCCGTTCTTCACAACCTCGTGAAACACGATTGGAAAGTCGAACGAATTTCTCAACCGGAAGTTGATGGTCGGATAGACCACCGTCGCGTCGAGCCCCATCTTGATGTACGAGCTCGGACGGGTGTGTGGGTATCTCTCGACGATCTCGAGACCCGCGAAGAAAGCCGCCCCGTGCAACGTGCCCGAGATCTGGCACGTGCCGCCGCCGATGCCGTCGACGAGCTCTCCCTCCGCGATGACCGGCGCTACCTTGTAGCCGTTGGCTTCGTCGCGCGGTCCGACGACTTCGTTGAAGTCGAACGTCTCTCCGGGCAAGAGCACGTAGCCATCGAGCTTCGAAGCCGCGAGTCTCAGGTTGAACGTTCGTGCGGCGTGGCGCTGGGCCCGGCTGTAGCCGGTCTCGAAGAACCCGAGCACGTGATCGAATTCGACGGCACCCAGCTCGGCGGCTACACGTTTCGGTCGCCGCTCTTCGAACACGACCGAGGCGGTACGTTCGCCTTCGCCGAGGGCCAGCTCGACGGCGCGCACCGTCGCGTCCACGTCGAGATAGCGTCCGGGTTTTTCATGGACGAGTTCGCGTTTTTCGAGGTCGAGGCGCGCATCGATCGGTGTGCGGTCGTGTTCGTCCTTGAGTCGCAGAAGGGCAGGGAGAGCTCGTGACTCGTTGACCACGAGGGGCACGGGCAGCTTGACCGGCTCTTCGAAGTCGCTCCGGCGCCGAACCCGTCGAAGCGGGCTCGTGGCGTCTCGGGCGTCGCGCACGAGTTGGGCCAGTCGGACCTTGTCGATCTCCACCCCGAGCTCGCCAAAGCTGAAGCTCTGTCGCTCCCCCCCGGGGAGCTCGAGGGCGATGGTGCCTCTCACGTGACGTCGAACGGCGTCGAGGGCGCGCGCAGCGGCGCCATCGTCGAGAGTGAGCTTGGCGCCGAGCAGCTCGACCGCGGGAGGCGCCGCCTCGGTTTCTCCGACGCTCGGCTGCTGGGGCACGAGCAAAAAGCCCACGCCGAGGCCCGCCGCGACCGCGATGGCGATCATCACGGCGGCTCGGTTCAACCGGGCGCGCTGGGGCTCCGCCACGGCGAATCGCTTAGCACGCCGCGAAGGACTTTGCGTGGGCTCGGGCCCGACGCCCTTCGCTCGGTCGCGCATCGGAGGGCTCGGGCATCGATTCTCCAGGTTCGATGCACTAGTTTCTCTCCGTGCTTCCGGACGAAGTCGAAAAAAAGCTCGAGTCGCTGCCCGCGAGTCCGGGGTGCTACCTGTTTCGCGACAAGCAGGGCGGGCTTCTTTACATCGGCAAGGCCAAGAGCCTTCGAGCGCGCGTGCGGAGCTACTTTCAGGATGGCGCGACCGACACCCGCGCGTTCATCCCGCTGCTTCGAGAGCAGATCGGCGATTTGGAAACCGTCGTCACAGGGACCGAGAAAGAAGCCGCGATTCTCGAAAACAGCCTGATCAAGGAGAACAAGCCGCGGTTCAACGTCAAGCTGCGAGACGACAAGGAGTTTCTGACGCTGCGGGTGGCCACCTCTCACCCTTGGCCGCGTCTCGACCTGGTCCGCAAGCCCGAGAGCGACGGGGCACGCTACTTCGGCCCCTACCATTCGGCGACGGCGGCGCGTCGCACGTTGCATCTCGTGGAGAAGCACTTTCAGCTTCGCACGTGCTCCGACGCCGAGCTCAAGAGTCGCAAGAGGCCCTGCCTGCAGTTTCAGATTAAACGCTGCTTGGCGCCGTGCGTGCACGACGTCGACGTCGATCTCTACGGGCAGCAGGTGCACGCGGTGATGCTTTTTCTCGCCGGTCGTCACGACCAGCTGACCGAGGAGCTCGAGGACCGCATGGCGAGGGCGAGTGAAGACCTCGAGTTCGAGCTCGCCGCGCTCTACCGCGATCAGCTTCGCGCCGTCGTGAGCGCCCGCGAGCAACAACGGGTCGTCGCCGTCTCCGATCGCGACGAGGACGTGCTCGGCATGTATCGCGAGGGCGACATGGTGGAGCTTGCCCTGCTCCGAGTGCGCGCCGGCAGGGTGGTGGACGCGGCGAGCTTCTCGAGCAAACGGGTCGAGATACCCGACGACGAAGTCGTCGCGGCGTTCGTGCGTGAGCACTACAGTGCGGGCGCCGGGCAGCACATTCCCGACGAGATCCTGCTGCCCCTACGTCCCGAAGGCGTCGACGGAGTCGCCGAGTGGCTCGGTGATCTCAGAAACCAGGCGGGCATCAAACGTCGCTGTCGGCTCACCGTGCCAGCGCGCGGCGCGCGCCGAAAGTTGCTGGATCTCGCGAGCGAAAACGCTCGGCACGCCTTCGAGGAAAAGCGCCGCGCCGCCGAAGACATCGACGAGCGACTGGCGAAGCTGCAGAACAAGCTGCGCCTGCCGTCGCTACCACGACGGATCGAATGCTGTGACATCTCCCATCTCGGCGGCGAGGACACCGTTGGTGCCATCGTCACGCTCGAAAATGGAGCGCCAGCGCGAAAGCGTTACCGGACGTTCACCGTGAAAGGGGTCACCGAGGGGGACGACTACGCCGCGATGTTCGAAGTCCTGTCCCGAAGGTTTCGCCGAGGAAAAGAAGCCGCACTGGCGTCGTCGGCCGAGTGGGAGCTACCGGATCTGTTCGTCGTCGACGGGGGGCGAGGGCAGCTCGCGGTCGCGCTCACCGCCGCCTCCGACCTGGGGCTCCACGATCTCGCCATCGCGGGCCTGGCCAAAGAGCGGGAGAACCCACTCGGCGACAAGATCGTCGACCGCATCTATCTGCCGGGACAGAAAAACCCGATCCCGCTTCGAGCGAACAGCCCCGAGCTTTTCCTGCTTGCGACCGCGAGAGACGAAGCGCATCGCTTTGCCAACCGGGGCCGTAAGAAGCTCGGCAAACGGCGCCGATTGGCGTCCGAGCTCGACGCGATCCCCGGCGTTGGACCGAAAACGCGTCAAGCGCTGCTCAAGGGATTGGGATCGGTCTCGGCGATCCGCGTGGCGACGGACGCCGAGATCCTGGGCGTCCAGGGGGTGAACCGACGGCACCTTGCGGCGCTTCGGGCTCATTTCGGCGACCAGCCGGCTCAGGCGGAATGAGGCGGAATGAGGCGGCAAGCGCCGTCGATCACGGCGGAACGCGACTCGGTTGGCGCGATCCCGCCCGGTTGCCAACCCAGTTGGCGGTGAAACCGCCGGTCCCCGGCCTTTCCGGCGCCGCCGGCGAGGCATGTCGCTTGCTACGCCCTGTTCGGTGCTCTCCGCCAACTCCTCTCGATTCAGGCGCTCTGCTGCCGGTCTCCCGCTGCCCTGGCGGCGGCTAGGCGGGTCGGCCGAGAGGCCCGGAACCCCGATTGACAACAATCGTGTCGGGCACTTACGCTCGGCGCGCCGTCCGACGCGCTGCTTTTTCCCTGCTGCGGCGCGAGACGCCAAGGAGCCGATCCGATGAAATCGAACCCCTCGAAGTCCAAGCTAGTGCGCAAAGGTCTAGTACTAGCCGGGTCCTTGCTGTTCGCCTCCGCCTCGGGGTGTCTCGAGCGGCCGGTGTCGCCGCTCAAGCCGAACACCAGCAACGTCTTCATCGACCAGATCCAGCAGTCCGCCGTCGACAAGATCGACTTGCTGTTCATGATCGACAACTCGGCCTCGATGGCGGACAAGCAGGAGATCCTCGCCGCCGCGGTGCCCGACTTGGTGAGTCGCCTCGTCAACCCGGTCTGCGTCGACATGGCGGGGGGCCAGGTCGCTCCGCCTCCGTCGCCGAACGACGACTGTCCTGCCGGAACCGAGCGGGAGTTCCGACCGATCAAGGACATCCACATCGGCATCATCACCTCGTCGCTGGGCGGACACGGCGCCGACTCGTGCAGCCCGCAGGGCGCCCAGCCCAACCCGACCCAGAACGACTCCGGACGCCTTATTGCCCGCGCCGACGCTATGGGCACGCCGGTTCCGACCTATCAGAACCTTGGTTTCCTCGCATGGGATCCCGACCAGATACTCGTTCCGCCGGGGGAGCCCACTGAGGCCGGACTTGCGGCGAACTTCGTTCAGATGGTGCAGGGTGCCGGCGAAACCGGCTGTGGTTTCGAGGCGTCCCTCGAGGCTTGGTATCGCTTTCTGGTCGATCCAGATCCCTACGAGCGCATCGACCGTGTGCAATGTTTCGACGGGGACACCAACAACAGCTGCGCCGCGCGCGCCGGCACCGACGCCGTCATCATTCAGCAGCGCCGCGACTTCATGCGGCCGGATTCACTTTTGGCGATCATCATGTTGACCGACGAAAACGATTGCTCGGTCATCGACGACGGGCAGTTTTTCATCTCGGTTCAGCAGACCCAGGCGAATGGGCAGCTCTTTCATCTGCCGCGGGCGACGGACGTATGTGCGACGAATCCCGACGATCCGTGCTGCTATTCGTGCGGCCAGGCGCCCCCGGGCAACTGCCCACCGGCGTCGGCTTCACCGAGTTGCGCCATGAATGGCGGTTTCTACGACGACGCCAGCCAGGACGACCAAATCAACCTCCGTTGCTTCGACCAGAAGCGTCGGTTCGGGATCGACTTTCTCTATCCTGTCGATCGCTACGTGAGAGGGCTGCTCGAGACGACCGTACCGGATCGCGCAGGCGCTCTCGTGCCGAACCCGGTCTACAGTAACCTGCAGCAGAGCGACGTGCCGATCCGCAACCAAGGGCTCGTGTTCTTGGCGGGCATCATCGGTGTGCCGTGGCAGCTCATCGACAACGAGGCCGAGTCCACGGCGAACAACTTGAAGTACCTGACGGCGGACGAAATCCGCAGCCAGGGCGTCTGGGACGCGATCGTGGGCGCCTGCCCCGGCAGCGAGATCGACGGAAAATGCGACGTGACCCGTTCGGCGCCGACCGAGCCGTTGATGCGAGAGACGTTCCTCGAGCGTGTGGGATTGCCCGCCGGCCTCACGGGTCAGCCGACCCAGCCGTCGAGCGCGCCGGCGGCGCTTTCGAACCCGATCAACGGGCACGAGTGGAACATCGCCCAGAAAGACGACCTTCAGTACGCGTGCATTTTCCCGCTCGCGACCCCGCGGCCGATGGGCGACGACTGCCGAATCGACCCGACGACCAAGCTCAAGCCGCTCTGCCAGGACCCGACTACTGGCGGCTACGGCGACACCCAGTTCTTCGCCAAGGGCTATCCGACCACCCGGCAGCTCGAAGTGCTCAAGGGCTTCGGGGACAACTCGATCATCGCCTCGATTTGTGCGCGAAACGTCAGCGACCAGGCGCAGCCGGACTTCGGCTATCGCCCGGCCATCGGCGCCATCGTCGACCGGCTGAAAGAGGCGCTCCAGGATCGTTGTCTCCCGCGCCCGCTGGACTTCGACCAGACGACCAACGAGGTGCCCTGCGCCATCCTCGAAGCAACACGCAACCAGGGCGGTTGCAACTGCAACGACCCGAACCGACCCCTCGGCCCAGCGCCCACCGAGGTGCAGATCGCGGCGGCGAAGAAGCTCGAGGAAACCGGCCAGTGCGGTGAGGCGCAAGGAACCAACTGCGCCACCGAGTTCTGCTTCTGTACGGTCTGCCCAGCCGGCGCCCAGTTCGACCCGGCCAGTGGGGAGTGTGTGTTCTTCGACGGCGCCCTCTTGACCGACTGCCGGACGGCCCAGCAGCCGAGCACCAACACCAACGGCTGGTGCTACATCGACCCCGCGGTCACTGGCGTCGACCCGAACGGACAGCCCACGGGTGAGTTCGACGCCCAGAACGCGCTCGTGGCCAACTGTGGCGCGACGGCTCGACGCAAGCTCCGCTTCGTCGGTACGGGTCAGGCGCAAGCTGGCGCGACCTTGTTCGTCGCCTGCGTGGGTGAGGCGCTCTAGCAACAGCTCGAGCGTCCCAGTCGCGCGGCCGGGCCGGAAATACCGGTTTGGAGACGAAAAAAACCATCCTGATCATCGAGGACGAGCCGCACATCGTGCTCGGCCTCAAGGACGCGCTCGAATTCGAGGGCTTCCGGGTGGTCACGGCGGAGGCCGGGCGCGAAGGGTGCCAGGTGGCTCGGCAAGAGCCGCCGAATGCGGTGCTGCTCGACCTGATGCTGCCGGACATGAACGGCTACCAGGTCTGCGAAGAGCTCCGTCGTCTCGACCCGTTCGTGCCCATCATCATGCTCACGGCCAGGAGCGCGGAGGCGGACAAGATCCGCGGGCTCGATTCGGGCGCGGACGACTACGTGACCAAGCCGTTCAGCGTGGGAGAGCTCGTCGCACGGGTGCGAGCCATTCTGCGACGGGCCAACCGAAAGTCGTCCGACGCGTTCGAGTTCACGCTCGGAGAGGCGACCGTCAACATCACGGCGCACACCATCCAGCGAAAAGGGGAAAAAGCCGAGAGCTTGAGCTTCTACGAAGTGGAGCTCTTGAGATTCCTCTTCGAGCGTGCCGGCACGCCGGTGAGCCGCGAGGACATCCTGAATCGCGTGTGGGGCATCGACGCCAGCCCGACCAACCGCACCATCGACAACTTCATCGTGAAGCTCAGGAAAAAAGTGGAAAAAAGCCCGAACCAGCCCGAGCACATCCTCACGGTCTACGGGTTTGGGTACAAGCTCGTGACCTGAGCGCAACGGCGCTTCACGGGAGCAGAGGCAATACGTTCCGCGGGTCGCAGGCGACCGTGTAGGCGTTCTGGATGAGCTTTTGCGCGCCGAGCTTTTGGAGCTCGACGTGGTCCCGAACCCGGCGGACTTCGAGGTGCAGGTGTACGATGCCGGGGCTACCGGAGTCGCCGACGAACCCGACGAGGGAGCCGGCGCTCACATTTCGGCCAGGTTCGAGTCCGGCGCCGGTCCCTTCGAGGTGCCCGTGGATGACGATGTAGTCCCTGAGCCGAGATCCCTCTCGCAGCGCATGACGCGTCACCACCGAGTTTCCGAAGACCTCACCGACGTACACCACCTCGGCGTCGCCCACCTGGTTGTCGAGGTCGGTCACCCGGACTTCGGTCCCGCGGCTCTGAGCCAAATCGATGCCGCCGTGGCCGACCTCGCGGTTGGCGGTGTGCCGTTGATCGACTTCGGGCCGATCGAGGTCGTAGCCGCTCATCACGAACGAGCCCGACGCTGGTGGGGCGATCGGGTACCGGTACTTCAGATAGTCGGCGGGCCGCTCGGGCTGTCTCGGGATGTGGTCGTACTGCCGATGGGCGCCGGACCGGTCACGGTGGCGGTTCTGCGCGTGATCGCGTTCCGACCCGGCGCTCTGCCGCGGAAAGGGCACACACACTCGTGCGTCGGGCAGGGTGCCTGGCGGGCAAAGCGAGGGCAGACCGGGCTCTTGGGGTAGAGCGAGGGCCCGGGAGCTCGCTTCGCGGCCCTGGGGGGGCTGCGCGGCCGATAGCGCCGCCACGACGGCAACGGCGGCGGCGGCACGGACGACGGGCTGCATCTCGGGCCACCATAACGCTCGCGAGCCCCAGTCGTCGTCCCGAAAGATTGATTCTCTGCTCACGAGGATGTAGCTCCGACGAGTGATTGCGGAGGAAAAACTCAGCGCGGCCGAGGCTGCGGTCATGGAGACCTTCGTCGTCCCTCGGTACCTGTCGATCTTCGGCGATCTGGCGCTCGAGCTCATGCTGCTCGGCGATTCGGCGAAGGTTGTGCACCTGGGTTGTCGAACTGGATATCCGGACCTGTTGATCAGCGATCGGGTTGCCGAGTGTTCCATCGTTGGTTTCGACGCGTCGTTGCCGGCTCTCGAGCTGGCGAGGAACAAGATGGCGCTGCGCTCGGGGCCGACGGCGGAATACCTCGTCAGCGAGGGGTACCCGACCGAGCTCGAAGACGAGGGCTACTCTCACGTGCTTTCCATCCACCCGATCGCCGACGCCGAGACTCGCGCCATGCTCTTCGAGGAGATGGCCCGGCTCCTCTACTCGGGGGGCCAGGCACTGGTGGCGATGCCGCTGAAGGGCTCGTTTCTCGAGATCGCGGATTTGTTTCGCGAGTACGCGCTCAAGAACGACGATGGGGATTTCGGTCGAGCCACCGAAGAATCGATCGCCAACAGGCCGAATCTCGAGACGCTTTCGGAGGAGCTGGAGAACGCCGGTTTTTCCGACGTCGACGTCGAGGTGCGCAAGTCCGTGCTCACCTTCGACAGCGGGCGGGCGTTTGCCGAGGATCCGGTCACGCGGCTCTTGATCGTGCCGGAGCTACGAGCGTCGCTCACCGACCAGGATCTCGAGAAGCCGCTCGAGTATCTGCGCGACGCCATCGACAAGTATTGGTCCGAAGGGCAGTTCGATTTGGCGCTCAACGTGGGCTGCGCCAGCGCCCGCAAGGACTGAGTCGCCGCGTCGGTTTCCGGGCGGCTCGGCTAGTAGCGGTACTGCCAGAGCAGGTCGAGCTCTTGGCTGATTCGTGAACCGATCTGGTACCTGAGCGACCAATTTCTGCCGATGCGAATGCTGGTCGTCAGCGTGTAGGGGTCTCGGCGCGTGATGGCGGACTGTTGGCCGGGGTTGGCGGTGAGCTCCAACGTGGCGTTCTTGAGCCGCACGCCGCCGGTCACGCTCTGGCTGCCCGTCGACGTCGTCTCGGTGCGAAACTCCCATGGCGTCTCCGCGAGGAGCTCGCCGAGCACGTAGCTCTGACCGAGCGCGCCGGCTCCCGTGGCGGCATAGTTGGAAGAGTCGCTGCCGGTGGTGCCGCCGCCCAAGAGAAGCGCCATGATCTCGGCCTGGGACATTGGAGGATCGCTGCGGAGACGCGTTTTTGCTTCCTTGAGGGTTCCGATCACGTCGACGTACACCATCGTTCCCTCGGGTGACCGCCAGCTGGCCGTGACTTGGATGTGTGGGTCCGTGGCGTCTCCGGTGTCGAAGCGGACGAGACCACTCTCGATTTCGAAGATGATGCCGAGCGTCGGGAACCGACCGCCGGGGAGTTGGACGAAGCCTTTGACCTCGGTGGTTCTGCCGATCTCGATGACCGGCTGTCCGGTGATGAGCAAGTCCAGATCGGCCTGCCTGAGATGGACGTTTTGACCCAGGTTCAAGACGACGCGCCAGGGGAGAAATTCCTCGTCGTCGTTTTCGTCCGCCTCGTATTGGTAGATTCGCACCTCGGGGTTTTCGTCGAGGGACACGACGGTGCGCGATTCGGCCCGAGGTAGGCGGAGCACGCCTTCGGGGACCTGTACCGACAAGAGCAGCAGGTCGTCGGGAGAGTAGTAGCGCACGAGGTCGACGGTGGCCGAGCCCGTCGCTTTGCCGAGGGACACTCCTTCGGCGAGCAACGGCACGTCGACCATGCCGATGCCCGCGCCACCACTCATGAGGCGCAGGCCATCGAAGGTGAGGGACGCCCTCGCTTTCAAGTTGGTGCGTTTGGAGCGGGCCTTGGCTTCGATGTCGTTGGTCTCGACAATCGAGAGGTTCCCGCGCGGTGTTATGGTCGCGGAAAAGCTGGCGTCGCGTAGTTCGAGTCCGAGGGCGGCGATCTGAACGACGCCTTTCTCCAGGCGAGCCTTGCCCTTCATCGATCCGGCCCAATATGTTTCGAGTGGATCCTCGGGGGCTTGTTTGGCCCGCAGCTTCGCGGTGATGTCCGCGTAGAGCTGTCCGGTGAGCTCGCTGAGCGCGTCTCCGAAGAGCGGCTTGAGCACTACCGCATCCAGCTTCTCCGCCTTGAGCGACGCGGAGATCGTCTTCGATTCGTCGATGGTGGGCAAAGTTGCGTCCCAAGCGATGCCGAGATTGCCGAGAATGTCGAGGCGACCGTCTCCGCGGGTGATGCGCGTCCAGGCATGGGCCAAACCTTCGTTCGTTCGAACGACCACGTTCCCGTCGCCGATGGGGAGGCGATTCACGCGCAAGTCGCGAATGCCGATGTCGGCGGAAACGATGGGCCGACCGTTGGTGCGTCGCACGGTCGCGGTGCCATCGAGGGCGCCTTCGACGAATTCGTCGTCGACCCCCGGTATCACCCTCAGGGGAAAGCCGCGCAGGGTCGTATGCGCGACCAGGTTCCACGGGGCGTCGGTGCTTTCACGTCGCCAGGGGGCGCGTCCGCGCGCCCGAATGCTCGCGATCTCCCGCCTTTCGTGCCGGATGCTCGCGGTGCCGCCGAGGTCGCCAGTCTCCGGATCGTAGAACGGAAGCGCCAACACATCGACCGCGAGCGCCGGGTCCTGATCGTCGGTCCGAAGACCGCCGACGGTGATGCTGCCGCCGAGCTTCGGCTTGCGCAGCGCGCCCTCGACCCTCACGACCGCCCGTTCGAGTGTTCCGACGATTCCAGGGACTTGCAGGAGCTCGGGTAGCTCCGCGAAGTCTCTGCGCTCGACGGTCAGCGCCGCGTTGATCGGCGTGTCCAGCAATTGCTCGCCGGCGCGTTTCGGCGCCCGGGTGAGCTGGTCCATGTCGACGTCTAGGGTGCCGCTGACGGTCGCGAGCAGCTTGCCCTGGTGAACGAGACGCGTGGTGCCGCTCGACTCGCCGGTGTCGCCCAGAATCGCGCCCCCAATCTGAAGGTCGATGCCTCCGACGTTCGTCTCGTCGTCGATCCGAATGGCGAGGCCCGTGGTTTGGGTGACGAAGAACATCGAGGGGAAGACGTCTTTTTTGCGTCGGTCGAAGCGCACGTTTCCGAACAGTTTTCCGGTGGCCCGACCGGTGGCGTCCTTCTCGAGCGCGAGTTTCTCGGCTTTGGCGATGTCGACGTCGCTGAAGACGGCGGTCGCCTGTCCGATGGCTTCGAGCCACGACTCGGCGTTCAAGGGCGAGCCCCCGAGCTCGAGCTCCCAAGCCGATCCGATGCCGCCGACGTCCTTCAGAAACCCAGACGCTCCACCGCTGAAGCTCTTCCCGTTGAACTGGCCGGCGAGGTTGCCGCTGAGGCCCACGAACTTGTCGAAGTCCACGTTGCTCACGCCGACACTCAAGTTGCCTTCCGCTCGACCGTCGGAAATCGATCCTTTGGCGGTCACGGTCAGCAAGCCAGTGATCGGCTGACGGAGGCCGACGACACGCGATGCGTCTCCGAGATCGAGCTCGGTCCCGGAGACGTCGACCTCGAGCTCGCCGCGCCGGAACGCGATCGATCCCTCGAGGCTTCCCTTTCCGCTGGCGAGGGCGAGTTTCTCGACGGCGATCTCGCCGGCGCCGAGCTCGACGCGTTTGACCTCGCCCTCGACCTTCACTCCTTGGTTCTCCACCGCCAGCTTGAGCCCAACGAGCTGAGTTTTCGCTCGCCGCTTGGTGACACCGGAAGCGATCGTGGCTCTTGCACGGATCTTCGGTCCCTCCTTTCCGCGAAAGCTCGCCTGCACGCGGGGGGCGCCCAAGGTCCCCTGTGCCCGCGCGCTGACCTCGTCGAAATCGAACCAACCGGCCCTGAGGCTTCTGCCTTCAAGGCTCGCGCTCACGGTCATCGCGTCGACGTCTTCGATGGAACCTCGGGTTTGCGCCAGCAGTTGGCCGTTGTCGAGTCGCATTCCCTCCATCAAGAAGTCGTTCACGTCCGCCGTCAGGCTCACATCGAGGCGCTTGCGTTCGAATCGTGCCTGCGCGTGGAGCTTCGCGGTGCCTCGCGCGACTTTCTGCAGCCGCGGTGCTCCTTCGATGCGGAAACTTCTGGCGTCGGCGTCGACGTCGATGGCGCCATCGGGATGCATGGTCAGCAGTGCACGAACCGGCATACCGGGTTCGTGCACGTTCACGGTACCGTCGAAGCCCCCCTGGAGGATGACGCCGCGAACGTCGACGGGTGGAACTCGATAACCGGCGACGGACGTCGGCGCGATGCGGCCGTTGACGCCGGCCGCCACGCCACCGCGGTCCGCCCAGAGCTCGACGCGTGTTTCGACGGCGATTCGCGTTTTGGGTGCATCTGGCCACAAGGCCCGCACGTCGATGCGCCGGCCCTGGACCTCGAGCACCGCGCCAACGTCGCCCGCGATGGTCACGGTGCCGCGGGCATCCAGCTCGGCATCGCCGACTTTGAAGTCGCTCTTGACCGCCAAACGTGGCGGCTCACCGCTGGCTTCGATGCTCGCTGACACGACGCTCTCGAGCGGCCAATCCGCCCAGAGTGCGCGGGCGGCGCGAGGTTCCGCTCTCGGCACCTCGATGGTTCCCGAGAGCGTCTTTCCGTCCCACTCGACGAACGTTCCCACCTGCACGTCACCGAGGTGCCCATCGAAAGTCGTCCAGACTCTTTCGGGTGATCGGACCGTGACCGTACCAGTGCCGCGAGCCTCCGCGGATCCGAGACCGCGAATGACCGCCGCGAAGCGCTTCACGTCGACGGCGAGGCCCTTGGGGCTGATGAGCATCTGCCCCTTTACACGGTCCAGATTGGCTTCGAACGCGGGCCACCCTTCGATCTGGGCGCGGGCCCACGCATCGCCGACCTCGATGAACGGAAGCCAAACCCGGAGGTGGCGAGACTCGTCGTCAGGCTCGGTCGCCGTATCGGTCTCGACGGGTCTGAACGCCGAGACAATGGTCGGCTCGCTGGTATCGGGGTGGGGGATGAGCACCGCGTCGGCGCGTTCGGCGCGCGCGTAGTTGAAGACCACGCTCACCTTGCCCGTGCCGAACGCGAGCTTGTAGACGACGTCGCCCACGTCGGCGAGGATGTGCAGTCGCGTGACGCTGAGGACCTTGTTGCCGAAGGGATCGCGCATCGCGACGTTGAGCGCGGTCAGAGAGTCGGGCCGGATCTGCTCGATGGTCTCGATTTCGAGCGATCCTTGGATCTCGTTGCTCACGAGACGCGCAATGACGCGTGATGCGACGTGGCGGCCGGGTTCGGTGTCGACGTGAATCGCCACGCCGCCCAAGAGC
>JAJDAH010000388.1 GCA_029261965.1 Polyangiaceae bacterium
AGCAGGAGCAGCTGCATCATGGTTTCGACCCGTCGGGACCAGGGGATGGCGCCGTGGAGGGCAACCTGGCGGTCGGCAACGCCGAGTCGGGGGCCCGGGTCGGCTCGCTCGAAGCCGAAGGCGCGGGCTTGCGATTCATCAGCTGCGTCAGAATTTCGAAGCTGAATGCACCGCCGATCACCGCGGTCACTACCCAGGGAATCGTGGTTCCTCCGTAGATGCTCTGAACCCCCAACGCGATGGCGATCGACAGAACGCTGACCGGCGCGATCACGATTCTAGATTCACGATGAAGCGGGATCGCGCTCGTCGCGCGTGAGCGAAGCGCCATCACGGCGCCGCCCTTTCCGATGATGCGCGCGACGATGAACACCGGGACCAGCGCCCAACCCCGCCAGTCGGTGACGTCCCACAGGGCGCCGGCGATCGTGAGAAAGACGAGCAGAATCGGTCGCTCGAGACGTTCGAGGATCCCGGCGAGGCGGTCCTTGTGTTGGAAGGGAAGGTTCGTCGCCAGGGCGCCCGCGACGAAACAAACCACGAGCGGTGAGAGCTGGAGGTAGCCGGCCATCCCCGAGGCGAAGGCGACCGAGCCGAGCGCTACCGCGAGGAACTCCGAGCCCGACGCCTTGAGGCTCAAGGCGGCAAAGAGAACGAGCCCGATGGCGACGCCCATTCCCAAGGTGATGAACAGCCAGGCGGTACCCGTGAGCTCCCACCGAAAGGCCGTTTCCGCTGGACGGAAATAGGCAGCGATGAACGCCAGCGCGACGACAGCCGCGATTTCGTCGAGTTGCCCGATGCGGCTCGGGACATCGTCGGCCGGCGCGTCAGTGTCGTTCACGGACTTTTGTTTGCCGACCCGTGACCCGGTCATGGCACCGGCGGCGCCGAGGGCGATGGCGTCTCGGACGAACGCCTCGTCTCCGGTCACCCAGCCAAAGCCGAGCATCAGGACCCCCGAGCTGATCGCAATGGCGGCAAACGGGAGGGACGTGGCCAGCGCGACCGCGAGGGCGGTGCCCGAGGGGACCTTGTCGAGAAATCGAACATCGAATCGAAATCCGACCACGAAACCGAGCCATCCGATGCCGAACTGGAGGAGCGGAGTGAGCTGTGCGACGACCCGATCGGAAAACACACCGGAGACTTGGGCGAGCAGTCCCAAAACGACGAACGGAAAGCCCGCGGTGATGAGCTGGGTGACGCCCAGTTTCTCCTCGAGACGGCGAACCCGCGGAAGCGCGCCGAGGTAGGCTAGAAACACGATGAAGGCGAGCCCCACCGCGGCTCGAAGAACGAGATCGGTCGTGTCCACCGAGCCTTTGGGTTCCCGCGGTTGCTCGGTCGGAACCAGGAGCCCAGCATCGGAGCCCTCGGTTGCCCACGACGCCGCGCCGCTATCGGGCTCGGCATCCGAGCTGGCGTCGGTCATCTGCGCGACCTCGGCATCGTCCACCCCCGCGTCTCCGAGCGCCATGTCGACGTCGATCGATGCGTCCGTCAGCGCCTGTGCGCCGGCGTTGGCATCAGCGTCGGCGTCCGCGTCCGCGTCGGCGTCGGCGCCGGCGTCGCCGATGTCCCGAGCGCCAAGACCCGCGGCGGGGTGGGGAGCCGGCACCGGCGACGGTTCGGCGAGTGGCCTCGATGAAGCGGGCTGCGCCGAGCGTTTGGGCGAGGTGCCAGCTCCACCATCTGCGCCTGCCGCCGCGGCGGCTAGCGCGAGAGCGGTCGCGGCTGCGACACCCACATAGAGCCTCATCGACACGTGCCGACTAACGGTTGGGCCCGCGGGTGTCCACCCAACCGCCGCCTCGTACGCCCGGATCGCGGCTTTCGTCGGGAATTGCGCTTGGTTTTCGCGCCGCCGACGACTATACCCGTCCGTTCCCCGCACACCCCAAGGAGGTCATCGATGGACACCTTCGGGAGGCATCTCCTCGTCGAGTTTCACGGCTGCGACCGCAAGATTCTGAACGACGAAAAACGGATCAGCGCACTATTGCACCGGGCGGTTTTGGCGGCGAAAGCCACGCCAGTGGGTGAGGTGTTTCATCGGTTTTCGCCCCAAGGCGTGAGCGGAGTCGTGGTCATCGAGGAGTCGCACCTTTCGATCCACACCTGGCCCGAGGACGGCTACGCGGCCGTCGACTTCTACACCTGTGGCGAGTGCTTTCCAGATGCGGCAAGCGAGGTGATGAAGGACGGGCTGGGCGCCGAAAGCGTCGAGTCGATGTTGGTCCACCGTGGAGTCGCCGGAGAGGGGGACTCGATGCAGGTTCGTCGCCACCGGCGGGTCCGCGCGGAGGAACCGGCAGCGGAATGAGCGACTGGTACGGGGAAACGTTCGACGATCAGGTGCGCTACGGCGTCAAAGTCGAACGCCGACTCTTTTCGGGCCAGAGCGAGTTCCAAAAAGTCGAGGTCGTCGAGACGACGCAGTGGGGGCGCACGCTCGTGCTGGATGGTGTGCTCAATTCGAGCGAGCGGGACGAAAAGTACTATCACGAGATGCTCGTGCAGCCGGCCATGGCGCTGGCCAAGAGTCGCGAGCGAGTCCTAATCGTCGGTGGCGGAGACGGCGGCGCTGCCCGAGAGGTCTTGCGCCACTCCGACGTGCGGGAGTGCCAGCTCGTCGAAATCGACCGCATGGTCATCGACGTTTCGAAGGCGCATTTGCCCACCATCGGCACCGCCTGGGACGATCCGCGACTCGCGGTGCACTTCGAAGACGGCACCGCGTTCGTGCGGCGCCCCGACGTCGGGTCCTTTGGGGTGATCATCGTCGATGGCACGGACCCCATAGGCGCCGGCGCTGCTCTATTCGAGGAACGTTTCCTCGGTGATTGCAGAAAACGATTGGTCCCCGGTGGGGTCTTGGCGATCCAGACCGAGTCGCCGATTCTGATGCCGGAGGTGTTCCGGGCGATCCAGGGAGCGCTGCGGGGGGTCTTCCCTTCGGTAAGCCCGTGCTTCGGACCTGTTCCGATCTACGCCGCGGGGGTGTGGAGCTACACGGTCGCCGGGGAAGAGGATCTCGATCCGCTGTCGGCGGATCGAGATCGCATGGCGGAGCTCGAGCCCGGGTTTCACTACTATTCGAACGCGATCCACCGCGCGGCGTTCACGGTGCCACCGTTCGTGGCCCGCGCCCTCGGCTGACGTGGCCCGAAGCACCACGTGAGCCATGGCTGACAAGATCTCGAAATATTGGGCGATTTTCCCGTCTCCTCGGTCATTGCGATCCGCCTTTACAGAACATACCTACCAGTATGTTCTGACACATCGGCCCGTCCAACCGGTCAGTTTGCGAAACCGGCAGGCGACCGCTAGGTTACGCGCCGCTCGAGAGGAACCCGCATGGCACGCGTTACCGTTGAAGATTGCATCGATCGTGAAGACAACCGGTTTGCCTTGGTCATTTTGGCTGCGGCCCGCACGCGTCAGCTCATGAAGGGCGCCGACTCCACGGTTCGGAGCGACAACAAACACGCGGTGACGGCGCTCCGAGAAATCGCGGGCGGCAAAGTGCGCTTCAACCGGAACAGCGAAGAAGTCGTGCGCGAGTGGATCGCGCAAAATCCGCTGAGCCAGGTTCACACTCCGCGCGAGTAGACGCCCGCGTCATCGCGAAAGAGGACAGGCGCGCTTCCGGAAGCGCGGGCCCCCCGCCACACGCTCGTGGGTGTGCCGACACTCGGCGACCGAGTTGCGCGGGTATTTTGCGCCAAAACTGGGCTGGCCCGAGGCTTGCTCTTTACGGTGGCTCCACCCCGCAAGTTGGAGGTTACTGATGAGCACCGAAACCCAGACTCGACTCACCGCGACGAGCGCGCTGCTGCTTTCCCGCCGTGGCCCTCGGCCTATCCGCCTGGAGCGTGGGCTGCGACGAGGCGACGCCAAAAGCGGCGCCGATGGTCGAGCAAACGAACCCCGGGCCAACCGAGGCCAAACCCACGGCGCCTGCGGCCGGAACTGCGGCAATGCCAGCACCGGCGACCAGGACCGCAGCGGTGGGAGCCGCCGCGACGGGCATGGCGGCTACGGTCGAGAAAACCGTGAGCACGCGCCCGGCGGTCACATCGACACCGTCCGGCGACGGGTCGAGCGTGCACGTCGAGCGTCTGGTCGTCACGAGCGGAATCGAAGGAAGGGAACCCGTGGCCACCACGTCGTTCGCCGCCGGCAAGAAGCCCGTCTACGCGTTCGTCGAGATGAAGAATCCCACGGCTGACGAGCAGCGAATCGTGGTGACGTTCGAGCACCAAGGGCGGAGCGTCGGCCACGTGAAGTTGTCGGTGCCGGCCGAGCAGGCGCGGTGGCGGACTTGGGGACGCACGCACAACGTCACGACGCCGGGAGCTTGGACCGCGGTCGTCAGCACCGAGGCTGGCGACGAGATCGCTCGAAAAGCGTTCGAGGTGACTCCCTGACGCTCATCAAGTGCCGAGCCACAGGGTAGTGAGCAGCACGAGCCAGACGACGAGCAGGAAGTCCCAGTACTGAGCGCAGAGCTTGATGCCTTCAAACCGCGAGCTCGAGTACTCACGGTGCGCATTGTGATGGAGAACGATGCCGAGCGGCACGAGCCCTCCGAGCACGTGAACGGCGTGCAGCCCGGTGAGGGTGACGAAGGTGAAAACGTAGAGCGACTTCGTCGCCGTCTCGAGCTCGACCTGGATCATGCTCGCCCAGTTGAAGCCCTGACCGACGATGAAGCCCACGGCCAAAAGGCTCGTCACCCAGAGCGATCGGGAGAGGGCCGCATGACGATTGGCGCGGATCGCGCGGAGCCCCTGACGTTGGGCCAGGCTGACGCCTACCAAGAGTGCCGTGCTCGCCACGAGCCCGATGGGAAGGCCAGGCATGTCGCTCGACCGCCAGGTGGCTTGGTTGGCGCGGGTGACCAGGTACGCCACGAGCGATGCCGTGAAGAGCACCGTCAGCGAGGCCAGAAAAACGAGCATCCCGAGCTGGCGGGACGACATGCGAAACGAGGGTTCGTGGACCTCGGTTCGACCGTCTGACCACCGATTGTCTCTCACGGTTGGTGTGCCTTGTCGCCGCCTTAGCGGACCGATGAGTCCGGTGGGCTCTGCTGGAGGTTTAGGGCCACGGGACCGGCTGAGCAAGCGGGGTGTTCCCCATTTGCGGGCGGGAGTGCCGGAGTTTTCGCGGAACACTTGCACTCGGCTCCCGGGCGTTCAATTCTCGGACCAGGGAAGGTGCCATGAGCTTCAAGCGACTCGCGATCTACGCCTTTACTTTGATGACGGCCCTGAGTGTCTCGTCGAGCGCATTCGCCCAAGAGGTGACGATCACCGACAAGGCGCGTTCGCATTTCCGCGCCGGGGTGAACTTGATGAACGACCCTGACGGGGCCCGCTACGAAGAGGCCTACGAGCAGTTCAAGAGCGCTTACGCGGATTCGCCCTCCTGGAAGATCCTCGGCAATCTCGGCATTTGCGCCATGAAGCTCGAGCGCTACGGCGAGGCCATCAAGTCCTTTGAGGGCTACCTCAAGGGGGGCGGCGAGGAAATCACCGAGCAAGACCGGGCGCAGATGACACGCGACAAGGAGACGCTGGAGGCGGGCGTCACCTACATCACGCTCGAAACTCTGCCCGCCGGGGCGATGATCGTCGATACGCGCGTTCCGACCCGAGGCAATCCCGTGGTCAATCGATACGAGCCTTTCGAAGGGAAACTCCGTCTGGGCATTCGCCCGGGTTTTCACCGCTTTGTCGCGACGCTCAAGGGCTACGACGATTCGAAATGGGAGTTCACCGCCAAGGGCGGTGTCGAAGCCACTCACGTCTTCAAGATGGAGAAGCCAAAGCCCGCGCCGGTCGTGACGGGACCGACGGGCCCCACCGGGCCGACCGGCCCCACGGGCCCGGATCAGCCGCCGCCTCCGCCCGAAATGGAACGCCCCGTGCCATTGCCGGTTTGGATCGGTATCGGTGCCACGGGCGCCTTGGGCATTGGCGCCGGCATTACTGGGATCCTCGCGACGGGCAAAAAGGGCGATTTCGATTCTGCCAACGACGGAAACGACCCCATCGCCGCTCAGGGCCTAAGAGACGACGGAGAAACCCTCAACCTCGTCACGGACATCCTGCTCGGCACTACCGTGGTCGCCGCTGGGGTGACCGCAGTGCTGTTTTTTACCCGTCCGGAGCGTCCGGTCGAAGCGCCGGCGGCGCTCCAAGTCTCGCCAGCCGTCGGTAAGCGCTCGGGCGGCCTCCAAATATCGGGCACCTTTTAGAGGCCTGGCCCGTACTACCCGGGAGCGGACGGGGAGCGGAGGCGCTGCCCGGGTCAATTGCCGTGCATACGGCTCTTTCGCATGTCGGCGTAAACCGTGCTAGCTTCGGACCTGGAATTTAGCTCATTCTGGGGCGCAGAGTGGTCTAGGGAGTGAACCGAATGTCGCTATCAACCGGCGATATCATCGAAGGCAAATATCGGATCGTCCGCCTCATCGGCGAGGGCGGGATGGGTGCCGTCTACGAGGGCGAAAACGTCCGCATCCATCGGACAGTGGCCATCAAGGTCTTGCACGCCGGCGTTGCCGAGAACGAAGACGCTGTCCAGCGGTTCGAGCGTGAAGCTCAGGCAGCGGGCCGCATCGGATCGGAGCACATCTGTGAGGTGCTCGATCTCGGTAACTTGCCGAGCGGCGATCGCTTCATGGTCATGGAGTTCATGGATGGCGTCGACCTCAGCGCGCGCATCCAAGAGAAGGGGCGACTCACTGCCGCCGAGACCTACGCCGTCGCCATCCAGATCTTAGAGGGACTCAAATCCGCTCACGCGGCAGGAATCATTCACCGCGACTTGAAGCCGGATAACGTCTATCTACTGAAAAGCCGTGCAGGCACCGAGGACTTCGTGAAGATCCTCGACTTCGGTATCTCGAAGTTCAGCGCGCTCAGCGGGGAGTCGGGTTTCAGCATGACCCGCACCGGAGCGGTCATGGGCACGCCCTACTACATGTCCCCGGAGCAGGCGAAGGGCGCCAAGGGAATGGATGCGCGCGCGGACCTCTACTCGGTCGGCGTGATCCTCTACGAGTGTCTGACGGGGCAGGTCCCCTTCAACGCGGACACGTTCAACGAGCTTCTCTTCAAAATCGTGCTCGAGACTCCGCCTCCGCTCGAAACGCTCGTGGCCGACATCGACCCGAACTTCGCGTCGTTGGTCACCAAGGCGATGGCGCGGGAGCCGGCGCATCGCTTTGCTTCCGCCCAGGAGTTTCGCGAAGCGCTCGACGAGTGGGCGAAGACAGGCGTAGGCACGGCTGTCCACCCCGCCGCCGGCGCTCCTGGCGCGCACCCGACGCCAAGCAACGTCGGCGTACCCGTCACCAACGCGACCACTCCAGGCGCCTGGGCCAACACGGGAACCGATGCGGGCCCGCCGGTCGTGGCGGAGAAAAGCAAAGCTCCGCTGCTCGTCGCGGCAGCAGCGGTGATGCTGCTCGTCGGCGGAGGCGCTGCATTCGCGCTGTCCGGTGGTGGGGACGAACCGGTTCCTGCAGCGACGGGACCGACCGAGGAAGAGCTCGCGCAGCAGAAGGCTCAGGAAGAAACCTTGAAGAAGCTGCAGGAGAGCCAAGCGGAGATGGCAAAGGCCGCCGCCGAAGCAAAGAAGGCCCTCGCCGAGGCGAAGACCGCGCAGGAGAAAGCGGCGGCGCAGAAGAACCTTCTAGAGGCAGAGCGCAAGAAGGATGAAGAAGACAAGAAGGCGGCTGCTGCAGCCGCGGCTGCGGCTGGGCGCTCGCGTCCCGTGGTAGCCGCGCCCGCGCCTAAGCCCGCGGTGAAGCCGACTCCCAAGCCCGCCACGAAACCCGGCGGCCGAACGATCCGCACCGAGCTCTGAGCAGCGCCTGACCGCGTTTGACGCGCGTCACCGGGCCGGCGAACATCTCCGGCTCGAGGAACATCGCATGCCCGCGCGAGACAGGTTGTCGGCACAAGATTCGTCGTTTCTCTACGCCGAATCTCCAAACGCCCACATGCATGTGGGTTCGATCGCGTTTTTCAAAGGGCCGAAGCTCACGGAGGAACGGTTCAATCCGCACATCGAGTCACGGTTGAATCTCGTGCCGAGATTTCGTCGCAAGCTCGCTTGGGTTCCCCTTCAGCAGGGTCGGCCGGTGTGGGTGGACGATCCGCATTTCGACATCAGATTTCATCTCCGCTACACCGGGCTGCCAGCACCGGGTGGCGAGCGCGAAGCCACCAGGCTCATGGGGCGGATCATGAGCCTACCGCTCGACCGCTCGCGACCGCTCTGGGAGATGTGGGTCGTCGATCTGCCGGAGGATCGCTACGCGATCATCCAAAAGACTCATCACTGCCTCATCGATGGGATCAGCGGTGTCGACGTCGGGACGGTTGTGCTCGATCTGAGCCCGGAGCCCCCGCAGATGGAGGCCCCGCCCGCTTTCGTGCCGGAAGCGGTGCCGACTGGCGCGCGGCTTCTCGGCGAGGCGTTGGTCGAACGAATCACTCAGCCAACCGAAATGTATCGCTCGGTGCGGGCGGCGACCCGCACGCCGCGCGCTTTGTTAGGCCGGGCGACTGACCTCGCCAAGGGGTTGATCGCCTTCGGAAAAGCCAGCATGGAGCTCGCGCCGAAGACGTCGCTCAGCCAACCGATCGGCTCGCACAGGCGCTTCGAGATTGTCCGCACGCGGCTCGAAGTGATCAAGCAGATCAAGAACGCTCACGGATGCACGGTCAACGACGTCGTGCTCTCGATCGTCACGGGTGGATTGCGAAAACTATTGCTCTCACGGGGTGACGACATCGACGGGCTCGTGATGCGAGCGATGGTCCCGGTGAGCGTCCGCGACGAGTCGCAGCGCCATACCTACGGCAACAAGGTCAGCATGATGACCGCGGATCTCCCCGTTGGGGAAACCGATTGTGTCGAGCGCGTGAGCTTCATTCGTCAGCGCATGGCAGGCCTGAAGGAAGGCAAGCAAGCGGTGGGTGCAGATTTTTGGGTCAAGATGAGCGAATTCGCGCCGCCCACGGTTCTGGCGCTGGCCGGCCGAGCCTCGGCGCTCCAGCGGCTCGTGAACCTCGTCGTGACCAACGTGCCCGGGCCCCAGTTTGCCCTCTACATGATGGGTGGCGAAATGCTCGACGTGTTCCCGTTCGTCCCGCTGCTCGGGAACGCGACGATTGGGGTCGCGTGCGTCTCTTACAACGGCCAGCTCAACTTCGGACTCAACGGCGATTGGGATATTTCGCCGGATCTCGACGTGTTTCGCGACGGAATCGAAGAGTCGATCGCCGAGCTCGCCAGAAGCTGAAACTTCGGAAAGGAAGCACCATGGGTGACATGACGTCGATCAAGCGGCCTGACGGGGACGATTGTCCTGCGTACCTGGCGACGCCGAGCGCGGGGGATGGCGCGCCCGGATTCGTGATGATTCAGGAGTGGTGGGGGCTCAACGAGCAGATGAAAGGGCTCGCGGATCGATTGGCCGCCGAAGGCTATCGTGTGCTCGTGCCAGACCTGTACCGCGGAAAGCTGACGACCGCCGTGGAGGAGGCCAATCACTTCATGGGCAATCTCGATTTTCCCGGCGCGGCGAGCCAGGACATTCGAGGCTGCGTGCAGTTCCTCAAGCAGACGTCGAAGAAGGTCGCCGTCGGCGGGTTTTGCATGGGTGGTGCCCTCACCATCATCGCCGCCGTGAAGGTTCCCGAGGTCGACGCCGGGGTGTGCTTCTACGGGATCCCGCCAGGGGAAGCCGCCGATCCGAAAGAAATACGCGTTCCGTTCATCGGCCACTTCGCCAACACCGACGATTGGTGCACGCCGGCGGCGGTGGACAAGCTCGAGGCGTCACTCGAAGCTGGAAAGGTCGACTTCACCCTCCACCGCTACGACGCCCAGCACGCGTTCATGAACGCGTCGCGCCCCGAGGTGTACGACGAGGCGTGCGCCAAGCAGGCGTGGGAGCGCTCGCTCGAGTTCCTCTCGAAACACCTCACCTAGGGCGTCGCGGCTTCGATCTCTGCGAACGGGAATCGTCAACTCGGCGGTGTCGGTCCGGGGCCCGCCTGGTCGCCGTCGGGGCGATCATTGGCCCCGCATGCTGCGCCGAACATGAGGAAGACCGCCGCGACCAGACCCAAAAACACTGGGCGGCGGAAGATACTGACTTTCTTGAGCTCCGGCGTGAGGGGCGCCGCCGTCGTGCTCGTGCTGGCG
>JAJDAH010000389.1 GCA_029261965.1 Polyangiaceae bacterium
GTTGGGCCCGCAGAAGCCATCCCCGCACCGCCCACAGTCGATGGCGCAGACGAACGGGTCTTCACCCGGGCCGCAGCGACCGTCACCACAGAAACCACAATCGAACGGACAGCTGAACGGGTCTTCGTTCGCCCCGCAGAGGCCGTCGCCACAGAAACCGCAGTCGGTAGCGCAGTTCTGAGGCGTCTCCCCTGGGCCGCAGAGCCCGTCGCCACAGAAACCCGGGTCACCACAGTCGACCGGACAGTTGAACGCGTCTTCGTTCCCCGTGCACACGCCGTCACCGCAGACGCTGCAGTCCCCGGGGCAAACGAACACGTTTTCGTCGGGCCCGCAGACCCGGTCGCCGCAGAAGCTGCAGTCCTCGGGGCAACCGAAAACCGACTCGGTCGGCGCGCAGAACCCGTCGCCGCAGAACTGGCAATCTTGCGGACACGTGATTTGCTCCCCCGGACCGCAGAATCCGTCCCCGCAGCTGTTGCCGCAATCGACTCGACAGTTGTTCGAGTTTTCTCCCGGCCCGCACAACCCGTCGCCGCAGAACCCGCAGTCGCTCGGGCAACTCGAAGCGTTTTCCGTCGGCGAGCAAATGTTGTCGCCACAGAAGCCGCAGTCGTTCGGGCAGCTCGCCGGGCTCTCGCCCGGTGCGCAGATCCCGTCGCCGCAGAAAGAGCAGTCGACGGGACAGCTCATCGGAGTTTCCGGAAACGAGCACAAGCCGTCGCCACAGTTGCCGCAATCGAACGGGCACGTCGCTGGGGTCTCGTTGGCGCCGCACAGCCGATCGCCGCAGAAACCACAATCGATCTGGCAGTTGAACTGGTCTTCTCCGGCCCCGCACTGACCATCGCCGCAGAAACCGCAGTCCACCGGGCAAGTCTGCGCGTCCTCGTTCGACCCGCAGAATCCGTCACCGCAGAAACCGCAGTCGTCTGGGCAATTGAAGGGGTCTTCGCCCGGGCCGCAAACCCCGTCGCCACAGGTGCTGCAGTCCGGCGGACAGCTGATCGGGTCTTCGTCGAACGCGCACACGCCGTCGCCGCACAACGCACAATCCAACGGGCAGTTGAATCGATCCTCGAACGGTCCACAGAGACCGTCGCCACAGAAACCGCAGTCGGGCGGACAGCTGAAGGGATCCTCGGTCGGCGAGCAGAAACCATCGCCGCAGGCGTTGCAGTCCACCGGGCAGGTGAACTCGTCCTCGTCAATCGAGCAGAAGCCGTCGCCGCAGAAACCCGCCCCGCAGTCTTCCGGACAGCTCCTCTCGTCTTCGGACCGCGAGCAGACACCGTCGCCACAGAACCCGCAGTCGTCGGGACATTTGTTCGAGTTTTCGTTCGGCCCGCACACACCGTCGCCGCAGAACCCGCAGTCCGCGGGACAATTGAATGGGTCCTCGCCGGCTCCGCAGAACCCGTCACCGCAAGGGTCCGAACCGCAGTCGTCGGGACAGTTGTTCGGGTTTTCGCCCTCGTCGCAAACGCCGTCGCCGCAGCTCGGCGCGTCGCAATCCGCGGGGCAGTTGTTCGAATTCTCGATGCCGGAGCACACCCCATCGCCGCAGAAACCGCCGCAGTCCGCCGGGCAAGTCTCGGGAGATTCGCTTGCGTCGCAGTCACCGTCACCGCAGCCGGGGGCGCAGTCCGTCGGGCAGCTCTGGTTCGTCTCGCCGGGGCCACACGCGCCGTCGCCACACACCGAGCCGCAGTCAAGCGGGCAGCTCGCGCTGTCTTCGTCGGCATCGCAGACGGAGTTTCCGCACTGCGACCCGCCATCCGGCGTCGGGAAATCCGAAAGGTTCAGATCGCTACGTCCGCACCCGCTGAAGAGCGCGATGAGCACCAGCGCCACGACGGCACAACAAACTCCCCAAGGTCGGCGATCAGTCATGAGATCTCTCTTCCGAGCAAATGGTAGGCCACTGCTCACGGGGGAACCAAGTAGCGCAACTTGGCTCAAAACATCGGGGGAGAACGCCCCGCCCCCGAAACAATGTGCCACGGCCCGGCACCATCTGCTGGCACAATCTGGGTGAACCGCGACACCGGACGTCGGTGGATTGCAGCTCTACTGGACGCATGTGGAGTGTCTCGAACTCGGTTACCGAACCCCTGCAGCTCACGAGCTTCGGGCGGGCGCGGGCCTCCCGGCGGTCTGCTGAAGAAGCAGACCCCCAACGATAAGGGCGAGGCCGACGACGGTGGACTGCGCGATGGGCTCGCCGACGACGTAGCGAATGAGCACGAGGGAGAGAAACGGCGAGATGAAAATCAGATTGCCGATGCGCGCCGCACTCCGCGTGAGCTTGAGCGCGCTCGACCAGACGACGAACGTGATCCCCATCTCGAACAGTCCGACGTAGGCGCCCCCGAAAAGACCACGCCAGTCACGAACGTCGAAGCCGACGCCAATCGCACAAGCGACGACAATCCAGGGTAGGCCGAACGCGAAGTTGAGCGCTTGGCCCGCCACAGGGTCCCGATCGTCCCTCGTATTGAGAATCCAGTAGAGCGCCCAAATGAACGCGCTGCCGAGCGCGAGAGCCACGCCAACGGCATTCGACGGATCGAACGAGGAAACGTTCCCCCGCGTGGCGGTCACGAACGCGCCACCGTAACAAACGAGACCGGCGACCGCGTCACGCACGGTCAGGCGCTGCTTCAGCAGCGGCACCGACAAGAGCGCGAGCGCAAGTGCCCACGTGTAGTTGAGCGCCTGCGCCTCTTGCGCGGCGAGTCGGTCGTAAGCCTCGAACAAGACCATGTAGTAGAGCGCGGGATTCATGAAGCCCATCAGCGCGCTGAATGCGTATTGCCGACGGGTGAACGAGAAGAGAAGACGGAGACGACCGCGCGCGGCGAGAATCGCGCACAACACGACGAGCGAAACCGTCGCCGCCACCAGCAAGAGCTGCGCGGGCTCGAGATGCTCGAGCGACAGCTTGAACGCCGAAGCGACCGTCGACCAAAGGAGCACGCTGAGGAGCCCCAACAGGGTCGCTTTTCGATCGTCGGTCAATGCGGTGGGCTCGCTCGGTCGGCTTTTGCTCGGTTAGTGGCGCCGGTGGATGGATTCAATCCGTCGGGCGCTCACTGCTCGGCCTGTCGGTGCTCGGGCGAGTCTGAAGCGCCCGGAACCCGACCGCGTGACTCGAGCGCGCGTCTGGGCCACGATCGGCTCTGGGAGGATTCATGACTCATTGGCTTCGCTGGCACACGGGATCGGCGATTTCACTCGTCACTACGAGCCTGTGGCTCGCCGGTTGCGGTGGCGTCACCGACGGATCGAACGGCACCGCCAGCGCGGGAGGCAGCGCGGGCGCCAGCGGTGGGCCGGCCACTGGCGGGGCCACGTCGAGCGGCGGAAGTACGTCGAGCGGCGGCTCAGGCGGCGCGGGCGTCGGTGGCATCGCGGGATCGGGCGGCTCGGGCGCTGGTGGCGCGAGCGCAGGCGGCACCGGTGGCACCGGTGGCATCGACTGCTCGACCGTGGGCTGCGGTGCGCCGCCCTTTTGCAGCAGCGGCTGCGACGCCCCGTGCGGGTGCTGCCCTTGCAGCGAAGGGGTGATCCAGAACCTCGGCGGAACTCTACATCGCTGCACCGGTGGATGCTGGGCGCCCGCCGCCGACGCCGGACCAATTCTGTGCACGACTGACGCCGGCTGCCCCAGCGGACAGTGGTGCCGCCCGACGCAGACCGGCCGAACCGAGTGCGTGCCCTACGCCGGCGAGGGCGACGGCTGTGGCGGCCTCACCCCCCTGTGGGCCGAATCGCGGTGCGCACCGGCGCTCATCTGCACCGACGTCCCACAATTCATCGCGGACGCCGGCGGGCGCTGCCGCGTGCCGTGTCAGAGCAACGCCGAGTGTCCAGAGAACCGGTATTGCTCTCCCAACAACGACGTCTGTCGCGACGACGGGACGTGCTTCGCCGACTTCGACTGCGACGCCAACGGCAACTCCTACCCGGTGGATCTGTGTGTCGGCTACGGGGCCTGCATGCTCGATCCTGCTGGCGGAGGATCGACGTGTGATTGGATTTGCGGCAACCCACTTTGCCGCGACCTCGTGAACGTTCCCTTCGGACCCTGCGATACTGGGCTCGGGTACGGCGTCGTTTCCGGCCAATGCCAGGAAGTCTCCGGGTGCGACAGCCGCGGGTTCACGTTCTTCCCCACCGAAAATGATTGCAAGAGCGAATGCGGCTTGTGACCGTGCGGCGAATGCCGATCGGTCACGCTGCTCGGCGACATCGTTCTCAGGGCAGCACGTCCGCACAGGGCGAGCGCATCGTTTGCTCGACGACCAGATCGTTCAATACCGTCCGCAACGCGGTGACGCCCGGGGGTATCGCCACGCAATTCATGTCGTTGACGCTGCACGGGATGCCGATTTCGATGACCGACGCCCCCTGACTCACGACGAGCACCGCCCCGTCGAACGCGCGCGGATCGGCGCCGAATAATATCGGCGCTCGAGCCAGGCCCGATTGCACGTCGGGGTGCGAAACGGCCGCGACGAGATCCTCGAGGCTCACTTCGGAGCCCGCACAGCGAGGCAGATCCTGGCTGCACGTGATCGGCATCGCTCCCGGCGTTCCGAGAGGCGTGTGCTCCACGGAGAAAGTGCGGCAGGGCGACACGGTGTACTTCTCGTCGAACGCACGAAAGCCTCCGTTGAACTCCCAGGTGATCTCTTGCCCGATGCAATCCGGACAATTGGAGCCACCGGCGCTGCCCCCCGTTCCTGGCGCTCCGCCGGTTCCCGGTGCTCCGCCGGTTCCCGGCGATCCGCCGAGACCGCCGGCGCCGCCAGCGGACGTGGCTCCTCCAGTACCCGGCGCGCCGGCGCTACCGCCCACGGCTCCCCCACCAGCGGAGCCACCTCCCGCACCGCCCGTCGCGACAGCACCTGCCGAGCCGCCACTGCCAGAACTCGACCCGTCATCGCCGCTGCTACCGCACCCGGACACGGACGACGCCGAAAAGCCCGCGAGCGCCACGGCGAGCGCAACTCGGTGGCAAGACAATTCGTTCATCCGCCAACCATACCTTGGAACGGATGTGTCCGCGCGCCCCGCGACGGTCGAGATGCACGCGCCGTCAAAACGCCTGGTTCGCTACGAGCGTCTCCGCCACTGATTTTTCGACGCTAGCCGTCGAGCTTTCTCGTCACGCCGATCATCGACGCGCCGTTCCTCAGCCGCCGGAACAACCCGTAATCCCACTTCATCAGCTCGTTCCGTAGCGACGTCAGTCGCTTCGTCGGTAGCTGGCTACACACGAACGAAAACAGATGCGCGCGAAACCGCAGCTCTGGCTCCGAGAAACCCACGTCGAGCAATCGCTGCCGCGCCTCGTTCGTCGTCATACGCCGCAGATGAGTCGGGTCCTCCCACTTCCAGCGCCGGTAGCCCTCCTTCGTCGGCTCAATCTGTCCGGACAACCAAGAATAGACGTGCTCGACGGACAGCCGATTGGCGCACGGCGTCGTCCATATGAAGCGGCCACCGGGCACGAGCGCTCGGTGGATGTCCCGCAAGTACGCGTCGAGGTCTTCGACGTGCTCCATCACCTCCACGCTCACGACGACGTCGTACTGCTTGCCCCCGAGAGCCGCGCGGCCGTCCTCGACCACGTGGCACCGCGCTGCATACTCGGGGAAACACTCGCCGAGCTTGCCGAGGGCCACCGGGCTCAGATCGCAAAACGAAAGCTCGGCGGTGGGAAACAGCTCCTGCCACAAGGAAACGTGCAGGCCCCGCCCGGCCCCGTAGTCCAGAACCGAGCGGGCCGACCCGGCTTGCGCGACCTCGGTCACGAAGTGCCGAAGCGCGACCCAGCGAGCGATCTCGTAGCTCGACAGCTCGGCGCGATAGCCGCTGGTGTAGCGTTCGTCGTATAAATTCCGCGCCTTCGTCATCTCCGACCCCAAGCTACCAGATCGATTTCGAAGGTCAGAAAGCACGGGTCCGTGGGGCTGGACGATGGGCCGGACTCCACCGCGCCGGCGTGGCACCCCTGGCACGCCGTGTCCGATCTGCTCGTTTCCAACGAGAACAGTTCGTCGACGCCCGTGTGGGTGCTAAGTTCTACCTCGTTGCCAATCAGTGGACGCCGGCTGGCGGCGTCAGAACAGCTGCAGAGAAGTCCATTGGTCGAAAGAGCTCGCCGCTTGCCCGAAACCGGACAGGCCAACACCGTCGAAGTCGTCAGCGTGAGCAGCGACAAGGCTCGCCCGAAAAAGTCGGGTCCACGAAGTGCCGCGCCCAAACACGACGTCGCGAGCACCGCACCCGTCGCCGCCGAGCGCGAGCACAGCGCTCTAGAAGACGTCGACAACATCGTCACCACCGGCACCGTGCTCAAGTGGGCGGCCATCGGCGTGCTCAGCGGATTGGTGACGGTCGGCGCGGCTTCGGCGCTGAGCGGCGCTTCGCCCGAACCGAGCACGGCGACAACCAAGGTGGCCGCACCCGTCGCCGTAGCTCCGCCCGCCGCCGTGGCACCGGCCGTCGCCGAACAGCCCGCGGCTGAAGCCGAAGAGACTGCGTCGGCGGAGGAGACCGCGCCGGCGGAGGAGACTGCCGCCAACGCGTCGACACCGTCCGCGGAAGAAACCGCGTCGCTCGACCGCGCCAAGAAGGCGGCCGCGAGCGGACTTTCGGCCAAAGCTCTGATCGAGCTCGACCGCCATGACAAAGAGTTCCCCGGCGCGGCGCTCGCGCACGACAGCGCCGCCACCCGCATCCAAGCGCTACTCGCCAAGGGCGATCGAAAAAATGCCAAGCGTTTGGCGACCCAATTTCTCGCCGCAAACGCCGACAGCGATCAAGCCGATCGCGTCAAGAAGCTACTCGCTCGCGCGAGCCGACCCGCGGTGATGCATGCGAGTCCCGCGGCCGCTCCCGCTCCGCAGCCCGTCGCGGAACCGGTCCCTCGACCCGTTCCGCAGCAAAAGGCGCGCTTCGGCGACGTCCCCGCGCCGGGAGCACCGCCGCCCGCCGCCGCATTCCCGCCCGCCCAGTAGTGTCGGGTGCCAAGGCCAGGCAACCGCCCTCAGCCCACCTGAACGATGAACCCCTGGCCGTGGTGACAAAAGGGGTGCCAAGGGTCGAGGCAGAATCGCGGATTTTTCTCCAGCCACTCCCCGATCGCCCGACGCACGCCTTTTTTCGGGTCGGACCTGAAGCAGTACCAATCGTCCACCAGAAATACCGTCCCCGGTCGCACGAGATCGGTCAAGAACTCCAACACCGGCATCGTCGACTCGTAGAGATCGCAGTCCAGATACACGATCGACGCGACCGACAGCTCGCGCTCTTTCCTGAGCTCCGGCGTCAGTGAGTCGCTGAACCACCCGGGCACGATCTCCACTCGAGACATGTCCGCGCCGCTATCGGCCACATTTTTCTCGAACTGCTCTCGCGAGCACGAGAACTGCCCGCCCAAAAACTCGCCGCCCGCATCCACCCCGCGCGGCTCGGGCAACCCCTCGAAGCTGTCGAACGCAAAAAACCGCATCCACGGCATGAGCTCTCTCGCGCGGTGGTGCGCGTGCGTGAACGTATTTCCCTCGAACACGCCGAACTCGAGATAGTCCCCCAGCAGCGTCTGGCTTCTGGCCTCGTCGGTGCCGAGCAGCCCGCGCTCGGTGCGC
>JAJDAH010000390.1 GCA_029261965.1 Polyangiaceae bacterium
CGAAGCAGCCCCATCAAGAACGCTCCGGGCGATGCCAGCCGAGCAGCGGCAGGTCCCGGTACTTCACGGGCCACGCCAGCTTCTCACCGAGCCGTTCGCTGGCGAGCGCAATCGCCAACGGTCGGAACCACGCCGACCAAAGGTCCCCCGCGTCGCTCTGTACCTTCAAGGTGTCGAGCCCGCTGTAGATCATCTCCCGGCGTTTCACCTTCGGCTGGGGCGACGACCACGCGTAGCCACCGCCCTGGAGGCGACACGCCCGCAGTCCGGCGAGCGCGAGCTCGAGCGCCGCTCGCACCTTTTTTTCGTCCTCGGCCGAACCCGGCTCGAGCTTCGTCAGAATGTCGACGGCGTCGAGGTCTTCACAAGGTCCGCCCCCAGCGTCGCCGAACAATCCCGTCGGCTCCTGAACCGCGAGCGTCGATCGCACCGCCGCTGCCGCGTGAAAAATCGGTCGGTCGAGATACTGGTAATAACCGTACACGTGGAACGCTCCGGCCATGCCGTTGAAGAGCGACGCCCCTTGGTCGGTTCCCCAAAACCCCGTCTCGGGATCTTGGCGCCGGTCGAGCCAGTCGAGCAGCCGATGCACCGCTGGACTCTTCTCCCCCTCGATCGAAATGAAAAACAGCATCACGAACATCAGCGAGTTGCTCGTCAGCCAGAAGTTTTCGAAATCGAGCGAGCGAAGCCAACGGTCGAGATGGTCCGCCGCGAGCCACGGGGCCACGAACTCCAGCGAAT
Source organism: Polyangiaceae bacterium (assembly GCA_029261965.1). Classification (GTDB taxonomy): domain Bacteria; phylum Myxococcota_A; class Polyangia; order Polyangiales; family Polyangiaceae; genus JAJDAH01. The sequence goes on from JAJDAH010000390.1 coordinate 745, forward strand.
GCTCCGGCCGCGCGCCGAGAGCGCGCAACGCGTGGATCGCAAAATAACTCTCTTGCCACTCGATGTACTGCGGCGAGAACTTGCCGAGCCGAAACAGCACCTCGTCCGTGTGGAGCGGATCTCTAAAAAGCCCGTCCTCTTTTCGCTGACAAGACTGGATGAATCCCGCCACCGCCTCACGCCGCCCGGCCGACATGCTGCCAAGCGCCCCCAGCACCTCGAGCGCACACACGCCGAAACACGTCGCCAACAGCGTCTTCGGGCACCCGAGCGCGAACCGGTACCCGTCGTTCGTGCCCAGCGTCTGCTCGATGAAGCGAGCCGTCTCGGCGATGTCTTCACCGGTCTCCACCTCGGCCACCGGTGACGCGTCGGATTTCAGGAAACGAAACAGCATGACGAGCTTGGACCGTAGGTAACCACCTCGCTTTCGCCGGGGCAAACGAGGCGCGAGGTCCCGCCGTTCGGTGGGTCATGCTACACGAGACCCCGTCATGGCCGAGCGCGCTCACCCCGAGGACGCGGGCTTTCAGGACCGGTGGTTCGGCCTCAAGAAGAACAAGTATCGCCAAAAACTCGTCGAGCGCTACGAGCTCTGTAACCCCCACGTCGCGGGCAAACGCGTGCTCGACATCCCCTGCGGCACCGGCTGGGGCACGAGCCTCCTCAAAGGGTGCACACGCGTCATCGGCGTCGACATTTCCTCCGAAGCCGTCGACTACGCCCGCGAGCACTATCAAGAACCGGGCAGCTTCGAATTCGAGCTCGGCGACATGTCGAAAATCCCCGTCGGCGACGACAGCGTCGACGTCGTGCTTTGCCTCGAAGGGTTCGAGCACGTCGAAAAAACGATCGCCGCGGCGTTCCTGGAAGAATGCAGGCGAGTACTGCCGGTGGGCGGCCTACTCATCATGACCTGCCCCGTGCTGGACGAAACCGGCCAGGACACCGGCAACCCGTACCACGTGTACGAATACCCGGAGGAGGAGCTCATCGACATCCTCAACCGGAGCTTTCGTGTGCAAAAGCTCGAGCGCATGCAGGGTCCCGACGGTCCCGAGTACCGAGCGATCGTCGAAAACTTCAAGACCGATCGCTATCGCCCGGCACCGCCGAAGAAAGAGTGAGCCAGAACCGTCGAGCTGGCCCAGGCCGAGCGGTGAGCTACTATGGCCGCGTGCGTCGCCTTCCCGCTGCCGTCGTCGTCGCGGCGCTCTTCGCCCCTGGGATTGCTGGGGCTCACCTTGGGCTCGAATACCCGGCCTCCCGGTACGGACCTGACGTCCTGAAACGAGGTCCGTGTGGCAAGGTCGGCGGCGCGCGAACGCAAAACGTCACGGTGCTCCGCCCCGGCGCCACCATCGACATCGTGTTCGACGAGTTCGTCGAGCACCCGAGCCACTACCGCGTCGCATTCGACGAAGACGGCGTGGACGACTTCGTCGATCCGGGCAGCCAGACGGACTTCTACTCGAACGACGCCGTGCTGCTCGACGACATCGCCGACTCACCGGAACGGGTGCAAACCATCACCGTCACCTTGCCCGACGTCGAGTGCGACAACTGCACGCTCCAAGTCATCCAAGTCATGTACGACAAGCCGCCCTTCGGCGACGGCAACGACATGTACTACCAGTGCGCCGATCTCGTGCTCAGCCGGAACGATCCGGTCACCCCACCACCGCCGGATGCCGGCGTGAACGCCGATCCGACGCCACCCGCGACCTCGGAAGGCGGCTGCACGATGGCGTCGGGCGGCCCAGGCGGAGCGGGAGGCTGGGCGGCGCTCGCGTTTTTCGGTGCCCTCGCGCGGCGACGTCGACACGCGCGGCGGACATAGGTCGGGAGAATCGGCATGTTTCGCCTCGGCGGCATTTTCATCTCGGTGATCGACGTTCTGTTGATCTTCTACGTGTACCGGCGACTCCGCGCGACGTTCCCCCATCACCTCCGGCGGCTTCGGCGGATTGGCATCGGCGTGTCGGCGACGTTTGTCGTCGTCGCGCTCGTCATGTCCTTCCGCCCCTTGACCCGCGAGCTGCCGGACTGGCTGCGCATGACCGTGCTCGGCGGCCAGATGAGTTTGTTGATGTACGCCCTCGTACTCGCGGTCTCGGGCGCATTCCGCCGTCTGTGGCGCGGCGGCCAATCGCTCGTACCGCTCGTGCGTCGGACAGCGCCAGAGTCCGGCGATGTCGACGCGCCCCGCGACCCGCTTCGTCCGCAGCCGGCGCCCGAACAGCTCGAAGATCCCGGCAGGCGGCGCCTCGTCGTCGGCGCGGCCATCGCCCTGCCCGCCGCCGCCGTCGCGGTGTCCACTGGCGGCATCATCAGCTCGCAACAAGTGCCGGTCGTCGTGCGCGTCCCGCTGCCGGTGCGCCGAGACGCCACCGAGCTTCACGGCCTCCAAATCGTGCAAGTGTCCGACATTCACGTCGGCAGCTACGCCGACGCCGAGCGACTCGACGAGATCGCGCATACCGTCAACTCCCTCGACGCGGACTTTCACGTGCTCACCGGCGACCTCATCAACGACAACGTCTCCCAGCTCGAGCTCATGGACGACTTCCTCCGAAGCCTGCGGCCGCGGCGTGGGCAGATTTTCCTGAGCATGGGCAACCACGAATACTGGGCGGCGCGCCAAGTCGGCGTCCAAGCCGTCGTGCGCGGTTTCGAAGAATCCGGCGCTCAGATGCTCATCGACGAAGCTCGCCGAGTGCGCGTCGGCGGCGACCATTTCTGGCTCGGCGGCCTCGACTACCCGCCGAGCAGAAGGTGGCGTCGGCCGCCCGGTGCACGCTCCACGCGCGCCGGCCTCGAGCGCGCCCTCGGCCAGATGCAGGACGACGGCGCTCCCCGCATCGTCTTGAGCCATCACCCCAAGACCTTCGTCGAAGCGCGCGACGAGCAACTCGACCTCATGCTCTCCGGCCACACCCACGGCGGCCAAGTCGTGCTCGGCCGCATCGGCGACTATGCTCTGTCGCCGGCACTAGCCGCCGGGCTCTATCACAACGGTACCTACATTCATCGCGGCCGGCGGCTACACGTCAACGTCGGAGCGGGCGGCTGGCTCCCCTTCCGTATCAACTGCCCCCCGGAGATCACCCTGGTCGAGCTCACCAGCGCGTGAGCCCTCGAAAAAGCAGAACCACCATGCCGCGATCGCGAAATCCCTTGGCCATCATCACCGGTGGCGCGTCCGGCATCGGCCGAGCGCTCAGCGAAGAGCTTGCCCGTCGCGGCACGGAAATCGTCGTCGCGGACCGGCAAGCCGATCTCGCCGAAGAAATCGCCGCCGGAATCCGCCGCCGCGGAGGCGAAGCGACCTCGGCCGAGCTCGACGTGAGAAAATTCGAGGCCATCGAAAAACTCGTCGAGCAGACGAACGATCGAACCGGCCGCATCGACTACTTCTTCAACAACGCTGGCATCGGTGTCGCCGGAGAGATGGACTCCTACAGCGTGGCGGACTGGGACGACGTCTTCGACGTCAACCTCCGCGGCGTCGCCTACGGGATCCAGGCCGTGTATCCCATCATGATCCGTCAAGGCGACGGGCACATCATCAACACCGCATCCTTCGCCGGGCTCGTGCCCGCGCCCAACGAGGGCAGCTACACCGCGACCAAACACGCCGTCGTCGGTCTGTCGCGAGCGCTCCGCATGGAAGCGGCGCGGCACGGCGTGCGGGTCTCGGTGCTCTGCCCCGGCGTCATCCGCACCGCGATTCTCACCGGCGGAAAGTACGGCCGGATGAATATCCCCAACCTCGACCAGGACAAGCTCAACGAGCTCTGGGAGCGAGCGCGGCCGATGGACGCCAACGAGTTCGCCAAACGAGCCCTCGACGCCATCGAGCGCAACGTTGGGCTCATCGTCGTCCCCAAGGTTTGGAAGGTCTTGTGGTACCTCGACCGTTTCGCCCCAGCGCTGAGCTCCAAGCTCTGGACGGTGTTCTCGTCGCGAATGCGAAAAGAGCTCGATCAGGCAAGCAGCAAGTAGCAGCCCGATCGCTCGGCAGGTTACGCTGCCGCCAATGGCGACCGCCGGCGAGGAAGCCCGACCGACGCAGGGGCGCGTCGTACTCAAGATGCTCTCGCAGGCCGCGGTGCCGGCGATGGTCGCCACCGGCTACGCCGCCTACATGTACTCGAGCGACCCCAAGTCGAGCATCCTCACCTTCTTCAACACCTTCGGCGTCGCGTTCTTCTTGGCGATGTGGTTCGTCGGCCAATACATCCGCACCTCGAAGCTGCTCGACGACGCCCACTACCTCGAAACCCTGAACGAGAAGGTCGATCACATCGCATCGACCGTCAAAACCCCCTCGCTCGTCATGGCCGCAAACGTTCCCAGCGAAGGCTCGGGCGCCCCGCTCGGCGATCCCGTTTCCGCGACGCTCATCGACGAAGCGCGCACCGCCCTCGACGCGGGCCACGTCTACTCCGGCCTCACGACCGCGGGAGTCGCCTTCGAACACGCGCTGCAACAAGCTGCCCTCCGGCTCGACGTGCCCACCCGCGACCGCGACTCCCCGAGCCGCCTCGTCGAATCCCTCTCCGCAGAGCTCGACCGCGCCGTCGTCGAAGAGCTGCACGAACTCCGCATTGCACGCACCGCCCTCGAACACCTCACCGAAGAGCGCACTCCAGACAAAGAGACCTCGCTCAAACTCTGGGAAGCCTACCGCTGGGGCATCCAACAAGCCGAATCCGTCAAACCGCCGCCACCCGACCGGGACGACGCCGCCACCGCCGGCTAACAACCCCGCCCAGTCCGTCCAGCCGCCGCCAGCCGACCCGGGCGACACCACCAGAAGCCGGCGCAAGATCAGCCACAGGTGAAGTGGAGCCCCTTCCGAGCTGAGCCGGCGCCACACCGCCAGCGCCACCGCGGCCTAGCGACCAGCCGAGTCGTCGAGCCGCTCCCAGCCGAGTCGTCGAGCCGCTCCCAGCCGAGGAGCGGTGGTCCGGGACGGCTCGTCGTCGAGCCGCTCCCAGCCGGAGCACAGAATCCGCGCGCCCCGCTTCATCCGAACCGTCCGGGCAGTCCGACCTCATGTCGAATTCAGCCGCACGCGACACTCCGGTCCCCCTTGGCAATCAAAAACGACCCACGCCATCTCGTCGGAGCCGTCACCACAGTCCACCTCTGCGTCGCCATGGCAACTCGCCCGAAGTAGCCGAACGCCGCCAGATCACCTCCCACCAAGGGAGATCCCTCGGACGTCCGCCACAACGAAATCGACGCTCAAAGAAGTCATCAATGCCGGCGGTGGGCGCGGATCGCGCTCGGAGCCCAGCGAAGTCCCACACGTGACGTGATTTTATAGAGGGCCCCCTCCGTCGAACAGGTTGTGAAAATCCAACCGACAGAGGTGACCCCATGAGCACGATGAACGCGTCTGAGCTGATCG
>JAJDAH010000040.1 GCA_029261965.1 Polyangiaceae bacterium
CGGAGGCGCTTTCGGGGCGGTGTTCACCTTCTATCAACCGTTCGCCCTCGAGCTAGGCATGACCGAGCTCCGAAACTTTTTCATCGGCTACACGATTCTCGCGGTGTGCGTTCGCGTGGGCCTCGGCACGCTCGGAGACCGATTCGGCCGACATCGAGTCTCGGTCGTGGCGCTCCTGCTCTACGCGACGGCGGTGCTCGCCATGGCGGAGCTCGCCCCTGGGCGTCTATTCGTTCTCGGGGCCTTCCTGGGGTTCGCGCACGGCATTTTCTACCCGACGTTCAACGCGCTCGCGATCGAGGGTGCTGACGACGGCGTGCGCGGCCGCGTGATGACGGTGTTCAACGGAGGCTTCAATGCGGGCTTCGGGCTGAGTGTCGTCGGCTTCGGCGCTCTCGCCGAGCTCAGCAACTACCCCACGGTGTTCGTCGTCGCCGCCGCGATGACCTACCTGGCGGCAGCCTGGCTCGCCCTCGCGGGGGCGGCTTCATCGAAAATTCATGGTATGCCTACGGTCGACCATGAGCGAGGAAGCTAGCAAGAAGCGAAGGCTGGCCTATGCGCCGTTCGCGCTGCTCGTCCTTTGGGCATTTCTCGGCTTCACGATATGGCGTGACGGCTGGACCTCGATGAACCAAGGCTTCGCTGCGATCATCGCCCTGTGGTCGGCGTTCCGGCTCTTCACCTACTTCCGTAGTCGCCAGTAAATTTCGACGCCCGGCTAGCGAGCTAGTGTGGTGGCCCAGGAGTCCACCACACGCTGGAAAGAACCGGGTCACAGATCCAGGGGGCTAGCGCTCGAAACCGTAGGTCTCGAACACGTCTTTCAGCTCGGAATAGACCTGGTCCTTGGTGAGGCCAAACTGCTCGAGCGTGTATTTGTGCTTGCTCTTGTGCTTCTTGCGCTCGCTCACCGTGCGTTCGAGCACCGCGCGATAGCGATCGGTCATTTCGTAGCCGAAGCGCTCGTAGACTCGTTCGACCGCCGTCGTCGGGTCCCGAACCAACTCCGGGTAGGGAATGGTGATGACTTGGTTGTCCGGCAAGGTCGCGCATTGCTCGTGCAAGTAGCGGTAGAGCTCGATGTAGGTCTCGGCGAAGTCTCGAGCCTCGGGTGAGCCCTTGACCAGCTCCGGAGAGTGCGGGCTCCACGCCATGTGAAACGTGCTCGCCGCCGAAGCCACCGCTTCGTACGGGTGCCGCACGAGGTGCACGAACCGAGCATCGGGAAAAGCCTCGAGAGTCACCTGAAACCGGCTGGCCAGATGCACGTTCTTGATCAGCATCGTGCGATGACCACCGGTGGCATAGACATGACGCTTGATGCAGTCGCGGTACCACTCCACCAGCCGCGCTCGAACCTCCGGTGGCATGTCGTCCACACGCTTGAGATGCGGCAGCGCCCGCACCCACGGAAAAAACAGATAAACCGTCGGCGTGAGCAGCGTGTACATGAAGAGCTGCTCGTCTTCCTCGGCGTCACCGAGGCCCATCGGGTGCACGTCCTGAAATTTCTCGAAAAACGTCTCGTCCGCGCGATCGATGAGATCCTTGAGGTGCTCGCCGTGCTCCGCGTCGGCTCTCGCCAGCGCCTGCACCGCTTTGTAACAACTGACCGCCGGGAACAGCGTTTGATAGAGCTTGAAGTGGGTGAAGCGATCCTCGTCGAGCGCGAGCAACTCGTGCAACAGCGACGTGCCCGACCGCGCACAAGCGACGATGTAGAGCGGCTGCTCGATCGGCTCGTCGCGATAGTCTCGATAGAGCACCTGGTCGAACACTCGACCGACGACGGTCACCCCGAGAAGTGAGCCCATGACGCCGACGAGCTTCGCCGTGTAGTCGACCCGCTGAACCGAGAACTTTTCGGTGTAGAGCGTACGGAACGCCTGTCGGAGAGTCTGGCCGTTCATGTACATGGCTAGTCCTGAGTTTCCGAAAGCAAGAGCCGGCGCTGACTGCGGGACAGATTGACGAACCTCCCGTCGATTCGATAGCCCGAATCAACCGAGTTTTGCTCGGCTCGTTTACAGCCCCGCACTTTAATGCGGCAAGAACCGAGCGACTCGCTTTCGGCGACGAGCGTCGACCCCGGAGGAGAAGACACGTCGGCGACAATCGTCACGTGATTTCCGTCGCTCTCGACGATTCGGCCGCGGCCGCCGCCGGATAGCACCAGATCGATCGTCACCGCTTTTGCTCCGGAGTGGCCGCCGTTTCGCGAGCTTCGGCCGCCTCGGCGCTCTCGCGACTCGCCACACGGGCTCGGCGAAGCGGGTCGAGCGCGATGCCCACGGAGCCACCGACCCAGAGCCCACCCAGCTCCCGATCGAACCCATCGCCGCGCGGCACCTTCAGCGGGTGAAGCGACGCGCCGATTTCGGGCGCGAGGCTCCACCGTGCCCTCCGCCCGAGAGGTCCTTCGAGAACGAGATGCGCCGTCGTGCGCGCTCCCCAGGTGTCCGTCGGCGGGGCCAGCTCGTCGAACCTCGGTCGGGTCCAGCGCACGCTCGCCAGAGCCGCGGTCGCTCCGAACCCGAAATCCCACTCGCCGCGCGAGAACGTCTTTCGCGAGGTCAGAGAAAGCTCGTACCAGCTGAGGTGAGTTTCGTCGCCGGGTTCGTCTACGCGACCGGCCAACCAAGCCAGACCGAGCTCGAGCTGCACGCCGGAATCGAAGCGAAGCCCGCCAGCGATCTGAGGCCCAGCGAGCCAGAGATCCCCCGGGACCGCCGCGCCGAGCGCCCGAGTCGAGAGCGCCAGGCTCCCGAAAATCGGGAACCCCGGCGGAGGGCGCACGGCTTCGGGTGGGGTTTCCGGCTGGCTCGCCAACAGAAGCTCGGCCAGACGGATCCGTCGAAGCCGCCGAGCCAGCACTCCCGCAACGAGTCCTATGCGACGGGCGCGCAACGGCCCGGTGCCGTCGGTGCTCACGCGGCGCGCGCCGTAGAAGACTCCTCGCTCCCAGAGCTCGATGCGTAGGTCGCCATCGGGAAGCTCGAGCACACGAAAGAAGAGCGCGGTGGGAGCTCCGTCGCCGTCCGGCGTAGGCGGCACGTCGATGTCGGAGACTTCGAGCCCGATCAGCCGACGCGTCAGCCGCATGGAAACGAACCGCTCGGCTTGGGCCGTCACCTCGACCACGACTTCGCTGACCGCAACCGCTGGCCGAGCCGCCAGCCAGACGGCCAAGGCGACGAGGACGCTACTCAGTCGGAGGAGGGTCTTCGTCGTTCGCCGGAGGCTCGACGACCCCGGCGTCCGCCGTCGCGGCGGTTTGCTCTTCGAGCTCGGCGAGCTTGGGCAGGAGCTTGTCGAGACCATCGCCGTCCGGAAAGTCCGCCTTGTACTGGTCAGCGAGCTCGCGAGCGCGTTTCGAATCACCTTGTTCGACCGCGACCTCTACCTGACGGACGAGCGCATCTTCGGCGAGATCACCCTTCGGAGACAAGCGCCGCGACTCGGCCAGGTATTTGACCGCGCCGGCGCGATCGCCATCTTTTTCCAGCATGTTCGCGAGTGAGAGCGCCGCCAGAGCGCCGTAGGAGCCCCCGAGCTCCACTGCCCGCTCGAGCACGCGCCTCGCCACGTCGCGGCGACCGGTCGCTCTTGCAATGTCGTAGAGGTTCATCAGCTGCGCGGAGGTGGCGTTGCCGATGACGGCGTCGAAGCCGCCGTATTGCTTCAGGGCGCCTCGCGCCTTTTCAAAGTCGCCGTCCTCGGCCAGTCGTTCCCACTCGGGTCGCTTGGCTGGCTCGGCGGCGGGGGTCTCCTCGGCCTGTTCGACGACCTCGACCTCGTGCACTGCCGGTGTCGGTACGCCGAACGCTTGCTTGCGCTGGCGCACTTCTTTTTTCTTTTCCTCGGGCTCCTCGACGTGCACCGGGCGCGGGGGCTCGGGTTGCTCGGCGGCCCCAGGTTGCTCGTTTCTCACGGGCTCGGGGGCGACGCTTGTGGCGACGTCGTGCATCGGCGCCGTCCAACGCGCGCCGACGAGCACCCCGGAACCGAACACGATCACGACGGCGGCGGGCGCCCACCACAACACCGCTCGACTTCGGGTCGGCGTGCTCGGCAAGTCGGCTTCGACGCGCTCCCAAACCCGGTCGATGCGATCGTCGGTCGCGTAATCGACGAGAGCGTCACCCCGAAGCTCGAGCGGAGATGTTCGTTTGTCGCTCATTCTTTCTCTCCGTCGAACGGGGCGACGAAATGTTCCGTCAGATAGCGCTGCGCGCGGGAAATGCGCCTCTTCGCCGTGGCGAGCGAGCAATCGGTGAGCGAGGCGACGTCCTCGAGGCGGTGCCGCTCGACGTACCTGAGCGTCCACGCGATGCGATCGTTCGACGTCATCGTATTGAGCAGCGCGTAGATCTGTGCCAGCTGGGCGCGGGTTTCCGGTCCCGCCGCCGTCGAGGCGATCGCGTCGAGATCGACCTGGTCGTTTCCGTCTCCGAGGCCCAGACTCGCCACGAGGCGGCGACGCCGTAGGCGGGTCTTGACCAGTCGCACGACGATAGCCCCGAGCCAGGAGCGAAACGCGCCGGCATCCCTCAGCTCGCCAAGCCGGGTTCTCGCGCGGAGGAACGCGTCATGCACGATGTCCTCGACATCGACACCGGTCCCTTGGATTCGTACGGCGAGGTTCATGGCGAAAGCGGCGTGTCGTCGGTAGAGGACCTCGAAGGCGCGATTGTCGTTCTCGAGGACGAGCGGAACGAGCTGGCGGTCGTCGAGCTGCCCAATGGCCCCCAGATCGGAAGGCATCTTGCTGGACGGTTTTCCTCCGACCAGGCGCAGAACGGGGGAGCGAGACGCCATGGGCATGAGATGGACGCAGCCTGCCCCATTTACGGCTCATGCGCCGGCTCGTGTCGGGGAAACCCCGAGCGCACGCTCGGGCGGGCCGTCCGGCGGTACCCCGGCTTAATTTAGCGAAATCTAAGGGCTTAACGATGTGGTGCAGACATCTGGCGCGAGGACGTGAGCCGGATTAACGTTGCGCCGCATCTAACGACACAAGCGGAAAAAAACACCGCGCCAGGAGGTCACATCCCATGAAGTTCCGTCACTTTGCTCTTGTTCTTCCGATCCTCGCTTTCTCCGTTGCCTGTGGCGACGCGATGCCCGAGGCCGAAATGCCTGATCCCGAAGCCGCGGCTGGTGAAGCTGCCGAAGGCGCCGGCGATGACGCGGCTGGCGCTGCCGAAGAGGCGGCCGAGGAAGAAGCCCCCATGGAAGAGGGCGGCGGCGACGAAGAGGGCGGCGGCGACGAAGAGCCCGCTCCCGAGTGATTGCTTGGTGGGGGCCGCGCCAATTGGTGCGCGGTCCCTGCTTTGCTTCACGTCAAAGGCCGCCGAGAGGCGGCTTTTTTCATTTGCCGAGATCGGTCACGAGACGGGTTCGGCCCACGAGCAGCTCGTCGCCGTGGGTCAGCTCCTGCTCACCACGGATCCTCACGAAAACGCCAGTTCGAGAGGCCAGATCCGTCAGAACGACGGTGCCCGCCTGCTCCTCGACGATGCAGTGCTGCTCCGCGACGAGAGGATCGTCGGCAAAAATCAGGTCGCCAATCGCTGAGCCGATTTGCAGGGTGTTGCCCCGCGCGACGACGCACGCGCCGCGAGATCCGCCGGCAAAAATCTGGGCGACCCGAAACGACGAGGGCCATTTGGGTGACGAATAGAAGTATGTGGGGTCGGGGGCCGGCCCGTCGTCGGGTACCGGGTTCTTTTCCACGCGAACCAGCTGATCTCCGACGATGAACTCGTCCCCGAGCTCGAGCTCCACCGGGGTACGGATCCGGAGAAACACCCCGTTTCCTCCGTCGAGGTCCTCGAGCCAGAGGCGGTTTTTCCTCCACAAGAGCTGAGCCTCGCTCGGGTGGCAGAAGACCTCTCCCGGTAGCGAAATCGACCCCGCGGAGCCGATGACCGCTTTCGTCTCGCTCGGTTGATACTTGTCCGGGCCGCCCGTGAGACTGCGCAAGACGTGGAGCGTGTATCGCGGCGTCTCGGCTCCGTCGGCCGGAGCCACCGACGGCTTCTTGGGTGCCTCTTCCACCGGAGCGGCCTGCTCGCCGGCTTGAGCCTTTTGCTTCTTCTTGCTGGCGAGCTTGCGGACGTCGACCTTCGGCGGGTCGGTGAGCACGGCGATGCCCCCCACCTCCACGCCTTCGATGACTTTGTCGAAAGTCCCCTCTCGCAGCATCAACACCATTTCCATGTGTTGCGCCTTCATGAGCCCTCGCACGAAGTCGGCGATGTCTTCGCGGCTGACTTCGGCCTCGTAGGAGCGTTTGTGACTCTTGATGACGCGCCCGCCGTCGGCGAACAGGTGCGTGATGATGTGGGGAGCGTCGAGACCCGAGTCCTCGGTCTGAACGTGGAAGACCGTGCCCTTGGTCCGGATGTTGTTGTTGAACCCCATTTGCGCCCGACGAAACGTCGGGCGATTCATTTCGGACTCGAGCGCTTGAACCGCTTCGACCGTGTAGTGAGCGATCGCTTGGTCGAGCGGAGCGTGATCGCCCTCCATCCCTTCCATGCGCTCGAACGCCATCTGCGCGACCGGCGCGCTCGGATCGATTCTGAGCGCCTCGGCCAACAGCTGCTGGCCCTCGCTGTCGTTCCCACCGGCAGCGGCCCAGGCAGCCAGCACGGCGACCGCTTCGTCGGGGCGACTCTTCGTCACCAACCACTCCGCCACTTTCGAGGCGGTGGTACGGACTTCAGCGAGCTGCCCGGACATCGGCCGCATGATCATCGGCGCGGCGCACTGAGCGCAAGGCCGTCAACGCCCGAAAGCGGTCGGCATGGCTTTTGATGCTGTTTCCGGGCCCAGAACGTCGAGCTCGAAGGAGCCCGACGACGACGACGACGCAGGATTTCGAGTCCCGGGAGTGACTCAGGGACAGTCTTGGGGGCAGACGAACTGCTCGGGGAACTGGCACCGCCCGTCGCCACAGAAGCCCGTGTCCTGGCAATCCATCGGGCAAACGAAGCGCTCGACGAAAGTGCAAATGCCATCGCCGCAGGTGTCGGAGCAGTCGACCGCGCAACTCGTCACGGTTTCGCCGCTGCTGCACAGGCCGTCGCCACAGAAGCCGCAATCTTGCACGCAGTTTTGGGGCGTCTCGAACTGGCTACAGATCCCATCGCCGCAGAAGCCGCCGGCGCCGCAATCCGGCGGACAGTTTGCCGGTGTTTCGCCAGGTCCACAGAACCCGTCGCCACACGCCCCAGCCCCGCAGTCCTGCGGACAGTTCGCAGGGTTCTCGCCCGGACCGCAAAGACCGTCGCCGCACACCGGCGGTGGACCGCAATCCGGCGGACAGTTGAACGGATTCTCGCCGGGACCGCACCGCCCATCCCCACACATGCCGATGAGGCAATCTTGGGGACAGTTGAACTGATTTTCACCCGGACCGCAGAGGCCGTCGCCGCAGACACTGAACCCGCAGTCCTGCGGACAGTTGAGCTGGTTTTCACCGGGTCCACAGAACCCGTCGCCGCAGAAACCCGGCGGCCCACAATCCTGGGGGCAGTTGAAGCCGTTCTCTCCGGGTCCGCAGAGACCGTCACCGCAGAAGCCCATCGAGCAGTCGATGGGGCAGCTGAAGGGACTCTCCCCAGGGCCACAGAAGCCGTCGCCACAGAAGCCGCCACCGCAGTCCTGCGGACAGTTGTCTGGGGCTTCGTTGCCGCCACAAATGCCATCACCGCAGAACCCGCAATCGAAAGAACACGTGACCGGGTTCTCCCCGGGCCCGCAGAGCCCGTCGCCGCAGAACCCGCAATCCACGGAACAAGAAAACGGATCCTCGTTGGCACTGAAGAGCCCGTCGCCACAGAATCCGCAGTCGAACGGGCACGTGGCCGGATC
>JAJDAH010000391.1 GCA_029261965.1 Polyangiaceae bacterium
CGTCGGCGGTGGCAACTCGACTGGCGGAAGCAGTGCCTCGGGTGGCATCGGCGCGACCGGTGGAAACAACGCGTTGGGCGGTGCTAGTGGCTCGGCCGGTAGCAGTGGCGCCGCTGGTATGGGTGGCCCCGCGGGCGCAGGCGGCTCCGCCGGTCGAGCCGGATCCACCGGAGTCGGTGGCGCGTCCGACGTCGTTCCCCCGACGTTCGGCGGCATCACTACCGTCACGAGCTGCATGACCTCCGTCGATCTTTCTTGGGATCCCGCGAGCGACGACCAGAGCCAGCCCGAAGACATCCGCTACGCGATTTACCGCTCGCTCACTCCCACCATCGACTTCTCGACTCCTCACGCGACGACGGCGCCGGGCGTCGTCTCGATCCGCCTCGACAACATCCCATCGAACACCGAGTTCTACTGGGCAGTCCGCGCCATCGACGAAGCCGGCAACCAAGACACGAACACGACGACACTGAGCAGCACCACGCTCGTCAGCTACTCGCTCGACGTGCAACCGCTCTACGACCAAACGTGCATCTCGAACTGTCACGGGCCAGTGAACCCGTCCCAGGGGCTCACGCTGTCTGCCGGGTTCTCCTACGCGGCAACGGTGGACCGGCCGGCGGTCGGATCGCCGGGCAAAATCATCATCGATTCGACGAGCCCCGATCCCGACATGAGCCTCCTGATTCGGAAGGCGTCGAACACGCTAGCCCCCGGTGACCTTGGTTCCCCGATGCCCTATCCGCCTGCGCTTCCCCTGACTCTGGCGGAGGCCAACGTCTTGAGGACTTGGGTGACTCAAGGCGCCTTGAACGACGGCGAATGTGGCTCCGGCGGACCGTAGTTAGGCCAACGTCGGACAGTTTCCGATCGAGCCGTCGTGCTCGGTTCGCCGCGCCGTAAACCGAGCGGGGCAGGAGGTGTAACAAGCCGAGCCGCGGGCGCCCCCTTGCCGAGCCCCCCTACGGCAGCAGCGTGCCAGTCACCGCGCACGACGACCCGTCGGCGGCGCTCGTGCACGTTCCAGCCAGCACCGTCCCGGAGACGGTGCCGGTGCAGGTTCCGCTTTCGCTCATGAACGTGAAGTCATCGGTGTCGATGGTTCCGGTCGCCGTCTCTTCGCCGATCAGGAAAGCCGAACAGACGACGCTGAGCGAGCAAGTCTGCTGCGCGACCGTGCACTGCCCTCGAGCGCCGCACCCCGTCACGTCCCAGGTCCCCGCGAGGTCCTCGCAGGTCGTCGTCGAACCGTCCTGCTCGACCGGGGTGACGTTGGTGGAGCTGCACGCGCACGCCGTGCATCCGAGAACGAGCCACATCGACAGGCAGGCTCGGTCACGCCCTCGTCGCCGTGGAGTCATCGAGCGCATTGTATCGAAACTTCGTCGCGGGTTCCTGCTTCGTCTGCTGAAGCTGATGCCGACGCCGGGACAAGGGCGGTTTTCGTTGACCTGGCGACTCGCGAGCTTCTCTAACCTCTCCGAGCACGCACGGACCAGCGCCTTTCTCTCTTTCTGGTGGTTGGCCAGGCCGCCGACGAAAATCGGTAGAGCATCACCGTTGGCGACCTAGTTGTCCCCGGCCAACCTGGTTGGCCGGCTCCATCGAGCTCCCCCCTTCCGCTCTGTTCGAGCAGCGCCCGCACCTGTCGACGACGGCGCGTCGGGGCTAATATGCTCGGTGGCTTCGCGCTCCGGGCCGGCTGCACGACGGCTTCAGGGTCATGGCGTGCCGGGATGACCGCGTCCGCGCTCCGCCCCCTCCATCGTGCTGGTTCGTCCTCGTCGGTGTCACATCGCCGAACAAGCGGCGATCTCTTCGCCGCAGTCGGCCATCATCGTCGACATGCCCTCGCCCCGGTTGAAGAACCCGGACGCGAAGCAGCCTATCGCCGCTGACAGTGGCTTGGCCACAGCGGGCGAGGCATCGAGAATGCAGCCACTCATCGCCTCGAAATCGATGCCTTGAAACCCGCCTCCGCCAGGCTCCGTCCCCTGCCCCATCGCTGGTTGCGCCGCGAGCAGGCAGGCGAGCGAATCGGCGCAGGTCGCTGTCCCCGTACCCTCCCACGTGGCATCGGTGAAGCAGAAGCCGACGTTGTCCGACTTCGGATAGTAGCTCCCGAAGAACAGACACATCTCGTCGGTCGTCTTGAGACCCTGCGCGACGGCGCGTTCTTCGGGGTTGTCGAACTGGCAGTCGAACCGAATGCTACTTCCCGCCTCGAGTGCGAGCCCCGGGTCCAAATGGGTGACGGGAACGCCTTCCCAGTCGTCGAATTCGTACAGCATTTCCTGGCTCTGGTCGGGTCTGGTCAACACGGCCTCGAAACCCACGCCGCGAGCGTGCATGTGCGATTGCATGGTCGTGAAGCTCACGTCGGCCCCGACCTCGCACGCCATGTTCGCGTTCGCCGCCGAACGCGCCGGCACTCGGATGAAAGGGTCGTACCAGAAGTAGATCCCGCCCTCGGCCTTGACGTCCTCAGGGGCAAGCGTGTGCAGATTGATGCGCGCCTCGGGCTCGAGAACGTCGGAAGTCGTGTTGATGTAGTGAGCGTTCAACATCAGCACCGTGCCGGCTTCCACCTGGATCGCGGTGTCGTCCGGGTAGCTCAACATCGCGTCGCCCTTCGCGTTCTGTGAGCCGGCAAGTATCGAGCTGAAGCCGCTACCCCCGGTGGCACTCATCGGCCCCTCGGAGCAATCGAACACCTCGCTCACTCCCACTTGCCGTCCGTCCGGCAGCTCGGTCGGGATCTCCGCGAGCGTCGTCCGAAACACCAGAACGTGGTGGCTTCCAGTACTGAAACGGATCTCGTCACGGTTGACGAACAGATCCTCGTCGCCGACTTGGACGAACTTGCAGTGCTCGACCTCCGCACCAGGTTCGATGCGCGTCACGATCTCGTACTGAACGCCGCGCTCCGGCGGCTCGAGCAACACGTCAGCCGTATCGCCCGGCTCGTTCGAGCTCGAATCCGAGCACGCGGCGGTGAGGAGAAGGAGTGGGGCGACGAGAGCTAGTTTCCGCATAGGTGCTCTTGCGATCTTATCACACGACCCGGTGCTGGGTTTGCCGAGCTCAGCGTGCGCGATTCGTCCCCCGTCCCCCTTGGCAAGCCACGTCAATATGGCTCAGTACCGTGAGGCGAGGGATATCGAGGTCGGGGAACAGATCCGGGTTTCCGGTGAGGATGATCTCGAGAAGCGACCCAGGTAGCCACTACGTGGCTCAAAATATGGCGAACTCGGCTTCAGCGTCCTCGCCCGAAGCCGTGGTGAGTCGGACTACGTTCGTGCCGTCGCTGTTGGCGATGAAGACCTCGCGATCGCCGGGACTGTCGTTCGAAAATACGATCATCGTGCCGTCCGGACTCACGGCGGCCTTGGCTTCGTTGCCTGGCTCGTTCGTCAGCTGCACCACGTTCGAGCCATCGGCGTTCATCACGTAGAGGTTGCTGTCGCCATCTCGTCGCGTATCGAACATGATGCGACCGTCAGCCAGGAACGTCGGGTGGTTGTCGTCTGAGGGTTCCGAGGTGAGGCGGACGGGGTTTCCGCCGTCGGAATCCATGATGTAGATCTCGCGGCCCGAGCCAGGGGCGTCGCGGTCCGACGCGAACACGATCTTCGTCCCGTCGGGACTGAAGTGTGGGTGCTCGTCCAGGCCGGCGTCGTTCGTCAGCCGCATCGGATTCGAGCCATCAGCGTCCATCACGTAGACTTCGACATTGCCGTCTCGTGCGGACGTGAACGCGATCTTCGTCCCGTCGGCGCTCCAGGCAGCCAGTCCGTCGTTCGTGGTGTCGTTGGTGAGAGCCACGCGAGAGCTCCCATCGGTGTTCATCGTGGAGATCTCACAGTCACCTCCACTGCAGTCACTGAAAAGGATCTTCGTGCCGTCCGGGCTCACCGAGGGCGTTTTTTCGTCCTCGGGGCCGGAAGTCAGCCGCGTCGAGTTCGAGCCGTCGGGGAGCATGACGTAGATGTCTCTCTGGCCCCCGTTGCGTTCCGAATGGAAGATGATCCTCAGTTGAGCTGCACCAGCAGCGCCTCCCATGCCGGCAGCGCCTCCGGTGCCGCTCGAACCAGCTCCGCCTCCCGAACCCCCCGTCCCGATCCCGCCCGTCCCTCCGGCCTGCCCGGATCCTGATGCGCCCGCGCTCGACGATCCGGAAGCTCCGGCGCTTCCGCCCGTCGCGGTTCCTCCGCTGCCACCGCCGCCATCGTTGTCGCTGGACTCACCGCTGCCCCCGCAGCTGGCCAGTGCGAGCAATCCCCCGAACACGAAACATCGAGCATGTCGCATGCTCGGATTGTCACATCCACCCTAGGGGATAAGCAAGGGCGCGCCGGCTGCGTGGCGGACCCGGTCCACTTGAACGCGTCGCCTGCCGTGGAAGCATTCGCGACAGGAATTCGCTACGGGTCACGACTCGTTCGTTCGTCGGCGCCCACTGATCTCATTGCGCTGGCTCCGCTGGGCCGAAACAGGTAGTGCGATACCCACCATTCGGTGCCGCTGCGGTATCCCCAAAGCTCCTCGCACGCCATGAAAAATACGCGCCACCGCCGGACCTTGCGTGCTGCTTCTTTCGGACCGTAGTCGTGCTCGAACAGCTCGAGCACCCTTTGGCGGTTGGCGTCGAGGTTGTCGAGCCATGCACGAGCCGTTCGGGCGTAGTGCGTGCCCGACACTGTCCAGTGTCGCGTGATCGCCATCGACCGCTGGAAGCGGAACAGCAGGTCGTCCGACGGCATGATGCCGCCACTGAAGAAGTGTCGGCCCATCCAGTTGTCCGCGCCTTCGCTCTCGAAGGGATACGCGAGCTCGCGATGGGCGAAGATGTGCACGAAGAGGCGACCGTCCGGCTCGAGCCAGCTCTCGATCTTCTCGAATAGTCGGTCGTAGTTCCGAACGTGCTCGAGCATTTCGATGGAGACTACGCGATCGAATCTGCGGTCGGTGTCGAACTCGTTGACGTCTGCGGTGACGACGTCGACGTTGGCGAGGTTCTTCGACCGGCAGCGAGCTTCGATCCACTCCTTCTGGGCACGCGAGTTCGAAACCGCAAGCAAGCGGCAACGAGGATAATGCTCGGCGATCCAGAGGCTCATCGATCCCCAGCCGCACCCGAGATCCATCACCTGCATGCCGTCTTCGATGCCGGCCCGCTCGCAAGTCAGTTGCAGCATTCGTGCCTCGGCGGCGTCGAGAGTCCGCACGTTGCCGTCCCAGAGGCACGAGCTGTATTTCAAGTGCTTGCCGAGGGTGATCTCGAAGAACTCCGGCGTGACCTCGTAGTGTTGCGCGTTTGCGCTCGCGGTCTCGATGGCGAGCGGGCTCGCGCGTAGCTCCCCGACGAGTCGCTCGAAACGCTCTCGGCGCTCGTGCTCACTGCCACGTGACTCTTCCTCGAGCCTTTGGCCGAGAAGTCTTCTGATTCCGAACCGGATCGCCGCGTCGGGCACGAGCCCGCGCTCCATCAGGTCGACTGCGCCGTCCAACAAGAGATCGCTCATGTCACGTTCCTCCTTCAATCGTCCGTGGTCAGCGGTGAAACGCTGGGCACTTTTGGGCGTCCGCGCTTGTGAATGAGCAGCTGGACGTTTCCGATGTAGCGCTCGCTGAACCCGCCCTCACAGAGCGCCAGGTAATAGTCCCACATGCGGAGGAACTTCCCCGGATAGCCGAGCTTCGCGATCATCTGGCGATTCTTCCAGAAGTTGCTGCGCCACTCGTGCACGGTGCGGGCGTAGTGGCTGGTGATGTCTTCGAGGTGCACGATGCGCATGTCGGTCGACCTGGCGACCGCATCGGCGATGGCCGAGACCGACGGGATGCAGCTCCCCGGGAAGATGTATTGCTTGATGAAATCAACCGAGCGCTTCGCTGAATCGTAGCTCTGGTCGCCGATGGTGATGCTCTGCAACAACATGGCGCCGTCCGGGCGGAGGAGCCGACTGCAGGCACCGAAGTAGTCCGAGAAGTACTCGAAACCGACAGCCTCGATCATCTCCACCGAGACCAGCTTGTCGTATTGACCGCGCAGATTTCGGTAGTCCTCGAGAAGCACCTCGACGCGGTCGGCGAGTCCGGCGCGCTCAATCCGCTCCTTCGCGAGTTCGTACTGTTCTTGGGAGATGGTCGTCGTCGTGACTCGGCATCCGAATTCACTGGCGGCGTAGATCGAGAGGCCGCCCCATCCAGTGCCGATTTCGACGAGATGATCGGTGGAGCGAAGGTCGAGCTTTCGGCAGATTCGATCGATCTTGTTGATCGAGGCGTCTCGTAGCGTGCTGTCGCTTCTCTCGAAGATCCCCGCCGAGTAGCTCAGGGTTTCGTCGAGCAAGAGTTCGTAGAATTCGTTTCCGAGGTCGTAGTGGGCCAGAATGTTCTTCTTGCTTCCGGCGACGGTGTTCCGCCTCAGCGCATGTGCGATTCGGTAGACCGGCTCCGTCAGCCGACTGAAACCCGAGTCCATCTTGTCCAGCGTGGCGGCGTTGCGCGCGAAAATCCTCATCACCGACAACAGATCGTCCGACTCCCAGAGTCCGAGCACGTACGCCTCGCCGGCGCCTATCGACCCTCGGAAGGCGACGTACGAATAGAAGGCGAGGTCACGAACCTGAATGGTTGCCCGCAGTCCATCCCTACAAGGCGAGCCGAAGTGGTGGGTCCCGTCGGGGTCGACCAGCGTGAGCTCGCAGTCGACGAGGTGTGGGCCGAGACGGAGGAGCGCGGCGCGTGCGAGCCGAGCGGCGAAGCTGCCGGTGCGCTTGGCAGCGAGATCGGGGGCAAAGCGGACGATGGAATTGGTCATGACTCGGTAGCGGGCCGTTCCCGCAGATTCTTCGGGTGAGAAGAGACGGGAGCACGCTTGAGCCAGAGCGCCAGCGCGTTCCAATAGATCGCGGAGACCACCCGGACGGTCATCAGCGGATAACGGACGAGAAGGCGGCGGGCCGACGACGCCTCGAGCGGCCGACGACGCATGAGCAACGTCGCATCGAAGGTTCGCCCGCTCGCCTCGAGGTTCTCCATGTGAACGTGGAGCGACTGCCCTGGCGTGCCGAAACGCCAATCGTATTCGACGTCCATGCCCATGAAGGGGGAGACGTGGAAGCGCTTCGGAAAACGATATCGTTTGCGGTCGCTGCTCTTGGCCGAATCGAGCGAGCCTGGCAAAACGTAGAGATGCCGTTCGTTCCACGGGGTGTTGTCCACCTCCGCCACGATGGTTTCCACGTGCTTGCCCTCATCGTCGAAGCAGTAGAAGAAGCTGACGGGGTTGAAGACGTAGCCGAAGTATCGAAGGTGAGTGAGCAGGCGGATCGGCCCGCGCGGACGAGTGCCGGTTCGCTCCGCCACGACGTCACGAACCGCTTCGGGGAGTGATACGGTCGGATCTCCGAAGTGGTCCTCGCGCCGAAACCAAGCGAGAGCGGGACCGTCGCAAGACCAGAGCCGGCTCGTCGCGAAGGTCTCGGCAAGCTGCTCGAGGTCGAGATAGACCATGCAGATGCGATACGAGAGCTCGTGCTCCACCGGCTCGACGCGGCGGTGCCGAATCGTTCCTTCGTAGACGCAGCTCTCGAGGCTCACAGCTCGACTCCGAATGATTTTCCGACCCGGAGTGCGCTCTTGACCCCATCCTCGTGGAAGCCGCAGCCCCAGTAGGCGCCGCAAAAATGCGTGCGATTGACGCCGCTGATCTCTCCCCAACGGCCTTGGGCTTCGACCGCACCGGAAGTGTACAGCGGGTGCTCGTACTCGAATCTACGCAGGACCTTCGATGGGTCGATTTCGGCCTGCTGGTTGAGGGTGATGCAGAAGGTCTCCGGCGCATCGAGGCCCTGCAGGAGGTTCATGTTGTAGGTGACCGTCGCGTGACCGCGCCCACGCTTCGGCACGAAAGCGTTCCAAGCCGCCCAAGCGAGCTTGCTCTTCGGCAACATCGCCGTGTCGGTGTGGAGGACGACGTCGTTCTTCTGGTAGCCGATCGCACCGAGCACGGCGCGCTCGTCGGCGCTCGCGTCGCCGAGAATGCGCAGCGCTTGATCGCTGTGAGTCGCGAAGACGACTTCGTCGAAGCGCTCCGGCTCGCCGCCTCGGGGCGTCACGAGCACGTGGTCCTCGTGCCGTGTCACCCGCTCGACGGGAGTCTCGAGTCGAATGTCGTCGCGGAAACCTCTGGTGAGGGCGCGCACGTAGCTCCACGAGCCACCTTCCACGACCCGCCACTGCGGCTGGTCGAGAATGTTGAGAAACCCGTGATTGCGGAAGAACTGCAGAAAGAAGAACGCGGGATATTCGAGAAGGTCATCCGGGTCCGAGGACCAGATGGCCGAGCCCATGGGCACGATGAAGCGCTCTCGGAACTCGTGGCCGTAGCGGCCTCGGTCCATGTACTCGCGGAGCGTCATCTCGCGGTCGCCGGTCGCCAAGAACTCGGGCGCGCCACGATTGAACCGCACGGCGTCGACCAGCATTTCGTGAAACGACGGGCGTAGGAGGTTTCGGCGCTGTGCGAAGAGCGTGTTGAGGCTCGTCGCCGAGTATTCGAGCCCGAACTGCTCGTCTCGCACGCCGAAGCTCATGGCAGTCGGCTTCGAGGCCACCTCGAGCTTGTCGAGCAGCTCGATGAATCGTGGATAGGTCCAGTGATTGAAGACGATGAACCCCGTGTCGACGGCGTAGACGCCGCTCGGGCGTTCGACCTCCACCGTGTGGGAGTGACCGCCTACCCAGTCGCTGGCCTCAAAGACCGTGATGTCGTGGCCCCGGTGGAGCAGATATGACACGAGGTTGCCGGCGATCCCGGTACCGACGACGGCGACGCTGCTCTTCCCTGCCATGGAGGGTGCGTCGGTCCTCGACAACGGCTGGTCAACCCCCTAGCAACGGCGGCGTCGGCGTTTTTCCGTCTCATGAGCTTCTGCTTGTTCTCCGGTTTGAGAAGTTCGGCGACGGTTCCCTCCGCGAGCTTGCCGAAGGCGTCGTTAGCGGGAGCGAACTGCCGAGCGTCTTCAAGAGAAACGGCAAGCGGTTGGTGTTGCGGCCCGAGCGCCGCTGGCCGATGCGTGTGTCCCAAGCCCCGGGTGGTCAAGCCGGATTCTTTTCGACCCCGTCCGATCGTGTTCGAGACCGAGCCGACGATGACGGCTTGCGCGATGCCCTGCCGGCCCCGATACATGTCCGACGACCCATGGTCCTCGAAGCCTGGATTACCGGGATGAGCGCCGTCTTGGTCGCGATGCTCATCCTCTGGATGCTGAGCTTGCGACTTCGGGACGCCAGCATCGTCGATGGAGCATGGGGGCTCGGATTCGTGCTTTCGGCGTGGATCTTCCGCGCGCTCGGACCCGAAGCGGGACCGCGACATTGGCTATTGCTCACCCTCGTCACGATTTGGGGAGTACGCCTTTCCGGATACATCCTGTACCGCAATCACGGTCGAGGCGAAGACCGACGCTACGCCGAAATGCGCGCACACCACGGGCGGCGGTTCTGGTGGGTGAGCCTGTTCACGGTTTTTGGGTTTCAAAGCCTGCTCATCGGGTTGATCAGCCTCCCGCTGCTCGCCGTGCAGACGAATCAAGCGAGCGCTCTTGGTTGGACGGACTACGTGGGCGGATTCTTGTGGCTCGTGGGGTTCGCTTTCGAAGCAGGGGGCGACGCGCAGCTCGCAAAGTTCAAGGCGAACGAGGAAAACCGCGGCAAAGTCATGGATCGCGGGTTCTGGCGCTACACGCGCCACCCGAACTACTTCGGAGACGCGCTGCAGTGGTGGGGTTTTTGGGTGATTGCCCTCGGCTCCTCTTGGGGCGCATGGACCGTCGTCTCCCCCATGGTCATGACCTTGTTTCTCGTTCAGGTCTCCGGCGTTGCGCTCCTGGAAAAGGACATCGCGGAGCGTCGTCCTGGGTATCGACGCTATGTGGAAACGACGTCGGCATTCGTGCCCTTCTTTCGCCTCCGCAGCTGATACGTCGTCTTGACCATTCCCGCTGACCGCGCGAGTCCTCGGAAGCTACGTTCGTTTCACGGCTCCGAGCGCGGCCCGAAGAAGCAGGTAACCTACCGCACCGGACGCGAGGGATCCGGCCAGGATCCCGAGGCGTTCGTCGAACAACAAGTTCACCTGCGTCTCCTCGAATGCGAGCGAGCCGATGAACAAGCTCATCGTGAAACCGACCCCACACAAAAGGGAGATCCCGTGAATCTGTCGAAACCCGACTCCTGCCGGGAGCTTTGCGATTCCGAGGCGCACGGCGACCCAGCACAGTCCTACGATGCCAACCTGTTTACCGAGGAACAAACCCAGGGCAATCCCGACCGGGATCGGGTGGAGCAGCTGTTCGAAGCCGACGCCGCCGAGAGAGACGCCGGCGTTGGCAAACGCGAAGATCGGTAGGATGGCGAAGGCGACCACGCCGTGCAGATCGTGCTCGAGCGCTTTGAGGGGGGAGCTCTCCGGAGCAGACTCGTCGCGCATCGGTATGAAAAGCGCGATGACGACGCCAGCGAGGGTCGCATGCACGCCGGATTTCAGCACGCAGACCCAGACGACCAGACCGACGAGAAGGTACGGCGCAACCCGAGCGACGCCACGTCGGTTGAGCACCGCGAGGCCGGCGATTCCGATCGCGGCGCCGAGCAGCGCCGAAAGCGAGATGTTGGCGGTGTAGAAGAGCGCGATGATGGCGATGGCGCCGATGTCGTCGAAGATCGCGACCGAAACGAGGAACACCTTGAGCGCCACGGGGACGCGAGGCCCGAGCAGGGTGAGGATGGCCAGCGCGAAAGCGATGTCGGTGGCGGCAGGAATTGCCCAGCCGTTGAGGGCAACAGCATCGCCACGATTGACCATGACGTAGATTGCCGCCGGCGCGAGCATGCCACCGACAGCGGCGACCGCGGGCAGGGCAATCTTGCTGGGACTAGAGAGCTCGCCCTCGAGAACCTCTCGTTTGAGCTCGAGCCCGACGAGGAAAAAGAATATCGCCATGAGCCCGTCGTTGATCCAAAGCAACATGGGCTTGGCGATTTCGAAACCCCCGACGCGGATGTGGATCGGCAGCTCGAT
Organism: Polyangiaceae bacterium; assembly: GCA_029261965.1. Classification (GTDB taxonomy): domain Bacteria; phylum Myxococcota_A; class Polyangia; order Polyangiales; family Polyangiaceae; genus JAJDAH01. Next base: position 11,096 of record JAJDAH010000391.1, read on the forward strand.
CAGCTGAGCGTAGTGGGCGGCGAGAGGCGAATTCGCGACGACGAGCGCCAGCACCGTTGCCAGCGCGAGCAGGATGCCCCCGGCCGATTCGAGACGAAGGAACTCCTTCATCATCTTAGTCATGACTTCTCAAGAAACTCCTTCGCGCTTTCGAAAATGGCGACGACTCCGGGGTGCTTGATTCGACGCTCGCTGGTGATCGCGTAGATGCGTTCCGACAGACCTTCAGCGAGACCGAGTACTTTCACATGATGCTGACGTCGAATCTCCGCGTCGATCGCAACCGTTTTCATGTCGCACACTCTCCACACCGTTCAGTTGAGCGCGACGAGTGCTCCATTGAGAATCGTCGCGAACACCACCCAGACCAGATACGGAACCAGTAGTGCCCCCGCTAGCCGATCGACCTTCAGGAACTCCCTGACGGTCAGCGCGAGCACCGCGGCGAGCCCGAGAATGACGAATAGAGCTGGGACGATCGCCTGGGCGGCGAAGAAGACGGGTGACCAGATCCCGTTGAGGATCAGTTGCCCAGCGAAGAGCCAGAGACCGCGGCGTGCGCCGTCGCGTTGGCGTCGTTCGAAGACGCGATAGAGCGCGACTCCCATCATGGTGTACAGAAGGGTCCACACCGGACCGAAAACCCAGCCGGGGGGCTGGAAGTCGGGTTTGACGAGGCCGGCGTACCAAGTGGTGTCGGTCGATGTGAAGACCGCTCCGGCAATGCCGACGGCGTTGCACACCACGACGGCGAGCACAGTACCGATCACTCGGCTAGACGTGGACACCGGAGGCTCAGTGAATGAAGCCGCTACTTGCATTGGTAGTGAGACTTCGTTGCTCGAAGCCCTATCGGAGCTTCATCGAACGGGATCCAGCCGCGTCAAGTGGTGTTGAGAGGCATGCGCGCAAGAAGGACGAGCCGCAGCGGCTCCGCCGGCGCGCCTGACTGAGCACGATCATGACGAGGACGTGCCGAAATACGGGCTTGCGGCTGGAGCGGCGGGCCACACAACGCACTTGTGTAGGGAATCGCTCGGACACGAAAGGACTGACAAGACATGCGCGTCGCAACTTCGATTGGACTAGGAACATTTCTCTTCGCCGCCGCTACGGTGCTGCCTGGGTGCGGTGACAGTGACAGCAGCTCCGACGGATCGGGCGGATCACCATCCACGGGAGGCTCGTCGTCCGCAGGAGCTCCGGGTACCGGAGGCTCCGGAACCGGAGGAACCGGGGCAACCGGAGGTGCGGCAACAGGTGGCTCGGCAGGCACAGGAACCGGCGGCTCCGCCGGCAGCCCCATGTCGATGACCGTATACGACGTGGCGAGCGCATCGCCCGACTACTCGAGCCTCGTTGCAGCGGTAGACAAGGCCGGTCTTGCACCGGCGCTCCAAGACTCGTCAGCGACGTTGACCGTCTTCGCCCCGGACAACGAAGCTTTTGCTGCCCTCCTGACGGCAATCGGCGCGAGCAGCCTCGACGACTTGACCGTCGAGCAACTCACGCCGGTGCTGCTCTATCACGTGCTCGGCATGGAGGTGGACGGCACCGCGGCGACGGCTGCTGCGACCAACGGCGACAAGGTGAGCGGTCTCGGAGGATCGATTCAGCTCGGGCTGTCGGGAACCGACATCCAGCTGGACGGAAGCGCAATCGTCGAGGCGCCGGACATCATGGCGGACAACGGAATCATCCACGGCATCGATGCGGTAATTCTCCCGTCGATTACGGACGTCGTCGTGAGCGATTCGAGCTTCTCGAGCCTCGCCGCGGCACTCACCGCCGCGGACACGGATGCGAGTGCTCCGGATCTCGTCGGGACGCTCGACGAAGACAGCGGCGACTTTACGGTCTTCGCCCCGACGGATGCCGCATTCTCGGGTCTCGTGACCGCGCTGGGTGCTGGCAATACGGGGATCACGGGTCTCGGCGACTTCCAGCCGTACCAGCTCGTTCCAGTGCTTCGCTATCACGTCGTGCCAAGCCGCGTTCTAGCCGCCAACGTCACGACTGGTGACGTGGCGACGCTCGGTGGCACGGTGGCCGCCGACACGTCTAGCGGCGTCGCCATCGACGGTGTGTCAGTCGACACCGCCGACATTCTGACGAGCAACGGTGTCATCCACGTCATCGGTGGTGTGCTGGTGCCTTCGATCACCGACGTCGTCACGACCGCGCCGGAGCTCGACTCGCTGAAGACCGCGGTTTTGGCGGCGGACAACGGTGCGGGAACACCCAAGGTCGCCCCGGCGCTCGACGCCGCAGCTACGACGGGTTTCTACACGCTGTTCGCCCCGAGCAACGCCGCATTCGGGGCGCTACCGGCGACTCCGTCAGGTCAAGCTCTGACGAATGTCTTGCTGTATCACGTGCTCAACGAGGCGACTCCGATCTATGCCAGCGACGCGCTCGGGCTCTCTTCGCCCACGGCGTTCGACACATTGCTCGGCTCGGCACCTGCCCAGCAGATCACGGTGTCAGCGACGGGTTCCCCTGCCGATACGGTGAACCTCGACGATGCGGGAAGCGCGACCAACACGACGGTCACGGCTCCCAACTACTTCACGGCCAACGGCGTGATCCACGTGATCGACAAGGTGCTCTTGCCGAACTGACGCGGGAGAACTCACGGCATCGCGGGGCCACTATCCCCTCCCACCTCGCGACGTCCCACGGGGACTCACCTTCGGGTGGGTCCCCGTGTCTTTTTCTGAACTAGGGCGTGTTCGCGGAATCGTTCACTCGTTGACGGCACATCGCCGGCCAGTGACCTGCGTTCCGAAGGCGAGGACGTCGTCGAACAGGAAACCTGTTGCGGGTCGCGCTGACTTCGGTTTCTCGTGCAGGGTCATGAGCACGAGGTCGACGGTGACCGGCGCCTCAGGATTCGGCTCTGCACGGCGAACACGAGGCCATCCTCGTCCGCTGTGGTTTCCCTGCCGCCTCGGTCCCGATTACCGCAACGACGAGCAGCTCCTCTTCTAGATCTCACGCCCTATCCCGTCGCTTTTGAGGATGTAGCGACGGCGCCGGACTGGAGCGCGCGGAAGAAATGCTCGTCGCCAGCGTGCCCGGCCAGGGCGATCATGATGGCCCAGCGACAACCAGGCGGATGTCCGCCGCGAACGCGAAGTTGCCGCCATCATTGGCCCCGTAGCCGAAGACACGATCTTCGACAGACTGCCCATCGTCCGCCAAACCATTGGTAGATGCCGTTGTCCGTCACCGCACTGGTCTCTGCGCGAACGCCGAGGCCTTCGCTGGGCGTCACGCGCTGGGCGTCACGCGCTCGGCGTCACGCGCTCGGCGCTCCGTCCAGCTCTCCGCCAAGGAGCTGGTCATGGCCTACGCCGACCGCGTTTCCGCGGCGGCAGTTTGCCAGGAGCGCCAGGAGCTTGTCCGTCTGCAGCGGTTTTTCGAGCACGGGGTTCTGGACGGCGGCGCGGAACTCGCTGGCGCGGTCGGTGAACGTCGCGCCGGTCATGAACACGAGCCGTCCGAGCAGCTCGGGGTGCTGTTTCTGGATCTCGGCGTAAACGTCCATGCCGGAAAGCTCCGGCATCATCATGTCGCAGAGCACGAGATCGAAACGCTCGCCGTTTCCCAGCAGGGTGAGCGCCTCACGTCCGCTACCGACGATCTGCACGTCGTGATTGGACAGGCAACGGCGAATCGCCCGCGCGACGAGTGGCTCGTCGTCCACGACGAGCACGCGCGACGAGGGGATCGAGAGTTCCCGCGCCGCCTCGGTTGGTCGTTCCTGCGCGAGACTCGCGGACTCGGCGGCCGCCTGGAGCGCAACTCGGGCGATGGTGCCTTCGGGCGTGCTCTCGAGGTGCAGCTCTCCGCCGATCTGGGCAAGGATGCTCTGACACACCGCGAGGCCCAAACCCGTACCGTCCGGCTTGGTCGTGAAGAAGGGCTCCCCGGCGCGGCGCGCCACGTCGTCGGGCATGCCGGTTCCAGTGTCCTCGATCTGCACCTCGATCTGGGAGCCGGAGATGAAGGTGCGCAGGCTGATTCGTTGCTCGCGCGCGCCGCTCTCGGAGAGCGCCTGCGCGGCGTTGACCAGAAGGTTGAGGAACACCTGGACCAGGCGTGACTCGCTCGCCAAGACGGGGGGTACCGGGTCGAGGCGGATGTCGAGTCGGGATGTGGCACGAAGGTGGCCTTTCGACATCTTCACCGCGGTTTCCAGAGCGGTGCGGACGTCCACGAGTGACAGCGGATCGTCGCCGGGGCGGGCGTACAACTTCAGATCCGTCACGATGCGTTGGATTCGCCGAACGCCATCGAGCGACTCGGCGATCGCTGCGGACCGCTCCTCGGCTGATTCGTCGGTGGCCCGACCCAAAAACTCGAGATTGGCGGCGACGTAGGAGAGCGGGTTGTTGATCTCGTGCGCGGTCGCCGCCGCGATTCGTCCGAGCGAGGCCATCCGCTCCGCGCGCGCCACTCGAGCCTCCGCTTGAGCCTCGAGCTTCTCGAGCTCCGATTGCCCACGCTGGGCATCCAAGGCAGCCACGCGTTCGAGCCCTCGGGCCCGGCCCCACTCGTACATCGCCGCGACGAGAAAGAGGGTGGCCGTCACGATTACGAGCACGACGTGGTCATCGAAGAGCTCTCGACCGGTTCGCGTCCCCGCATCGACGATCCCGAAATGGCCCGCGAAGCCGAGCGTCACACTTGCCGCGCAAGCCAGGGCTGCCCAGATGGCGCCGACCCGCCAGCCGAGCAGGAGCGTGGCGAAGAGCGGGATCTCGGCGAGCGCGATGGTACCGGCGTTGACCCCGGCGCCGCGCTCGGCGCCGCCGATGAACAACACGACGCCGAACGCCGCCGCGATAACTGCATTGACGACGAGCTTGTAGCGACCCGTCGCCCGCATGACCAACGGCCCTGCGAGCATCAGCCCCGCAAGGCCGAGGTTCGCAATGGCCTCGCGATGGCTCAGAGCCACTGCGTGTGCCGCCGCCAGCACCACGAACACGACCACCATGAACAGCGCGATGGCCACGGCCATCTGCGTGCGCGGCCCATCGGCGCTTTCCGCCACCGATTGCGGAACGAACCACCTGACGGACCGTCCTACCCAGCCCCAACGCACGCGTTCCGCCCCCGGCGCGGGGGTCCCGAGATCCGTTTCTAGTGCACTTCTTGGCGTCATGCGCAGCGTACCGGGCTGGGACTTCGGGCCTGGATGCGCCTCATTGTAGCGCATGGCCAACGTCCCGAGCGTCTCGAATCATTTCGAGCCGATCTGGAGAACGCCCTCCATCAAGAGCGCCCGCAGATCGTCGGCGACCTCACGCCAGGTTCCATCAGCCACGGTACTCCAGAAATACGCGGAGTCGCGCGCCGACGGTGACGCGGCGTGACCCAGTGGATCCGTCGGCTGTCGCGAGTGCCGGGCAGCGACCGGAGATTCATCCTCCGCCGAAGAGCTTCTCTGCGCGCGCGAGGATCTCCTCCTTCGAGACGATCTCGAACCGCGACGCGACGCTCCACGCGTGGCCAAAGGGATCTTCGAACTTGGCCGCGCGGTCGCCGTAGAACTGATTTTTCACCTCGCGGAGCGACTTGGCGCCTTTCTCGATGGCTTTCGCGTAGGTGGCATCCACATCCTCCACGTAGACGCTGATCGTCACCGGCGTTCCCCCGATCTTCTTCGGACCGAGCACCTGGGATTCTTCGTACTCATCGGCCACCATGATGATGCAGTCCCCAATGGTGATTTCGGCGTGCCCGATTTTCCCGTCGGGCGCCGCAATGCGCATGCGTTCTTCGGCGCCGAAGACCTCTTTGTAGAACTCGATGGCGTCGGCGGCGCCATCGACGCAGAGGTACGGGCTGACTCGCGTATACTCTTCGGGAATGGGTGACACGTCGCTCATGGGGTTCTCCTGTGCGGGGGCTTCGGCCGCTCGTCGTCAATACTACCCTCACCGCCCCCGGGATAATTCGATTTTGCACGACATCGACATGAGCCGCTGGCGCATCGGTGCCCTCACGGTGCTCGCATGCATCGCTGGCACGGGCTCCGCACTTGCGGATGGCGAGTTCCCTCGCATCGAAGCCGTCGTCGATTCTCCGACTGACCCGTCGGTTCTTCTGGCTCGTGGCAACATCGGAATGTTCCTCTCGCGCGACAGCGGCGCGACTTGGCGTCACGTCTGTCGAGACGTCGTAGGGCACAGCTCCACCGAGAAGCCACCGATTCTCATCGCGGCGGACGGAGCGCTCGCGGTCGGCATGTTCACCGGTTTGACTGTGAGCAGAAACGGCGGCTGCGACTTCGTGCCCGTTGAGGGCGCCCTCAGCGGGGTCATCGCGGACATCGATCTGGATAGGCAGAACCGCATGTATGCGGCCCGATCTACGGGTGTCAGTGGGGGCCTGTTTTCGAGCCAGCTCTTGCGGTCGACCGACCACGGCAACCTGTGGACCCAGGTCGGATCCGACTTCGACTCGGACTCGATCCTCTTCGATCTGGCCATCGCGCCGTCGGAGTCGAGACGGCTCTACCTGACGGCCAAGAAGGGCGACGACTGGCTATTGTCGAGCTCGTCCGACGCCGGAGAGAGCTGGGGGACGGCCGGACTCATCGCGACGGGTCCCCATCTGGAGCTCACGTTGGCGGCCGTGCATTCGACTCGCCCTGAGGTCGTGCTGGCGATCGTCGACAACGGGCGCGGCGGCGCAATCGACGAGGGCTTGGATCAGGCAGTCCTGTTGACCACTGACGGTGGAGGATCGTGGAGCGAAGCTTTCCGGACCAACGCGGCGATCTTTGCGGCGGAGTTTTCGACGAACGGCGACGTCCTCGTCGGGGTTGGACCGGACTTCGAAGGTACCGCCACCGACAATAAGCTCCACGGACTCTGGCGCGTCTCCACGGATACGGGCTCGTCGGTACAGGTCCAGAGAGAGCAAGTCCTCTGTCTTCATCGGGCGCGAGCGGGCGCTCTGTACCTCTGCACGGCCACTTTCTCGAGTGGTTTCGACGTCGCTCGAAGCGACGACGACGGCGCGACTCTGGAGCCACTCCTGCGCATGTTGGACATCGCTCCGCCGCTCGAGTGCCCCGCTACTTCTTCGTATGACGAAGTCTGCAGACGGGAATGGGAGGATTACTACTGTTCGGTGCACATGCCGCTCGATGAGTCGAGCTCCTGCGACTTCGACGCCGCCGCCGCGGGGCAGCCGATCGGCGCGGGCGGCACTTCGTCGGATGCCGGCACGGCGGGGGCTGCCGGGGGCCAAAGCGCCTTCGAAACCCCCTCCAGCGCGAGCGGGTGCGCAGTTCGAGCCGGCCACGCACAGTCTCGTTCGAAAGTCGGGAGCGGTCCGCTGATACTGATGGCTCTGGCGTTCAGACGCCGCCAACGTCGCGCGATTCCGTCAGCGGCCTGAAACTCGCAGTAGCCCGCGACCACGCGCTTCCTCTTTGGGTAGCCGCGACGCTTGGCCCATGGACAACTCACACGCGACAAGCGTTGATAAACGACTCCTGCATGGGGAGTTTCACGGGCACCCCACGCACGAGCTTGACGTCCGCTCTAGTCTTCTTCGTGAGTCCTTTCGTTTAGCAACCACGAACCATTGGGACCGAATCAAGCCGCCCGCTCCACATCCTTCCACCCCCCTTTCACCTTATCTCTACCTCGCACCACCACCACGGCTCGTCGCCCAATCTCCCATTCGAGCCCCGGCACCCGCCCCCTCACCGCGATCTTCCCCCCGTGCACCCCCTCCAGGTGGCACCACACACAGAGCGCCACAACATTTTCGGGCTCATCCCCGCCCCCTCGTGACCGAAACACCACGTG